>JANMXG010000418.1:0-12085 GCA_031394235.1 Betaproteobacteria bacterium
GTGCGCAACGCCGATGGCTTGGCCCACCTGCTTTCGGGTTTCCTGGGCATGCAGGTGCGTATTGAGCAGTTCGTCGGCCGCTGGATGCCGTTGCCACCGACCGAGCGCAGCCGCATCGGACGCCGCGCTGCGTCGCGCCGGCTGTCCACATCGCAATTGGGTGCCAGCGCCGTACTGGGCCAGGCTGTCTTTGACCGTCAGCACCATTTCCGGGTTCACATCGGTCCGCTCACGCTGGAGGCTTTTGAAGCGCTCTTGCCGGTCGGGCGCGCACTGCCGGCGCTGCAAGCACTGCTCAAACAGTATGTCGGCTTGGAATTTGGCTGGGACTTGCGCCTGGAGCTCGACAAGGCCCAGGTTCCGGCATGCCGCCCAGGCCGCTATGGCCGGCTCGGCTGGACCACTTGGCTGGGTCGTCCTCCCGGGGCGAGGCCGGCCGCGTTGAATCTTGTCCCGAACCTTTTGCAATCCTGAGAGAAAGACCATGGCAGAAATCAACCGCGTCACACTGTTTGGCAAGCTCAATGCCTCCACCTACAAGGCCGTGGAGGGCGCCACGGTGTTCTGCAAGTTGCGCGGCAATCCGTATGTCGAGCTGGAGCATTTTCTGGCCCAGTTGCTGCAAGGCGCTGACTCCGACTGGCACCGCGTGATCAAGCACGCCCAACTCGACATGTCGGCACTGGCCAAGGACTTGACCGCAGCACTCGACCGGCTGCCGCGCGGCGCCACCAGCATCTCCGGCATCGCCGAGAACATCGCCGACGCTATTGAGCGCGGCTGGGTCTATGGCACGCTGCTGTACGGCGACAACACCGTGCGCAGTGGCTACATGCTGGTCGGCATGCTCAAGACCAAGAACCTGCGCAATGCCATGCTGGCCATCAGTCGGCAGTTCGAGAAGCTCAAGGTCGATGACCTGTCCGACAGCCTGGCCAAGATCATCGCCGGCTCCCCCGAAGACGGCCAAGGCGCCAGCGACGGGTCGGGTGGCAATGCCGGCGGCGCAGCGCCTGGTGAGGCCAGCGGCGCCATCGCTCCGGCGGCCATGGGCAAGCAAGAAGCACTCAAGAAATTCACCGTCGATCTGACCGAGCAAGCCCGAAACGGCAAGATGGATCCGATCGTCGGCCGCGACGACGAAATCCGCCAGGTGGTCGACATCCTGATGCGCCGGCGCCAAAACAACCCCATCCTGGTGGGCGAGGCAGGTGTCGGCAAGACCGCAGTGGTCGAGGGTTTCGCCCAGCGCATCGCCCGCGGCGACGTACCGCCCAGCTTGAAGGAGGTTGAACTGCGCTCGCTCGATGTGGGCCTGCTGCAGGCCGGCGCCAGCATGAAGGGCGAGTTCGAGCAGCGCTTGCGCTCGGTGATCGACGAAGTGCAGGCCAGTGCCAAGCCGATCATCTTGTTCATCGACGAGACCCACACGCTGGTCGGTGCGGGCGGTGCGGCCGGCACCGGCGATGCGGCCAACCTGCTCAAGCCTGCACTGGCACGCGGTACGCTGCGCACCATTGGTGCCACCACCTTTGCCGAGTACAAGAAACACATTGAAAAAGACCCCGCACTGACCCGGCGTTTCCAGACCATCCAGGTCGATGAACCCGATGAGCCCAAGGCCATCTTGATGATGCGCGGCGTGGCCAGCACGATGGAAAAGCACCACAAAGTGCAGATCCTGGACGAGGCACTCGAAGCCGCTGTGAAGCTGAGCCACCGCTATATCCCGGCCCGCCAGTTGCCCGACAAGAGTGTGAGCCTGCTCGACACCGCCTGTGCCCGGGTTGCGGTCAGCCTGCATGCCACCCCCGCCGAAGTGGACGATTGCCGCAAGCGCATCGAGGCGCTGGAGACCGAGCTTGGCATCATCGGCCGCGAGCAGGCGATCGGCATTGACATTGGCAAGCGCGAAACCGACGCCACCGAAATGCTGGCCAGCGAACGCACCCGGCTGGGCGCACTGGACACACGCTGGGCTGCAGAGCGCACGCTGGTGGACGAGTTGCTGGACCTGCGCGCCAAGCTGCGCGCCGGCATCCAGCCGGTTGAAGGCACCGGCAGCTCGCTGGAAGCTGCCGCTGCCGTTGAGGCCGCAGCCGATGGCATGACAGCGTCTGATCGCACAGCCGAGCGCGCCGCCCAACTGGCGCAACTCAAAGTGGTGCAGGACAAATTGAGCGCGCTGCAAGGCGAAACCCCGCTGATCCTGCCCACGGTGGACTACCAGGCCGTGGCGGCCGTGGTCGGCGACTGGACCGGTATTCCGGTCGGTCGCATGGCGCGCAACGAGATGGAGACCATCCTGAAGGTGGCGCAAAGCCTGGCGCAGCGTGTTATCGGCCAGGACCACGCGATGGAGATGATTGCCAAACGCATCCAGACCTCACGCGCCGGCCTGGACAACCCGAACAAGCCGATCGGCGTCTTCATGCTGGCCGGCACCTCCGGCGTGGGCAAAACCGAAACCGCGCTGGCACTGGCCGAAGCGCTGTACGGCGGCGAACAAAACCTGATCACCGTCAACATGAGCGAGTATCAGGAGGCGCACACCGTGTCCACCCTGAAGGGCGCGCCGCCGGGCTACGTGGGCTATGGCGAGGGCGGTGTGCTGACCGAGGCCGTGCGCCGCAAACCGTACAGCGTGGTGCTGCTCGACGAGGTGGAGAAAGCTCACCCCGACGTGCACGAGATGTTCTTCCAGGTGTTCGACAAAGGCTTCATGGAAGACGGCGAAGGCCGGTTCATCGACTTCAAGAACACCTTGATCCTGTTGACCACCAACGCCGGCACCGACTTGATTGCCGGCCTGTGCAAAGACCCGGACCTGATGCCGGACCCGGAAGGAATGGCCAAGGCGCTGCGCGAGCCACTGCTCAAGATCTTTCCGCCGGCGCTGCTGGGCCGTTTGGTCGCGATTCCGTACTACCCGCTGTCCGACGACATGCTGGGCAAGATCGTCAAGCTGCAACTCAACCGCATCAAAAAGCGGGTCGAGGCGCGCTACAAGATCCCGTTTGAGTATGGCGAGGATGTTGTGAAGCTGGTCGTGTCGCGTTGCACCGAGAACGAATCCGGCGGGCGCATGATCGACGCGATCCTGACCAACACCATGCTGCCCGATATCAGCCGCGAGTTTTTGACAAGGATGATGCGCGAACAGCCGATTGAGCGCGTGCAGGTCAGCGTTGCCGACGGGGCGTTCGAATATGGCTTTTGAATGAACCTGAAGATGAAGGCTTGGCAGGACAATGTCAGCGAGGTTTAAAACACCAACGAGTCAAATTCGCCAAGGTTGTCATTCAAACCGATTGAAACAACTACAGTGCGATTGCCGCACAGGGTGCCGCAGTTATCACTTTTCTACGGTTGAACATGCGGCGTACTGTGTGACACAAATTTCTAATTCCATCTTCTGATCCAACAGAATTATCTAAGGAGAAACTGAAATGCCAGATGCTTCAGAATGGTTGTCAGGGAACTACGAAGAATATACCGACTCCGCTGGACAGAAATACAAGACGCGTGTCCCCACGGCCAGTATGGAATGGGTGTTGAAGGCGTCCGACAACAAACTGTATTGTATAAAATTTGATAAAAACTTTGCGAAGAAACATCTATTTACTTACACCAAGAAGCCGGTCAAGCCCGAGGATTTGGAGTCTGCCAACGTGGCAAAAATGACGAAGCAGGCAGGGCATCGGACCAACGAGGAACAGGGCCGATTGTGTAAACACTGCGGCCACGGTCAAAAGCGACACGAGACCGGCAGTGGGGCGCCGGTTGCGTGCAAGGAGCCCGTACTTGGAAAAACTCCACCGACATGCGGATGCATGACTTTCGAGTTTGCCGACAACGCTTATGAAGTCGGTCGGGCAGCCAAGAATAAACCGACTGCCAATCCATTGGCAGGCGCGACATGCCGCAAGTCGACGTATATCGTTATGAATGAAATCGACAAGGCCAAGTTCGAGAAGGTGGTGGTCGATTCGATCCAGGCTGCCGAGACCGCCTGGGCCAGCGGCCACGAGAAAAACCTCGATTGGAACTTCGACAAAGTGGGGGCCGTGGTCAATGTCGATCTCGATAAATTACCAGCCGACTGGGTAAAAGCAAAAGGAATTCAGGTTGGTGTGAAAAATGCAACCGCGGATCCGCTCAAGCCGATTTTCGAGGTATTCCACTACGTAGGAACAATTGCCTGACCGGGCCAAGGTAATGGGTACCTCGGACCGTTCGGCAGTGTCAAGGTTACTCGGGTTGCGAGGCCTGCCGCCGCTCACAGAAGCGCCGGGGCCATGGCCTACCTCTCCTGTCCGGCGGGACACGACGCAGCCGCTGCAACCGACCTGCTGCGCCAGCCAGGCGGCGTGCGAGAGCACCAGATGAAAGGCCGCAATGAAGCCGGTTACGACCGCCAACTGATCATTGCGCTGCGGAGCGAATACGGCGGCGGGGGAGTGGAGGCACAGGCACAGGCGCTGGACGGCAAGCGGCGCGTTCCGCCCGTGCCTTCTGAAGTCGTTGCGATGGACCCCCACCCGTCATCGTTCGACGCGCTGCACCGCGCACTCGCGGGCCATGCCTCGGTTCCGCTGCCCCTGTCAGCTCGCTCACGGCTGTACCTTGTCGGCCACGGCGACGCAGCAAATCGCCTTGTTTCCGGCTGGACCGCACCCGATCTGGCCGCCGCACTCGCAAACGCCGGTCTGCGGGAAGTAGCAACGGTGAGCATCGTTGCCGATGGCGCCGGTCGCGATCCCGACCTAGACGACGACACCGCGCAGGTCTCAGCCGGCGCATCCAGTTTCGCGTCGATATTGCACCAGCGGTTGTGTGATCTCCACGCGGTCACGACAACAGTGCACGCCCGTGTCGGCGCGGTGCGGGTGTCTGAAGTCGCCGATGCCGAAGTAGCCGGTTCAATCGAACGTGGCCGAAAATTGACTTCAAAACTTCCGGGCGAAGTGGCGACCGAGCATCACGGACCGCGCAGCAAGCTCACCTTTAGCTGGAACGGTAGTCACCAGCATGTCGAATGGAGCCGCTGACCCTCGGGCCTGTCGCGTCTGCCAGTGCTCGGCGTCTGCGGTGTGTCCATCGTCGCCGCGCACCGGGGATGCGGGGCAAGTCCTGCCATACGATTGCCCGCCACTGGTCCTCGACCGGGGCCTGGTCCGTTCGGCAATAAGATCTCGATCCAGTCCCACGACAACGCTTCGTCGGGCGGTAAGCACGCCCCGCTTGCAACACTTTCCCTCACCACTTCAATAGCCCACCGATGCCGACGCCCACCGGTCGCAATGACCCGCTTGCACTTTGGCACCGGCAGCCTGGCAACAGCCTGCCAACGGTTGACGAGACCAGCAGCCGGCAATGGCTGGATCGGCAGAGGGTCGACGATGTTGGACGCAGTGCTCTGCGCTGCACAGCGCTGGGTTTGACCGATGGCACCGAGTTGTCGCGCTTGGATGACGCACAGCTCAACGACTATCTTTTCGCGGCACTGATGGCGGGGCGCTTGCGGCCTGCCGCGGAGGCACCCGTGGTGCTGCGGCAGTTGACCCAGACCGCCCAGCCGGCCGCTGCTCCACGGCTTACACCGGCCGCCAGCAGTCCACGAGCGCCGACGGCGGAAACGTCTACGCCCGCCGCCGAGAGCACCTTTGAACCCAACCTGGATGCAGGGGCCCAGATCGCCGTACTGAAGCAGGCAGCGCAGGACGGTGTGCCGTTCTGTGAGGAGTGTGCAAAGTCCACTGCCAAGCGCTCGTTGGCAGAGGCGCCCGGATGACGCCCGAGCAACGCGAGCAAATCCTGCAGGCACTGTGGCCGCAGGACGCCAAGTCGAAGCTCAGTGTCTGGGCAATCTTGGACTGCGCGCGCGATCCGAAAATCTACCTGGCCTTGCTGGAGTCGCGGCTTGAGTTCCGCTGTCTGTACAGCGGCACGATACCGCGCGCCTTAGAGATGAACGCGCCTCAGCTGGTGGAATTGTTGCCCGACCATCGCCTGACTCTGCGCTTGCTGGACGAGGGATGGGGCAAGGCCTGGGGTCTGTTCCTCACCACTGACGACGCCGCACGGCTACGCGAGCATCTGCGGCGCTGGCTCAAGGTGCGTGATGACGCTGGTCGGCGCTATCTGTTCAGGTTTTACGATCCGCGCGTTTTGCCGGCATGGTTGAAATCGGCCACACCGGCGCAACTCGCTCGCTTCTTTGGACCGATACAACGCATCGTCACCGAAGTATCGCGTGGCCGATCTCTGTGGGAGTACCGCCTGGAACAGGGGCAACTGGTCGAGCTTCAGCTCGAATTGCCGTCGGCTTTGGGCAGTGGTTGAGGTTCATCGAGGACGCGCAGCGTCGTTTGCCAATGCGGCAGCGCGTTGATCTCGGCCAGCGGCTCCCAACTGCGATCGATGCACTCGCGCACCGCGGCATCAGTGGCACTGACGCTCATGGTTTGGTTGGCCGATTGCTGCGCCGTCTGCGACCAATGACTCACGGGCTGTCCATTCCGGCTGCCTCAGCCCCAAAAGCCTGAGGGTGACAAGGCCAGCAACGGCGGCGACACGCGCTGCCCGCCGTTACCCGTTTGATCGTCGCCATCGTCGTCGCTGTCAGGCGGCGGCAACAGCGGCGCGTCTGGACAGCGCTCGGGGAGTTGCTGGTAGATCAAGAACATCCTGGCCACCGCACCCAGACCGTGCGCTTGCAGGATCGCGCCAATCCACGCGTGGCGCGGCTGTGCCTCGAAACCTTCGCCGAGCGCGATCACGAGATCGGTGTAGAGCGCCACGCTGTGCCGGTCGGACAAGCCGTGGCCACGGGCTGCGGCCAAACAGCGCCGCAACAGCCGCTCGCCGCGCCGCCCACCGATGAATGTGGCGTGGGTCGGGAACACCGACACCACATGATCGGCCAGCAACTCGAGGTAGCTTTCCTGCGCGGCCAGACCGAGCGCACGCAATTGCGCGGGTCGCAGTACGGGCAGGTCAGGCAAGGCCATCGGTCGGTACTTGGCGTTTCAGGGCGTGCGCGGTCGCCGCGTCAGCCCCACGGTCATCGGCCCGGCCAGCACTGCATCGGAGAAGGCGTACAGAAACCAGGTCTGCTCAATGCCATCGAAGGCCTGCAGTCTGCGCAGGTCGACCGTGAAGGTGCCGACGCCGCGCGGCTGGTTTGCACTGAAGTCAAGCGCGTCATAGACCGGCACGACCAATCGCCAAACGGCAGGCACGGCCACCTGTGAGCCGGTTCCGACCAGGGTGATGGGCACCACTGCCGTCGGCAGCGGCGCGCTCTTGACGCCCCCGGCCAACTGGGCGAACAAGGCTTCGGTGCCGGGGCGTGCTGGCCCTGGCGGGACGATGTGGCGCTTGAGCACCGGCAGTCGAAAGGTGCCGCGCAGCAAGCAGGCTGCACCAGTGTCGAGCGAACAGACGCGAGGCAACTGCCAGTTGATGCCCAGACCTTCGGGCAGTGGCGGGCTCTTGTCGTCGCGCCGATACGACACGAACGGCTCCACAGGCGGCGGCGCAAGCGCCGGAACCGTGGTGCGGCTGCGGGCTTCAGCCTTGTACTTCTCGACTTCGGGATCGACAACGGATGACGTTGCTTTCAACTCGATCATCCGACCGGCGCTGACCTGATCGCCCAGCACCAAGCGGGCGACATACCGCCCAGACTCCCACGGCAAGGACAGGCGCGACCGCAGATCGATGGTGAAGGTCTCGGTGCCGATGCCGGACAGCATGGGCACGCTGCTCGGCGGCGCCGGCGGTTCAGATTCCCGGGTCGAGGGTGCGATCGCCAGCGCGGCAGAGGTGATGTTGTTGACCAGGTCAGTGACGATGATGACTGCGGTGCTGTCGAAGGGCCGCTCGCGCAAAGTCTTGAACGTCGCCACCCTCAACGCCTGGGTCGGCGCATTGCGGCGGGCGTCGATGGGAACAACGGCCGGCGCGTCGTACAGCAACACCTCTTTGCCCCCGTCGACCAAGGGTGCGGTGATCTCGGCGCGTGTGCGTGCCGGGTTGCCCCAGAAATCGGCGTCATCGAGTTTCAGCGGTCCTGGGGTCACAGCAAAGTCTCCTGCGGTGCGCCGGTCGGGGGATGCCGGCCCGGCGGCCGGTGCGCTGAACACGGCGCACGCAAGGACCAGGAATGCAACCCTGGCTGGCGCGCGCTGATCGCGCAATGTGGTGAGGGCGGCGGCATGGCTCATTCGAGCGGCGTCGCGCGCAAGATATCCTGGCATTGCGGGCAGAAGCTCAAGCGCTTGCGCCGGCCGTCATCGCGCGGCCCCTCGCCGTACAGCGTGCAGGTGCCGGTTCGACCGCCATAGCTGGGCAGCGCCTTGTCGGCGTCCGACAGTCCATAGGCGCAATGGCCACCACTGTGCCCGTGGCCGGTGTAGTAGTGGCCCTGGGTGCCGTTGGTCTGGTAGGCCACCACGGTCTCATTCGCAGTGGTGTCCTTGGCGGCAGGGATACCCGGCAGGCCGTGGCCCGTCTTGGTCATGTTGAACTGGTGGCCGGCCTCGTGAAGAAAGGTGTCAGTGATGCAATTCGGGCAGTTGATGCCCCACTTGACCAGAATCTGGCCGTTCGACGCCAGGCCATTGGCCGCGCGCTGCTGTTCCCATTTCAGGTTCAAGATGATCGGACAGCACACATCGGACATCGCGCCAGCCAGTGTGCCTGGGTCATCGGCGTTGACGCTGGGCAGGTCGACCGAGATCTGTTGGTGGTGGCTGCGGTCCATGTTGACGACCGCGTGCCAGTCGAGCACGCCGCTGCGCGGTGTGCCATCAGGTTTCAGCCCGGCATGCTTGTACAGGGCTGGCGCCGCCGCCACCTTTGTTTGGAGGTAGCTGTTGATCGCCTCCACGCGGCTGGTACGCCTGGCATTGCCGAGCTTCCCGGTCAGACTGAACTGCAACTTGAACCCGTGTGGCCGCACCGAGGCGTCGCTGCACAAGGGCGCAAGCCATCCATCGATCACCGCCTTGGCGCTGCTGTCGAGCGTGGTGGCGGTGTTGCCGAGCATCGGATTCTTGAACAACACCCGGCACGCAGACGGGTGCTGGGTCAGCTCGTCCAGGGTGAACACGGCATCGCCGTCATCGCTGGCGGTCTGGTCGTCCAGCGGCACGGCGAAGGCACAGGTTGGTGGACCGCGGAAGGCACCAGGATCGGCAATCCTGGCCTTCCAGCCGATGCTCTTGATGCTGTCGGCGCCGCCGCCGCCGCCCCATGCAGACACCGGCGACCAATACATGCGACTGTCCGGGAAAGCAAAGTCGACATCGGCCTGTTGCACGTCGAAGGTCGAGTCCTGGTCTGCGTGGGTGGCCGGGCCGTCGTTGTAGAGGTTGATGTCGCAGGCCTTCAACAGCAGGCTGCGCCTTCCCTTGCCGCCGTCGAAGGGCTTGGGGTCAGTCTGGTAGGTGTAGTCGGTCAACAAATAGACCTGGGCCGGACCGGCAGCGCGTTGGAAGAACTCCCGCTTCATGACTGAGCCCGGACAGGCTGCGCTGGCCTGGACTTGGGTGAACGAATGGCTCTTGAAAATTTCGTACTCGATGAAGGTCGCGTCGCCGGAGGTCTTCAGATTGGCCAAGCCGCCAGCCGCGAAATCACGCAGGTTGCGGCCGTCGGTCAGCAAATGGTCTTCGAGCTCCATGAAGTCAGGGGCCAGGATCTCGTACCAGAGCTTGCGCCAGTTGGTGAAGCTGAGGTCGGCATCAGCACAGGCCGCCGTGCTACCGATGCGCACCACACAACAGTCGCCGCCAGCCTCGCCAAGTTCGAGCTTGAACACGCCGACCCCGTTGGCCGCAGCCAATTCGACCTTGCCCTTGATTTCCCATTCACCGTCGTCGACGCCATCCTTGACCACGCTGCGGTCGACAAGGTTCAGACCGGCGACGAGATCGGTCTTGGGTGAGTTGCGCAAGCTCTTCTTGTTACCCGGGCCGCTGAACTTGACATTGACGAAAACGAAAATGCCGGCAGCGCCAATCAACTCGGCGTTTGGTACGCCCGCGGGGTTGCGGTCACCCAGCACGCCGACGCTGACTTCAACTGTGTGGCGCAGGCCGTCAGCACCCTTTTTCGCGGGGTCTGCATCCAGATTCACCCATTGCCGGACCTGGCCGTCAGCCGGCCGCTTGGGGCTGATGAATTCAGCCACAAAGTTGACCTTGCCCTTGCTCTTCAGCTCTCGCAGCTTGCCACCCTGCGCCTCAGGGTCGCCGACAATTTCAAACGGCGCCACACCCTCGAGCAGAAACGGAAAACCCTTGTCGAGCTTGAAAGTTTCCAACGATGGGTCGGCGTTAGTCGTCTTGAGTCCAGCGCCGAAGGGCGCGCCGTTCTGCATCACTTTGAACTTGAAGTTTTTCAGCGGCTTGCTGTCGTCCTCGTTGCGGCTGGTGAGCTTGCCCTCGCGCGGCCAAACTTGGATCTCATCGTCGGACTTGTAGTCCTCACCGTCAGCGATCGCCTTGTAGGTGAGCAGGTAGCTCGTCTTGTTGTCGGCCACCTTTGGCGGCGTGTATTTTGCGCTGGCGGATTTGCCTGCGGGTGCGCTCTCGCTGGCGGCAACCGCGCCCTGAACCCGCGCCGCCTCGACGGTGTCGTGAAACACGACGAACTCGACGCTGCCAGTGCCGGTCTTGCCGTCTTTGAGCAGGCAGATGAGTTCGACCTCAGTCTGTTCGTGGATGTGACGCGGCATCGAGACCCCGTAGCGTGATCGGGAAAGGCGTTTCAGGAACGCGAATGGTAAGCCGCAAAATCAGCTGGCAAGCCCGGCCAATCCCGCAGCCGGCGCCGCCACCGACTGAAACCGCATCACCGTCACCGCATTGGCCTGCCGGTGGCTCATCACCGGCATCAGCCCCGCCGCCAGCAGTGCATTGCCGCCCTGCTCGCCCAGGTAACGCTCGGCGCAGGCCTGCAGTTCAGGCGCGCCATCCACAAGGCAGGTGAAAGCCGGTAGGTCGCCGATCTCGCGCTCGTCACCCGGCTCGAAGTCCCAGCCTTTGGCGCTGAAGGCGCGACCGATCAGCAGCGCGCAGGCCAACGAACCGTTGCCCCAAAGAAACTGCTCATGGTCCGGTGCGGCCACCCATTCCTCGAACTGGAAGCTCTCGATCGGGTCGCTGGCCTTGCCATAAGGCCGCCTCAGCAGCACCCGCGGCGCGGCCAGGCCGATCCATCGCGCCACCTCGCTGCGCCGCAGCGCCTGCCAGCCAGCCAAAGCCGGGCTGTCATCGCCGGCCAGCGCGGTGCTGCCGCCCGCCAACAGCGGCCCGCCAGCCTGAGACGCCAGCACGCCCAGCGCCGCCAGCAGCCCGATGTCGGTGTCCGACGGACCAAAGGCATACAGCCCCACCAGGGCGGTCCAGCCGTCCGCACCGGGCTGGTTGCGCCAGCGGTCCACCAGCGCGTGAAACACGCCAGTCGATTCGATTTGACCCTGGGCCGCCACCACGTCAGCCAGCAGTTCGTCGCGGCTGACGTCAAACAGGTGCAACTGCAAATCGTCGTCCAATTCCAGGCTGCTGATCAACCACTGCACGCCGCGCCAGGCTGACTCCATGGCCTGGAATGCCGGCGCGTGCACCACCGCCCGCATCTGCTCGGCGATCGCAGCATCGACCGAGGCGAGGTAGCTGGCCTGCTGCGGCGCAATAGCCGGCACGATGTGCGGGGCGACAACCGCGCGAATGAAGGCGTCGATACCCGTGCCAGACGCCACCGCCGCATTAGACGTGTCGGACGAATTGCCCGCCGGGTTTTGCCATGCCGCGGCAGCACCGCCTCCCAGCAATTGCGCCAGCAGCCCGTCGTCCGGCCCAGCCCCTGCTGCACCGGGCGTGGCGGCGACGACCGGTGCCTCGGTTTGCAACAACGCTGCCGCTGCCTGGGAAAAGGTTGATGGATCAAGCAAGCGGCGGCGGAGCTCACGCAGCGAGCGAAACACCTCCAGCCGCGCCACCAACTGATCGGGGTGGAAATCTTCCAGCGCCGCAAACACCAGCTCACCGGCAGGCAAAGTGAGGCGCGGTGT
>JANMXG010000419.1:0-10768 GCA_031394235.1 Betaproteobacteria bacterium
GCCGGCGCCTTCGAAGCGGGCGTAAATCTGACCGATCACGTTCTTGGCGACGGCGTCAGGCTTGATGATCGAGAGGGTGCGTTCGATGGCCATGAAAAACTCCTGAGATTCGATACTTAAAGGTTAACCCGGCATTCTAGCGTGGGCACAAGTCCGGGGTGCAGGGCTGGGTTGCACGCCAGCCGGCGCTGCCGGGCCGGCCACCGCCGAGCGGCAAGCCGCCCAGAACTCACCTGCCGTGTTTGTGGTCGGGCGCGGGCCACGTCGGCATTCAACGACCGCCGCCGCCGCGCCGACCGCCGCCGCCACCGCCACTCCCGCCGCGTCGGCCACCGCCACCGCCACCGCCACCGCCACCGCCACCGCCGCCACCGCCGCCGCCACCGCCGCCACCGCCACCACCGCCATTGCCTTGGAACTTGCGCACAAACGCATCGGCGCCGATGTACCCGAGCGAGGTTTTCATCGGATCAGGCTGGCCACCCGCGCCGCCGCCACCACCACCCCCCTTGCGGCCACCGGCACCGCCACCACCCACGCCAAAACCACGCGGCTTTTGCACGAAGCGCTTGTCGTAGGTTTGTTCCAGCGGATTCGGGATCGGGCCGTCTTCGGCAATCTCGCGCTTGGGCTGGCGGGCCTCCCGGATCGCGCGCTTGTCGAATGTCTGCATCAGCGGGTTGGGGATCGCCGCAAAGTTCTCGGTGTCCCGATCGTCGTCGTGCTCCACCGGCCGGTCCGTCAGGCGGTCGATCGGCCGGTCGACTTGCCGGTCCGGGTTGCGGTCACGCCGCTCGCTGCCCCGTGCGGCCGGCCGGTCGGCGCGGCCATCGGTCTGCCGTTCCGGTCGGTCCGGGCGGTTGGGACGGTCCGGCCTGTCCGGACGGTCGCGGTCGGCACGCTGCGGCGGCGGACCGTTGCGCCGGTTGTTGTGGGTGTTGTTGCCGCGGCCAGCGCCCTGGACATCGCGTGGCGCAGCGGCCGACCCTGCACCGGGACCGTCCTGGCGCGGCGGGCGGGGTGTCGGGGCCATGCCCTGGGCTGGCCGGTCGGTGGTCGCCAGGCGGCGCACCTCGCGCACCTCGGACTCGTTGAGGTCGACAAACAGGCCGCGCCGCAAACCACGCGGCAGCACGACGCTGCCGTAGCGGATGCGGATCAGCCGACTGACGCCCAGGCCCACCTTGTCAAACAACTTGCGCACCTCGCGGTTGCGGCCTTCGGTGATGACTACCCGGTACCAGCGGTTGACACCCTCGCCGCCACCGTCTTCGATGGATTTGAAGCTGGCGCGCTGGCCGTCGATATCAACGCCGTCGATCAGGCGCTTTTTGGCGTCTGACTCGAGCGTGCCCAGCACCCGCACCGCGTATTCACGCTCGACGCCAAAACGCGGGTGCATCAGCTGATTGGCCAGTTCGCCCGAGTTGGTGAACAGCAGCAGGCCTTCGGTGTTGATGTCGAGTCGCCCCACCGATTGCCACTTGCCGTGCTGCAGCCGCGGCAAGCGGCGGAACACCGTGGGCCGGTTCTGCGGGTCGTCGTGGGTGACGACCTCGCCGACAGGCTTGTGGTAAGCAATCACCCGCGGCGGCGGCGGTGCAATGCGCACCTTGATGACCTTGCCGGCCACGCTGATCTTGTCGCCAAAAGAAATGCGCTGGCCGGTGTGGGCAGGTTGGCCATTGACCATCACCTGGCCTTCGGCGATCAACTCTTCCATGTCACGGCGTGAACCGATGCCGGCCTGGGCCAGCACCTTGTGCAGCTTGGGCGCGTCAGGCTCGGCGGCCAGCACGCGGCGTTCGGGCTCGCCAGAAGTAGGCGCATCAGCGTCGGCCGGATCGGCGTCGTAGTCGCCCGACAACACGGCCGCGAAGGTTTCTGCGGCGTCGATCGGTGCCGCGCGCGGCACGCTGTCGCCGCGGTCAACCACTGGTGCGTCGCCCTCGCCCTCGTCATCGTCGTCGTCGCCCGTGGTCGCAGTGACGGTCAACTGCCCTGCTTCGCCGGCAGGCATGCCGTCCTCACGCAGGGCGCGGTCGGCGCCGCTGCGGCGGCCCCGGCGGCGGTTGCGGTTGCGGCGACGTGGACCGTCGCCATCGCCGTCTGCGGCGGAGGTGTCACGATCGGCAACCAGGGCGGGTTCGGCCAACGTTGGGGTCAAGGCTGCAGCCGCTGCGGCGGCGGCTGCAGGTTCGACAGCATTGACCTGAGGGGCGGGCGCTGCAGCGACGGCTCGGGTTTCAACCTGTTGCAGTGCCTGCACGGCAGCCGCAGGCACCTCGGCTTGGGCAGGCACCGCAGCGGCGACAGCGCGCTTGCGCGGCTTGCTCACCTTGGCCGGGGGCTCGGCGTCAGCTGTCGGCGGCGCCACCGGCACACCAGCGGCCACCGGCGCAGGCGCTGGCGCAGCGGCAGCGACCGGCGCCTCGACAGACGAACCGAGTTCGTCTGCCTGGGCCAAGTCAGACACCTTGCGACGGGTTCGCTTGGGCTTGAACACTTCGTCAGAGGTGGGCGCCTCGAACTGCGCCGCAGGCTGCGTTGCAACCTCTACCACCGGCGTTGCCGGGCTGCGCTTGCGGCGAACTTTGGGCGCTGCAGTGTCCGGCGAAACGTCGCTGGGCAGGTCTGACGGGGTGGAATCTTGATCGTGCGTGTTCATGCGTGTGCTGCGGGGGGGGAATCTTGTGGCTCCGGCATCACGGCCGAAGAAGGTGCGCTGGCAACCATCGGGGTTGTCGGGTCGGAAAGTGAAGCCGGGGCGAAAATCTCATCCAGGTCCGGGTCGTCATAGGCCGGATGCGCCGCATCCGTTTGGAGCGCCAGCCGGGCCTGAACACCCGGTTCGTCGCCGAGCAGCGACGGCTGGCCGGCGGAGCCGGGGTCGAAGACAGCCACAGCAGGCGGGGCGTCTTGCACCGGCAATTGGTCCAGGCTGGCCAAGCCCAGGTCATCCAGAAATTGGCGGGTGGTCGCGTACAGCGCAGGACGGCCTGGCGCCTCCCGGTAGCCGATGGCCTCGATCCAGCCGCGCTCTTCAAGCTGTTTGACGATTGGCCCGCTGACGGTGACACCGCGGATGTCCTCGATGTCGCCCCGCGTCACCGGCTGCCGGTAAGCGATGATGGCCAAGGTCTCCATCGTTGCGCGGGAGTAGCGCGGTGGTTTTTCGGGGTACAGCCGATCGAGGAACTGACGCATGTCGGGTCGGCTCTGGAAGCGCCAACCTGAGGCCAGCGCCACAAGTTCGACGCCACGCCCCTGCCAATCGCGCACCAACTCATCGAGCACCGTGCGCAAAGTGTCCTGACCGACCTGTTCGTCAAAAAGGCTGCGCATCTCGCGCAGCGACAAAGGCTGCTGCGCGCAGATCAGAGCGGTCTCGAGGACGCGTTTGGCCTCTTGTGTGTTCATGAACCCCTGTTCACTGCGGCCGTTGAGGGTCAACGGCACTGGTGCATCGCCTATCGCTGGATGACTCGGGTCTTGCAACCGACTGGCGGTGGGTGGCCCACCGGCAGCGTGTTTTGTATGGTTGTAGAGGCAAGCGGATCGCCACTGCACTCTTGGTTACCCGGCCGCATGTCGCTGCGTGCCTGGGCGGTTCGGCCGCCCGTCGGGGCCAGCCTGTCTGGCGGCGCCGTGAGGCCGAGAATTCTCATTCTCTCGCCAAAGGTCACTCGCTAATGCCTACAGTGTAACCCGACTTTGCGGCACCGCAATATGGCCAGCAAAAGGCAGGCAGGTTGTAAGGTGGGAGCGGCGCCGGGGCGGGCCTGCCCCAGCATCAGGCAGGCAGCGTCAAAGCCCAGGCGGCGGCCAGATCGGCCGGCATGGGCGCGGTAAAAACCAGCTCGCGGCTGTCCGTGGGGTGAACAAAAGCCAGTTCGGCGGCGTGCAGGGCTTGGCGCGTCAGGCCCAGTGCCGGCTTGCCGCCATACAACACATCGCCCACCAGCGCGTGGCCGCGCCAGGACAGGTGCACCCGGATCTGGTGGGTGCGGCCGGTGTGCAGACGGCAGCGCAGTGCTGTCACGCCATCACGCCCTCCGAGCCGCACGACATCGGTGCGGGCCGGTTTGCCCGTGGCCACCACGGCCATGCGCAGCCGATGGGCCGGGTCGCGACCGATCGGCGCATCGATCGAGGCATCGGACCACTCAACCCGGCCCTGCACCAGCGCCAGGTAGACACGGCGCACGTCACGCGCAGCGATTTGCCGCACCAGCGCGGTCATGGCTTGCAGCGTCTTGGCCACCACCATCAGGCCGGTGGTGTCCTTGTCGAGCCGGTGCACGATGCCGGCCCGCGGCAGCGTGGCCGCAGCAGCATGGTGCGCCAGCAGGCCGTTGAGCAGCGTACCCGACCAATGCCCGGCAGCAGGATGCACCACCAGCCCGGCGGGTTTGTTGACCACCATCAGGTGGGCGTCCTCGTAGACGATGGACAAGGCCATGGTCTCCGGGCGAAAAGCCAGGCTCTCGGCGGTGGGCACCAGCGCCAGCCTGATGTGTTGCCCACTCTTGAGCTTGCGCGACGCCGTGTCCTGCGCCACACCGTCGACTTGCACATGGCCGCGCTCTATCAGTTGCTGCAGCCAGCTGCGGGAAAACTCAGGCGCCATCGTCACCAGCACCTTGTCCAGGCGCAGGCCGTGCTGCAGCCTGTGCACAGCGGCCTCGCGGACCTCGACCTCGGCTTCTTCGGGGGCGTCGGGCTCGTCGGCGATCAGGGACTCAGGATATGGGGCCATTAGAATCGTGGGGTTCGCTTACCTGCCTGGAAGGACGCCGGCCGCACTGCGGTCGCCGACACCGATGAGTTTGTTCAAGGAAATCCGCCCGCTGGCAACACCGGGCACCACCACCCGAACCGCCGATTTGCCGCAGGCCGGGCGCAGCGACCGCCGGCAGCGTTTGCTGCACACCGCTCCCGTCGTGTTGGTCTTGCTGGCGGCCCTGGCCGGCTGTGGCAGCACCTCGCGCGACGATGAGTTGCGCAACGCCCCTGAGAAATTGTATGCACAGGCCAAGGACGACCTGAACGCGGGCAGTTACGAGCAGGCCATCAAGGCGCTGGAAAAGGTCGAGGGCCGCGCTGCCGGCACCTTGCTGGCGCAGCAGGCCACGCTAGACCTGGCCTATGCACAGTGGCGCACCGGCGAGCGGGTGCAGGCCATCGCCACGCTGGACAGGTTCATCAAGCTGCACCCGTCCAGCCCGGGCATGGACTACGCGCTCTACCTGAAAGGTCTGGTCAACTTCAACGACAACATGGGCTTCCTGAGCAGCTTCTCGCGCCAGAACCTGTCTGAGCGTGACCAGCAGGCGTCCCGGGATTCTTTCCAGGCCTTTGCCCAGCTGATTGAGCAATACCCCGACTCGAAGTACGCCGCAGACGGCCGGGCCCGGATGGACTACATCGTTAATGCGCTGGCCGAGTATGAGGTGCACGTGGCGCGCTACTACTTCCGCCGGGGCGCCTACCTGGCGGCAGCCAACCGGGCCCAGCTGACCGTGCGCGACTACCAGCGCGCGCCGTCCAACGAAGAAGCGCTTTACATCATGGCCGCCAGCTACGAGCGGCTGGGCCTGCAAACGTTGCGCGACGATGCCGAACGGGTGCTGAAGCAGAACTTCCCCAACACGCCGTATTTCAAGAATGGCGTGCGCCAGCCCGACCGGGCCTGGTGGCAGTTCTGGTGATCCGACCCGCCGGTTGACCGCACAAACCGGCCGATCCGGCGGGTCGGGCGGGTGGTCAGGCCGCTGGCCCGCCGTACCGCCGGGTTGGTAGCGGCTACAGCGGATGCGTGGCGGCAATGCTGTCCAGCCATGCCAGCGCATCGGCCTCGGTGTCCAGCGTGCCCATTGCGGGCAGCGCAGCGCGCAATTTGCGGCCGTAGGGCATCTGGCGCAGCCGCGGGTCGGTGATGACCAGCAGGCCCAGATCGGTCTCGCTGCGGATCAGGCGGCCGGCGCCCTGCTTGAGCGAGATCGCCGCCTCTGACAAAAAATAGTCGTTGAACGGGTCACGGCCGCGCGACTCCAGCTCTTTGCTGCGTGCCTGGACCAACGGGTCGTTGGGCGGTGGAAACGGCAGCTTGTCGATGATCACGCACTGCAGCGAGTCGCCTGGCACGTCGATGCCCTCCCAGAAGCTGGCCGAGCCGACCAGCACACTGCGCGGTGTGTCCAGAAAGCGCTGCAGCAGCGTGCGCTTGGGGTGGGTGCCCTGCACCAGCACGTTCAGCGGCTCACCTGCGGCGGCGGCCGCATCGGTCAAGGCCTGGGCGATCAGCGGCAGCACCCGAAGCGTGGTGGTCAACACAAAAGTGCGACCGCCTAGCGCCCCGGCCAGCCGCGCCGCCAGCGCGCCCACTGCCGCCGGATGACCCGGCTCAGCCGGTTTCGGAAACCGCGGCGGCACCCAGATGCGGGCATTCGCGGCATAGTCGAATGGGCTGCCGACCCGCAGCTTGCGGGCGTCTTCCAGCGCTGCTGACTCGCTGAACCAGCTCAAGTCATCGTCGCTGCCCAGCGTGGCCGAGGTGAAGATCCAGGCCCGCGCTGCCAGTGCCCGCTGCTCGGTGAACAGGTCGCGGATGTGCAGCGGCGACTCCACCAGGCGCGCATCACGCGCGCCGATGTCGATCCAGCGCACCCGGTCAGAGGCGGTGGCGGCGACAAAACCTTGCACCAGCTGCGCGATGCGCCGGCCGCGCTCGACCAGGCGGGTGAAATCAGGCGCGGTTGCCTCGACCAACATGGCGGCGTCCCGCGCCGCATCGGCGGCCTTGGCCAGGCCGGCCAGCGCGGCGGAGAAGTCCGGGGTGTTGGCGCGCTCGTCCCAGCGCAGCTTGAGGATGCCCCGCAGTTCGCGCAGCGGCCCGGCACAGGCCAGCCGCAACTCACGCGCCGCGCGGTCCAGGCCAGCGGCCAGGGCCTGCCATTCGGCCAGGCCCCGGGCATGGCTCAGGCCGGCGGCCAGCAGATCGCGGCCGAAGTCGATCACTTGGTTGGTTGACAGCAGTGTGCCCAGAAACTGCAGGCCGGTCTCGACCAGCTGGTGCGCCTCGTCGAACACTGCCGCGTCGACCGTGGGCAGCAACTCGGCCACGCCGCTGTCGCGCAAAGACAGGTCGGCAAAAAACAGGTGGTGGTTGACGACCACCAGGTCGGCCGCCATCGCCTCACGCCTGGCCTTGACGACGTGGCAGTCGCGGAACTGCGGGCATTCACTGCCGAGGCAGTTGTCACGGGTGGAGGTGACCAGCGGGATCACCGGCGAGCGGTCGTCCAGGCCGTCGATCTCGGCCAGGTCGCCGGTCTGGGTGGATTGGGCCCAGGTCTCGACCCGCGCCAGCGCGCGCACCGCAAAGCGGTCAGCCAGCGTGCCGCTCTCGCGGGCTATCGCCAGCCGGTGCAGGCAAAGATAGCTGCTGCGACCCTTGAGCAGTGCGATGCGCACCGGCAGGCCCAGCGCGTCGCGCAGGCGCGGCAGATCGCGCAGGAACAGCTGGTCCTGCAGGCTCTTGGTGGCGGTGCTGACCAGCGAGCGGCGGCCCGACAGCAGCAGCGGCACCAGGTAGGCGAAGGTCTTGCCGACACCGGTACCGGCCTCAGCCACCAGCGTGGCACGGTCCTCGATGGCGCGGGCCATGGCATCGGCCAGCTGCAGCTGCGGTTCGCGCTCGACGAAACCGGGATCGGCCTGTGCCAGTGCGCCGGCCGGGCCTAGCGCCTCTCGGGTGGCGGTCGCCAGCGCACTGGGCGCCAGGAGGTCCGGCTCGTGGGTGGGCCAGGGATTCCGGTCAGCGCCGGCCTCGGGCGGGGATTCGTCATTGGCCGGCGGCACCGCGCGATCAAACGGGGGCCGGCTCACGCCGGTTCCGGCGGGTCGAGCGCTACCTCGAGCAGCACGATCTGGTCCCGCAGTAACAACCGGCGCTTTTTGAAACGGCGCAGGGCCAGATCATCCACCGGCACAAGGTGGACCGCAAGGTCGATCAGGCTGTCGAGATCGGCATGCGCCATGCGCAACTCGATCAACCGGCGCTGCGGTGAGTGCAGGTTGAGGTCAGCGTGGGTGTCGAAGATCATCAGCCGCTGGAGTTTATAGTCTGCCGCCATGAGCGCAACGCTACCGCTGGCCTATCGATTGATGGGCGCCACTGCCCTGCACAAGGGCGATCGCCCCTACCAGCAGGATCAAGTCGACATCTTGCGCCACGGCCGCAACAAGGATTGCCTGCTGGCCGTGCTGGCCGACGGCATGGGTGGCAAGAGCGGTGGCCGCAAGGCTGCGGACCAGGTGGTGCTGACGGCAAGGCAGCTGTTCGACCGCTACGTGCCGACCAAAGACGATGCCGCCGACACGCTGCGCCAGGTGGCCATGGAAGCGCACCTGATGATCAAGCTCACCGCCATCACCGCCGAAGAAGAGCCGCACAGCACGGTGGCGGCGTTTTTGCTGGGTCCGGGCCTGAACTGCGTGATCGCCCATGCGGGCGATTCCCGGGTCTACCATTTCCGCGGCGCGGAGTTGGTCAACCGCACAGTCGATCACTCTTACGTGCAACGCCTGATCGACGAAGGCAAGATTGGCGAGGAAGAGGCCAACGGCCACCCGCAGGGCAACCTGCTGATCGGTTGTCTGGGCACGCAGTCGGATCCACCGACGGTGGTGCGGCATGTGGACACGCTGTTGCCGGGCGATTCGCTGCTGGCCTGCAGCGACGGGCTGTGGCACTACTTCACCCCGCGCGAACTCGGCCTGATCGTCAACAGCCTGCCGCCACGCGAGGCCAGCGAGTTGCTGGTGGCACGTGCCCGCCAGCGCGCCCATGAGCAGGGCGACAACGTGTCGCTGGCGCTGGTGCGGGTCGAATCCATCGGCTGACCTCGCGCAATGACCGGTTGCGCCCGCAGCGCCTGGGCGCCGCTCAGTGCGACGCCGGTGCCGCGGCGTATACCGGCAGGCCGGCAGCCGGCGACTTGCTGGCGTCCATGCGGGCATTGCGCGCCAGCACGGCGTCACGGTGGGCGTCTGCCTGCTGCTGGCGCTGCAGGTAGGCCGCCTGATTGCGCAGCGCTTGGCTTGAGGCTGCCACAGCCATCGGCCGGGCGGGGGTCTGCATGATTTGCAGCCGCTTTGCCGAACGCTCGCGCCGCGCGGCTTCGTTGAGTGTCCGCTGACGCCGCTGCAGGTTGTTCAGTGCCAGACGCCGTGCGTTTCGGGCATCGCCCAGGCATTGGGTCAACATGAACCGGCCCTGACAATCGGCTTTGGCCGGGTCATACGGTGTCGCCGCCTGCCTGCGTTCGGCGTCGATGGCGCCACGCTCAGCGCTGCGGTCGGCGACAACGGTCGCGTCGGGCGGGCCGGCAGCCCTGGTCGACGCCGGCACTGAGCATCCCACGACCAGACCGAACAGCACGGTCCAGCCAAGCCCATGCAACCCCGGCCGGCCACCCGACGACGGGCTCATGTGATCCCCGTGTCCACCTCGCGCCGCTGCAGCGCCAGGTACTCGGTGGAGCGCATCTCGTGCAGCCTTGAGACCGTGCGCGGAAACTCATGCGACAGCGGGCCTTCGGTGTAGATTTCATCGGCCGGCACTGCCGCCGACAGGATCAGTTTGACGCGGCGGTCGTACAGCACATCGACCAGCAGCGTGAAGCGCCGCGCCTCGCTGGCCAGACGGGGCGGCAATTGCGGCACGCCAGACAGCAGCACGGTGTGAAACTGTTGGGCAATCTCGAGGAAGTCGTTTTGTGAGCGCGGCCCGCCGCACAGCGTGCGAAAGTCGAACCACACCACACCACCGGCGCGGCGCAGCGACCGCAACTCGCGGTGCTCGATGTGCAGCAGCGGATCTTCATCACGCGCCTCGGCCAGATTGTTGAAGGTGGCCGCCAGCGCAGCGTCCGCCGCCGGGCTCAAGGGGGTCAGGTACAGCTCGGCCTGCTCCAGCGTGCGCTGGCGGTAATCGGTGCCGTGGTCGACGTTGATGACTTCGAGCTTGTCCTTGAGCAGTTTGATCGCGGGCAGGATGCGGTCGCGGTGCAGGCCGTTGGGGTACAGGCCGTCGGGATGGAAGTTCGAGGTGGTGACGATCGACACCCGGTTGGCAAACAGCGCGTCCAGCAACCGGTGCAAGATCATCGCGTCGGTGACGTCGGCCACATGGAACTCATCGAAGCAGATCAGCCGGAAACGCCGGGCGATGCGCTTGCCCAGTTCGTCCAGCGGGTTGACTGTGCCCTTGAGCTCCAGCAATTCGCGGTGCACCTCGCGCATGAACTCATGAAAATGCAGCCGGGTCTTGCGGGTCAGCGGCACGGCCTGGAAAAAGCAGTCCATCAAGAAGCTCTTGCCGCGCCCCACCCCGCCGTACATGTAGACGCCGCGCGGGATCGGCGGGCGCACCAGCAACTTGGTCACGGCATTGCCGCGCCGGGCCTTGTAGGCGGCCCATTCGTTCTGGCAGCGCTGCAGCGCTGCCACCGCCTGCAACTGGGCCGGGTCGGCGGTGTAGCCCCGCTCCATGAGCGTCTGGTGGTAGAGGTCGGTGACGGAGGTCATGCGCTGCAGGCGGCCAAGAAATAGGGGC
This sequence comes from Betaproteobacteria bacterium, assembly GCA_031394235.1. Classification (GTDB taxonomy): domain Bacteria; phylum Pseudomonadota; class Gammaproteobacteria; order Burkholderiales; family Burkholderiaceae_C; genus Pseudaquabacterium. Next base: position 10,622 of record JANMXG010000419.1, read on the forward strand.
AGCTTGCGCGGGCCCCCAGAGCGTTTGATCGTCTCGCCGGTGACGGGCTCGCCCGCCCAGACCGGCGATCAGTGCATCAGAAGTTCAGCGTGCGCTTGTCCACCGCCAGCGCGGCTTCCTTGGTGGATTCGCTCAGGCTCGGGTGGG
>JANMXG010000420.1:0-7029 GCA_031394235.1 Betaproteobacteria bacterium
CTACGGCATCATCAACCTGATCAACTTCGCCCACGGCGAGGTGCTGATGGTGGGCGCGCTGACCAGCTGGACGGTGCTGCGGGTGCTGGCCGGCTCGGGCCTGCCGGGCTGGGTGATGCTGCTGGTGGCGCTGCTGGCGGCCATCGTGGTGTGTGCCGCGCTCAACTACCTGATCGAGAAGATCGCCTACCGGCCGCTGCGCAATGCGCCCCGGCTGGCACCGCTGATCACCGCGATGGGCATGAGCCTGCTGCTGCAGACCTTGGCGATGATCATCTGGCAGCCGAGCACCAAGCCCTACCCGATCCTGTTGCCCAACGAGCCGATCTTCATCGGTGGCGCGGTCATCAACCTGACGCAAATCCTGATCCTGGGCACCACGGCGGTCACGCTGATCGGCCTGATGTACCTGGTCAACCGCACCAAGCTGGGCCGGGCGATGCGCGCCACGGCCGAAAACCCCCGCGTGGCGGCATTGATGGGCGTGCGCCCCGACCATGTGATCTCGGCCACCTTCATCATCGGCGCGGTGCTGGCGGCGCTGGCCGGCGTGATGTACGCGGCCAACTACGGCACGGTGCAGCACACGATGGGCTTCTTGCCCGGCCTCAAGGCCTTCACCGCGGCGGTGTTTGGCGGTATTGGCAACCTGGCCGGCGCCGTGGTGGGCGGGGTGCTGCTCGGGCTGATCGAGGCACTCGGCTCGGGTTACATCGGCGCGCTCACCGGCGGCGTGCTGGGCAGCCAGTACTCCGACATCTTCGCCTTCCTGGTGCTGATCCTGGTGCTCACCGTGCGACCGCAAGGCCTGCTCGGCGAGCGCGTTGCAGACCGCGCCTGAGCCCTGGGGACACACCATGAAAAACAAACTCGTCGTCTTCCTGATCGCCGCGGTGGTGCTGCTGGTGCTGCCGCTGCTGGCCCAGCACATGGGCAACTTCTGGGTGCGCATGCTGGACTTTGCGCTGTTGTATGTGCTGCTGGCGCTGGGCCTGAACATCGTGGTCGGCTACGCCGGCTTGCTCGACCTGGGCTATGTCGCCTTCTACGCCGTGGGGGCCTATATGTTCGGCCTGATGGCGTCACCTCATCTGGCCGAGAACTTCGCCGCGGTCAAGGCGATCTTTCCGAACGGCCTGCACACGCCGATCTGGCTGGTGATCCCGCTGGGCGCGGCGCTGGCGGGCACTGCCGGCATGCTGCTGGGTGCGCCCACGCTGAAGCTGCGCGGCGATTACCTTGCCATCGTCACGCTGGGATTTGGTGAGATCGTGCGGGTCTTCATGAACAACCTGGACCGCCCAGTCAACATCACCAACGGCCCCAAGGGGCTGACCCAGATCGACAGCATGAAGTTCTTCGGCATCGACCTGGGCAAGACCGGTGACCTGTTCGGCATGCCCATCAGCTCGGTCACCAAGTACTACTACCTGTTCCTGGCGCTGGTGGTGATCAGCGTGGTGATTTGCTATCGGCTGGAGCAAAGCCGCAGCGGCCGTGCCTGGATGGCCATCCGCGAGGACGAAGTCGCCGCCAAGGCCATGGGCATCAACACCCGCAACCTCAAATTGCTGGCGTTTGGCATGGGCGCTACCTTTGGCGGTGTGTCGGGCGTGATGTTCGCCACCTTCCAGGGCTTTGTCTCGCCCGAATCGTTCTCGCTGCAAGAGAGCGTGATGATCGTCGCGATGGTGGTGCTGGGGGGCATCGGCCACATCCCCGGCGTGGTGCTGGGCGCGGTGCTGCTGGCCGCACTGCCCGAGGCGTTGCGCTGGGTGGCCGGAGAGCTGGACCTGCAGCGCCTGACCGACGGCCGCATCGATGCCGCGATCCTGCGACAGCTGATGATTGCGCTGGCGATGATCGCGATCATGCTGACCCGGCCGCGCGGGCTGTGGCCATCGCCCGAGCATGGCAAGGCGGCGCCACAGCCGCTGGCCAAGCCCGGCCCCACCCAAGCCGTACGCTGACCGGAGGCACCAGACCATGAGCGAAACTGTGCTGAAGGTGGTGGGCGTGTCCAAGCGCTTTGGGGGCTTGCAGGCCTTGTCGGATGTCGGCATCACGATCAACAAAGGCCAGGTTTACGGCCTCATCGGGCCCAACGGCGCCGGCAAGACGACGTTTTTCAATGTCATCACCGGGCTGTACACACCCGATTCGGGCTCGTTCGATCTGGGCGGCGAGCCCTACAAGCCCACCGCGGTGCACGAGGTGGCCAAGGCCGGCATCGCCCGCACCTTCCAGAACATCCGGCTGTTTGCCGAGATGACCGCGCTGGAAAACGTCATGGTCGGTCGCCATGTGCGCACCAAGTCGGGCCTGATTGGTGCGGTGCTGCGCACGCCCGGCTTCAAGGCCGAAGAGGCGGCAATTGCCCAGCGCGCCCAGGAGCTGCTGGACTATGTCGGCATCGGCCGCTACGCCGAGTACAAGGCCCGCACGCTGAGCTACGGCGACCAGCGCCGGCTCGAGATCGCCCGTGCGCTGGCCACCGACCCCAAGCTGATTGCGCTGGACGAGCCCGCCGCCGGCATGAACGCGACCGAGAAGCTGGTGCTGCGCGAGCTGATCGACCGCATCCGCAAGGACGGCCGCACCATCCTGCTGATCGAGCACGACGTCAAGCTGGTGATGGGCCTGTGCGACCGGGTCACTGTGCTGGACTACGGCAAGCAGATCGCCGAGGGCACGCCCTACGATGTGCAGCGCAACGACAAGGTGATCGAGGCCTACCTCGGCGCCGGCCACAAAGCACACTGATGGCCCACCCCCGAAGCGCCTTCGGCGCTCCCCCCCAAGGGGACCGAGCCCGGACGAAGAACAGTGCCTGCGGACTGTTCTCCGCCTACGAGGGCCGGCCGGCCTGCGAGCCGGCTGGCGCCGCCAGCGGCCCGGCGAAGCCGGTTCCGCGGCGTCTGCTTGGTTGCAACACTGCACTAGGTACGGAGACTTGAGATGAACAACAACCACGACGTATTGCTCGAAGTCAATGGCCTGAAGGTGGCCTACGGCGGCATCCAGGCCGTCAAGGGCGTGACGTTCCAGGTGCGCCAGGGCGAGCTGGTCTCGCTGATCGGCGCTAACGGGGCGGGCAAGACCACCACGCTCAAGGCGGTCACCGGTACCCAGCCTGTGGCCGATGGCGACATCCGGTTCATGGGCCAGTCCATCAAGGGCCAGGGCGCCTGGGATCTGGTCAAGCAAGGCTTGGTGATGGTGCCCGAGGGCCGCGGCGTCTTCTCCCGCATGACCATCACCGAAAACCTGCTGATGGGCGCCTACATCCGCGACGACGACGAGGTGCAGACCGACATCGACAAGGTGTTCGCCATCTTTCCGCGCCTGAAGGAGCGGGCGGTTCAACTGGCCGGCACCATGAGCGGCGGCGAGCAGCAGATGCTGGCGATGGGCCGTGCGCTGATGGCCCGGCCCAAGGTGCTGCTGCTCGACGAGCCGTCGATGGGTTTGTCGCCGATCATGGTCGACAAGATCTTCGAGGTGGTGGCCGACATCCACAGCCGCGGCACCACCGTCTTGCTGGTGGAGCAAAACGCCAGCCGGGCGCTGGGCCTGGCCAACCGCGGGTACGTGATGGACTCGGGCGAGATCACGATGAGCGGCGACGCCAAGGACTTGCTGGACGACCCGAAGGTTCGGGCTGCCTACCTGGGCGAGTAAGCGCAGGGCCGCCCGGCCGGGCCGGGCGGCCCGTCGGGGGTCAGTGGGCGGGCGCGGTCCCCCGCTGCAAGGTATGGTCCAGGCCATGCCGGGCCGATAGCGCCGACAGCCCCTCGTACAGCCGCTGGCCACGGGCCACCACCGCGTCGATGAAGCCGGGTGCGGTCACCGCACCTAGCACAGCCAGCGCGGCGGCGCAGACCAGCCCGTTGCCGTGGAAGGTGTCGCCCTGGTCGCCGGGCGAAAAGTAGCACACCGATTCACGCGCCACCGTCGCGCCGATGGGCGCACCGCCCCCCTGGCCCTTGCCCTGCGTCAGGATGTCGGGCTCAACGCCCTACTGGGTTGCTGCTGGTCGCCATCATCGCCAGCGTGTGGCCCTGGAAGCTGTGTTCAAAGCTCAGCAACGTGCTGGCGCCGCCCTGCTGGGCGCCGCATTGACTGCCGCTTTTGCCATGTTTGTGCTGCGATCTCCATTCGTGCGCCGGCTTCACCGCGGCCTCGTTGGGCTCGGCCCCGCTGGTGCAGATGAATGCGCGGCCCAGACCGCTCAACCGGGTCAGCCGCTGGGCCAGTTCAATCGCCTGGTCGTTGTAAAAGCCCGGCCCGGCCCGGCCCGGCCTGGCCTGGCCTGGCCTGGCCTGGCCTGCAGCAGCCTGCTGGCTTGGCGCGTCAGCGCCTGCGCCAGTGCGGGCGGGGCATGGCCCATGCGTGTTGACGGCCCAGCCCTGCACCAGGTCTAGGTAGCGCTGGCCGCGCAGGTGTCCCACAACCAGCGGTCCTGGCCGCGGTTGAACACGGCCTCAGGGCGGGGACCGGGGTGCATCAGACCGGGCACGGGAAAAGGGTGAAAGGCGTCAGACAGGTCAGTCATGAAGATTCTTGGTGGTCAGGTGGAAGAGCAAAACACCCGAGGCCCCGTCGGCACGGCTGGTTTTCTGTCGGGCCCTGGGCGCGGACAAGCCCCAAAAACGACAAAGGCCGCGACGGGTGTCGTGGCCTGGGGGGTGGCCCTGTGCTGCAGTGCCAGCAATCAGGCCCGGCGCAAACGATCCCGCTCAACAACATCGTCGAGCGCGGCGTCGCAGGGCGCGGGTCTGGGCAGTGGGCGGCAGCACATGGTGGTCGCACCTTAAGCGCGGTGATGCAGTGCGTCGATTGCCATCTAACAACGACAGGCGGTTGGATGGGCCGCGCCGCATGGCACCATCGCGCCATGCTCGCCTACCGCCATGCCTTTCATGCCGGCAACCATGCCGACGTTCTAAAACACGCGGTGCTGGTTGCCTTACTGCGCCACTTGAACCAGAAGGACAAGGCCTGGCGCCTGGTCGACAGCCATGCCGGCGCCGGTGCGTACGCATTGCACGCGGATCATGCGCAGAAAAACGCGGAATACAAACAAGGCATTGCCAAGCTCTGGCCGTCGTCCAATGTGCTGGCGCTGCCACCGCTGCTGGCGGATTACCTGTCCCAGGTGCAGGCTTTCAACCCGCATGAGGAGTTGGCGCTCTACCCGGGCTCACCGCGTTTTGCCCGGGCCTTGATGCGCCCGCAAGACCAACTGCGGCTGTTTGAGCTGCACCCCACCGACCACGCTCTGCTGGCCGAGAATTTTGCCGGCGACAAGCAAGCCATCGTCTACAAAGCCGATGGCTTTGCCGGCCTGAAGTCGCAGCTGCCGCCCCCCAGCCGGCGGGGTGTGCTGCTGATGGATCCCAGCTACGAGATCAAGACCGACTATGCCGAGGTGGTGACCGCCGCGCGCGAGGCGCTGACCCGCTTTGCCGAGGGCATCGTGATGGTGTGGTACCCGCAGATCGACCTGCGTGAATCGCTGCAACTGCCCACCCGGCTCAAGGCGGTTGCCGATGCCCAGGCCAAGAAAGGCTGGTTGCATGCCCGCCTGACCGTGGCCGAGCCCAACGAGCGTGGCTTTGGCATGTTGGGCAGCGGCCTGTTCATCATCAACCCGCCGCACACCTTGCTGCCGGCGCTGCGCGAGGCGTTGCCGGTGCTGGTGCGGCTGTTGGGGCAGTACGCCGGTGCCGGCCACCGGCTGGAGGGCCCGTCGGGCGGTTGAGCCCTTGGGGCGTCGCCCAGAAAAAAGCCCGCCGGAGGGCGGGCTTTTCAGGGGCAACGAGACTTGATCAGGCGCGCTTGCGCTTGACTGAAAAAGCAATGCCGGCCAGCGCCAGGCCAACCAAGGCCAGCGAGGTTGGCTCCGGCACTTGCGTGGTGATCGAGCCGCTGCGACCGCCGAGAATGACATCCAGGCCAGACTGGTTGTTGATGCCCGTGGCAAGCACGGTCAACGAGCCGAAGTTGCTGAAGCTCTGGTGGTAAGGGCCGGTGCCCAGGTCTTGGTTGGTCAGGCCCGGGAAGGCGGCGGTGCCAGCGGCCGTCATGGCCATACCCGAACTGATGCCGCCGGTATTTTGGGGCGACACCGTGATGCCGCTGACCAGCGTGCTCAACCAGGAGTAGCCGTTGGCTTGGCTGAACAAGCCACCCCCCGCCAGCAGGAACTGGTCGATCTTTGTGGCGTGAGCGTCGAAGTTGGTGCCGTTCACGCCGCCGCCGACGTTGGCGCCCGAGTCCATCATCAGGATGCCGGTGCCCAGGTTGCCACCCGCGCCGAAGAAGGAGCCGAAGTTGGCGACCGAAACGAAGTTCCGGGTCCAGCCACCCAACCCGGCCAGACTTGAGTTGTCAAAGGCCGAATTGGCAGCATTCAGCGCATTCCCGGCACCGGTGCCCAGAATCGTCACGATCTTGTTTGGGGTGGTCACGCCGAGGGCGATGTTCTCCAGCGCGCGCTGCATGAAAAGCCAGCCGTCCTGGTTGGCGCCACCACTGAAGAATCCGTGGTCCTCGGCATCGGTGCCGGCCAGGATGAACGGACCCGCTTGTGCGGCAGTTGCCGCAAACAGGCTGGCAGTGGCTGCTGCGGCGCAGCAGCCGACGAAATCACCCAATCTCAGTACCGGCGGAGCCCGAAAATCCACAAAATTTGAGCCGATCGAGACCAACCAGGTCCGCCACGCGCCGGGCGTTGAGTGCTGTTGAATAAACCGTTGGCGTTGCGTGCCTTCACCAAAATCGGATGGATCGATTGCCAGCAATCGGCTCCTTGCTGCCTTCCCCTGGTGGGGATGCAGTCGTTCGACGTGCGGCGCGAGACGGCCAAGGCCGTCGGGCAACCGGCTCCCTCCATGCCTGGGCCAGAGGCCCAGGCCTTCGCCAGGCACAAAGCGTCCTCAGGACGCTTTGTGTCCGGGCTCAGTCCTCCGATGCCGGCCAACTGGCCGACATCTCCTCCTTTACTTACGGGATCCGGTCACCCAA
>JANMXG010000421.1:0-3544 GCA_031394235.1 Betaproteobacteria bacterium
CGACCTGGTGGTGGCGGTACCGGCGGCGCGCTTCGGTCTGCCCGAGGTCAAGCGTGGGCTGGTGGCTTCGGCCGGCGGCCTGTACCGGCTGCCGCGCGCCCTGCCGCCGGCCATTGCCCGCGAGATGATCCTGACCGGTGAACCGATCAGCGCCGAGCGGGCGCACCAACTCGGCATGGTCAACCAGTTGGCTGCAGCCGACCAGTTGCTGGCAGCGGCCAAGGCCCTGGCCGCGCGCATCACCGTCAACGCGCCGGTGGCGGTGCGGGCCAGCCTGGGCGTGACCCGCCAGTCGCTGGATTTGTCGGATGCTGAGCTGCAAGCCTTGTCCGGCGTGGCCCAGCAGCAGGTGATGACCAGCGAGGACTACCAGGAAGGCCCACGCGCCTTCATCGAAAAACGCGCCCCGCGCTGGACTGGCCGCTGAGCCTGGCCATGTCCCAGGCCCTGCCCGACGACCGCTGCCCCGTGCTGGTGGGCTGCGGCCAGATCACCCAGCGTGAGCCCGACCCCCGCGCCGCGCTGGCGCCCCTGGACCTGATGGCGCAGGCCGCGCAGCGCGCCGCAGGCGACAGCGGTGCCGGCGCGGCGTTGTTGCAGTCGCTCGACGCCATCGCGGTGATTCGGCTGTTTGCCGACACCAGCCCGCGCTTTGCCTGCCCGTTTGGCCGCTACGCCAACCCACCGCTGTCGCTGGCGTGCCGGATCGGCGCTGACCAGGCGCGACAACTGGTCTACACCCAGCCCGGCGGCAACATGCCGCAGTGGTGCATCAACCGTCTCAGCGAAGCGGTGACCCGTGGCGAGATCGGCGCTGCGCTGGTGGTGGGTGCCGAAGCGCTGGCCACCCAAAAAGCCGCGCAACGCGCAGCAACGCCGCTGGTTTGGGACGAAAACCCAGGCGGTGCAGCCAAATCCTGGGGCGTGGCGCGGCGCGGCTGGTCCGATGTGGAAGACCTGCACGGCGCACGCGCCGCGATCACGATGTACCCGCTGTTCGAGAACGCGATCCGGGGCGCGCTGGACCGCAGCATCCCCGCGCACCAGGCGGCGATGGGCGAGTTGCTGGCGCGGTTTGCCGCAGTGGCAGCAGCCAACCCGCTGGCCGACCGGCGCGCTGGCTACAGCGCCGCCCAGATCGCCCAGCCGGCCGCCGACAACCCGCTGATCGCCTTCCCGTACACCCGGCTGATGAGCGCCAACGCCTACATCGACCAAGGCGCGGCGTTGATCCTGACCAGCGTCGCCCGGGCCCGCCAGCTGGGCATCCCACGCGAGAAGTGGGTGTTCTTGCATGGCTGCGCCGATGCGCACGACCACTGGTTTGTCAGCCACCGGCGCGACTACCACTCATCCCCGGCAATGGCCGCGGTGTTCCGCCAGGCCTTCGCGATGGCCGGCCGCACGCTGGACGACATCGCGCTGTTCGACATCTACAGCTGCTTTGCGTCGGCGGTGGAGGTGGCCTGCCAGGCGCTGGGCTTGTCCCCGGACGATGCCCGAGGCCTGACGGTGACGGGTGGCCTGCCCTACTTTGGCGGGCCGGGCAACAACTACGTCAGCCACAGCATCGCCGAGATGATGACCCGGTTGCGGGCGGTGCCTGGGCAATTTGGCTTGGTCACCGCCAACGGCAACTACCTGACCAAACACTCAGCCGGCATTTACTCCACGGAGCGGCCGACACAAGCCTTCAAGCCGCAAGACCCGGCCGTGCTGCAGGCCGAGCTGGACCGGGTGCCGCACCCGCCCTTCGTGCCGCTGGCCGAGGGCGAGGCCACGGTCGAAACCTACACCGTGACCCACGGCCGGCAAGGCCCGAACGGCGCGGTGGTGATCGCCCGGCTGGACGACGGCAGCCGCTTCATCGCCAACACCGCGCCCGACGCCGGGCTGTGGGACCAGATGCAGCGAGAGGATTTTCTGGGCCGGCGCGGCCGGGTGCAGCACGACGGGCAGCGCAACCGTTTCGACCCGGCTTGAGGCTGGCAGCCACTGCCGCAGTCAGCCCAGCGCTGCAGCCACCCGAAACACCCGCACCGACGCCAGCAGGTGTTGCGCCTGCTGGCTCAGGCTCTCCGAGGCGCCGGCGCTCTGTTCAACCAGCGCGGCGCTTTGCTGCGTCACCTGGTCCAGCTGGGTCACGGCGTCGTTGACCTGGCCAATGCCCTGGGTTTGCTCACCGGCGGCCACGCTGATCTGCGCGATCCGCGTGCTGACCTCGCTGACCTGCCGCACGATCTGGTCCATGTGCAGCCCGGCGCCCTGCACCAGCAGGCTGCCCGCCTGCACCCGCTCGACGTTGGCCGCAATCAAGGTCTTGATCTCGCGGGCGGCGGCGGCACGGCGCTGGGCCAGGCTGCGCACCTCGGCTGCCACCACCGCAAAGCCCCGGCCCTGCTCGCCGGCGCGGGCCGCCTCTACCGCTGCGTTGAGCGCGAGGATGTTGGTCTGGAACGCGATGTCATTGATCACGCCGTCGATCACGCCGACGATGTCGACGATCTTGTGGCTGGCCGCCGTGATGCCCGCCATCGTGTGCACGATCTGAGCCACCACCACGCCCTCCTGCGTGGCTGCGGCGCTGGCCTGGGCCGCCATGGCGCTGGCCTCGCCGGCAGATTGCGCGCTCTGGCGCACGGTGCTGGCGAGTTGCTCCATCGCCGTGATTGCGCAGCCGGCTGATTGCGCTTGCCTACCCCGCCCCGACCGGTCAGCGCAGGCTGACGGGCCGGGGCAATGGCGGAGCCGGCTGATGCAGGCCGAGGCCGATCAGCCCCGCCAGGCCGGCGCCGGCCAACACGGCATGCACGGCCACCAGCACTGCGGCGCCGGCCAGGTCGATCGCCAGGCCCAGCAACAGCACGGTGACGGCGGTGGCGGCCAGCAGGCCATCGCGCCGGTTGCAGGCCGGCGCGGGCATAACACTCAAGCGAGGCCGATCGGTGGCGGGCCGTCGCAGCCCCTGGCCCCAGGCCAGGCTCCAGGCAGCGGCTTGCAGCAGCGACGCAGTGACAAGCCCGGCGATCCCGGGCCACAGCAAGGCCAGGCCACCCACTGCCAACAGCGTTGCCATGACGCCGGCCAGGTGGCGCCCAGCGAGGCCCGGCGTCGGTGCCCACTGCAACAGCGCCGCAGGCAGCAGCATCGCGCCCAGGTGCAGCAGGCGGCCGGCGCCGGGCGGCCAGGGCAGCGTGCCGCACCAGTCAGCCATCGGGCCCAGGCCGGCCATCATCGGCAGCATGGCCCAGCCGGCCGCCACCAGCGGCCAGCCGGTGGGATGCCGCCAGGCGCCGGATGAGCCCGGCATCAAGGCGCAGTCGAACAGGCCGGACCGGCAGCCACCTCGCGCCAGGGCCTGCGGTGCGGCCAGCAAAGCCAGCGCGGCCGCCGCGATGCCCAGCGCGGTGGCCGCTGGCAGCGCGATGTCGCGGACTGCGCCCACGTCACCGGCCAGTGCCGCGGCCAGGCCAGCGCCCGCCAGCGCCGCGCTCATCGGGGAGGTCAGGGGGCCGGTCTGGGCTCGTCTGAGCCCGCGCACGGT
>JANMXG010000422.1:0-26489 GCA_031394235.1 Betaproteobacteria bacterium
GAGATACCGATGAGCACCGTCACTTCAGCCACCAATCCTGCCATCGGCAACACCGCGGCCGCCGCCGGCGCCAGCGGCTACGGGTCCGCCAAGGAGGCCAGCGAGCGGTTCTTGAAGCTGCTGGTCAAGCAGCTGCAGAACCAGGACCAGCTCAACCCGGTGGACAACGCCCAGATGACCTCGCAGATGGCGCAGATCAGCACGGTCAGCGGCATTGAGAAGCTCAACGCTACGGTTGAGGGCTTGACCGGGCAGTTCATGCAGATGCAAGCCATGCAGGGCGCGTCGCTGGTGGGCCGCGACGTGCTGCTCAAGGGCGACCAGCTGAGTGTGCCGGCCAGCGGTGTGCCGCAAGGCCTGTTCGACCTTGCCGCCGCCGCCGACCATGTCAAGGTCGAAATCCTGAGCCCCGCCGGGCGGGTGGTCGTCACCGTCAACCTGGGCGCGCAATCCAGCGGCCGGCATGACTTCAGCTGGTCCGCCGGCAGCACCGTCAGCGAATCGGCCGGCTACCGGTTCCGCGTCACTGCCACCAGTGGTGCGGCAATGGTGGCCAGCACGGCGCTGATGCGCGACAAGGTCGAGGCCATCAACACCAGCGGGGCTGCGCTGACGCTGGAGCTGGCCCGCAGCGGTGACGTGGCCTACAAGGATATTCAGGCCTTGAACTGAGTTTTCTGGCGCAGTCGCCAGCCGCGCGTGAACCGCTGGTTGACGTGATGCGCCGGCCCCACTTTTGCCGCCGCCATTTTCGTATTTCAGCAGGAGAGATTCCATGAGTTTCCAGCAAGGTTTATCCGGTCTGACGGCATCCGCCCGCAACCTCGAGGTCATCGGCAACAACGTGGCCAATGCCAGCACTGTGGGCGCCAAGGTGGCGCGGGCCGAGTTTGCCGATGTCTATGCGCGAGCCATCAGTGGCGGCTCCAGTTTGATCGGCCTGGGGGTGAGCCAGACCGCGGTGACACAGCAGTTCTCCCAGGGCAGCTTCCAGTCCACCGACAACCCGCTGGACATGGCAATCAACGGTGGCGGCTTCTTTCAGCTCAAGGATTCGGGTGGCGCGTTGTCATACACCCGTAACGGCCAGTTCAAGGTCGATCGCGACGGACTCATCACCAATGTGCAGGGCGCCAAGCTGATGGGCTACCCGGCCAACGGCCTGGGTGTGTTGGTGACCGGCCAGGCCCAGCCGCTGACCTTGCCCACGGCCGGCACCAAGCCCAGCATCACCGGCAATGTGAACCTGGAGCTGAACCTGGACGCCCGGGCGCCCATCAGGCTGGATCCGCTGGCGACCCCCGTCGTTTCGTTCAGTGATTCCAAGTCATACAACAATGCCACCTCGCTCAACGTGTACGACAGCAAGGGCCAGGAGGTGGCGTTGACGTTTTACTTCCAAAAGTCGGGTGACGACGGCTGGAGTGTCTACGCGTCGGCCAATGGCACGCCGGTCAACCCCGATGGTGCGGGCAATCCCCAGGCCATCGGCGTGCTCAATTTTCCGGCCGACGGCAGCGCGCCGGTCAACCCGCTCGACCCGACGCTGGCGCTGCCGCCGTTCTCACTGGACGTGCCGCCCACCACCAACAGCCAGGGCGCGGTGACCGAGCCGATGGTCGGCATCAAACTCGATCTGGCCCAGTTGACGCAGTACGGCGCGGCTTTTGGTGTCACCAACGTCACCCAGGACGGCTTTCCGCCGGGTCAGCTCAGCTCGATCAAGATCCAGCCCAACGGTATCGTGATGGCCTCGTACTCCAGCGGCCAGAGCACAGCGATCGGCCAGGTGCAGCTGGCCACCTTCCGCAACGTGCAGGGCTTGCAGCCGCTGGGTGGCAACGCCTGGAGTTCGACCCGCGAGTCGGGCGACCCGATCCCCGGCACACCCGGCGCCGGCTCGCTGGGTGCGCTGCAGTCGGGCGTGGTGGAGCAGAGCAACGTCGACCTGACCAATGAGCTGGTGCAGATGATGGTGGCCCAGCGCATTTACCAGGCCAACGCGCAGACCATCAAGACCCAGGACTCGGTGCTGCAGACGCTGGTCAACCTGCGCTGATCGCGGCGCATTGACCGATTCCGGTGCAAAAACCCTTGCCTGAGGTGCAGCAATGGACCGCGTGATTTACCTCGCCATGGCCGGTGCCAAGGCCACGCTGCAGCGCCAGGACGTGCTGGCGAACAACCTGGCCAACGCCTCGACCACTGGGTTCCGGGCCGAGATGACAGCGTTTCGCGCCGTGCCGGTGCTGGGCGACGGCGCCAGCACCCGGGTCTATGCGATCGAGTCGACGCCCGGCTACAGCGCCGAGCCCGGACCGGTGGCCGCCACCGGCCGCAACATGGACGTGGCGATGAAGGGCCAGGCCTGGCTGTCGGTGCAGGGCCGTGACGGCACCGAGGCCTACACCCGCAACGGCTCGCTCGATGTCAACAGCGAGGGTCTGCTGGTCACCCGCAGCGGCCTGCCCGTGCTGGGGGATGGCGGCCCGATCACGGTGCCGGCCAACGGCCAGTTGATGATCGGTGCCGACGGCACCATCACTGCCACGGTGGGCACTGGCCGGCCGCAGGGCATCGGCAAGCTCAAGCTCGTCACGCCCGAGGCGCCGCTGCTGCGGGGTGAGGACGGGCTGTTCCGCGGTGCCGATGGCGACCTGCCCGCTGACGCCACCGCCCGGCTGCAGGATGGTGCGCTGGAGGGCAGCAACGTCAGCCCGGTCGAGTCGATGGTGGCGATGATTTCCGCCGCGCGCCAGTTTGAGCAACAGATGAAGATGCTGCAGACCGCGCAGGAGCGCGAGCAGTCGGCCAGCAAGCTGTTGTCCAGCACCTGACGCCACCGCCGCGGCGCGGCCATCACCTTAGAGAAGCGCCGCACTTGCGGCGCTTTTTGCGTCATGGCCGGCCTCAAGTCGGCGCCATGATCGACCCAGGCCAGGACCAATGGAGAAATACGATGATCCGCTCGCTGTGGATTTCAAAGACCGGCATGGAGGCACAGCAGACCGCGCTGGATGCCATCTCGAACAACCTGGCCAACACCGCCACCAATGGTTTCAAGCGCGGCCATGCGGTGTTTGAGGACCTGATGTACCAGAACCTGCGCCAGGTCGGCGCCAACACCGGCGAGCAGTCCACGCTGCCGGCCGGTCTGCAAATCGGCCTGGGCGTGCGGCCGGTGGCGCTGGCGCGTAATTTTTCGCAGGGCAATCTGCAGCAGACCGGCAATTCCTACGATTTGGCGGTGCGGGGCAACGGGTTTTTCCAGGTCCAGATGCCTGACGGCACCACGGCCTACACCCGCGACGGTGCCTTCCAGACCAACTCGCAGGGCCAGCTGGTGACCAACGGCGGCTACCTGGTGCAGCCCGGCATCCAGATCCCGGCCCAGGCGCTGAGCGTGACCGTGGGCAATGACGGCATCGTCACCGCCACCCTGCCAGGCCAGACCACGCCGCAGCAGATCGGGCAAATTCAGCTGGCCGGCTTTATCAATCCCAACGGCCTGGACCCGAAAGGCGAGAACCTGTTTGCCGAAAGCGCGTCGTCGGGTGCGCCGGCGTCCGGTGCACCGGGCAGCAACGGCCTGGGCCAGATCACCCAAGGCAGCGTGGAGACCAGCAACGTCAACGTGGTCGAGGAACTGGTCTCGATGATCCAGACCCAGCGCGCCTATGAAATCAACTCCAAGGCCGTGACCACGTCCGACCAGATGCTGCAAAAGCTGTCGCAGCTGTGACGGCCCGCGCTGATCCCCGGCCCGATTGAATCCAACCCTGCCGACCGAACCGACCATGACGCGACCCGTGTGCCTGCTGCAGACCGCAGCGCTTGCCCTGATTGCCCTGAGCCTGGGCGGTTGCGAAACCCTGGCGCGCCTGCCGCCCGTCGACCTGGTGCTGCCCACCGCCGCGATGCCGCTGGCGCGGGTGGCGGCCGCGCCCGCCAGCCCCACCGGCGCGATCTTCCAGGCCGACCGCTACCGGCCGCTGTTCGAGGACCACCGCGCCCGCATCGTCGGCGACACGGTCACGGTGAGCATCGTCGAGAAGGTCAGCGCCGTGCAGAAAAGCACCAGCACGGTGGACCGTGCCGATTCGGTCAAGGCCGACCTGGCGGCGGTGCCGTTCCTGAAAGCCACGGCACTGACCCGGGCCAGCGCGGCCGGCAGCTCGACCAACAGCTTCTCGGGCAAGGGCACGGTGGAAAGCAGCAACGATTTCTCCGGCACCATCACCGCCACGGTGGTGCAGGTGCTGCCAAACGGCCATCTGATCGTCTCGGCCGAAAAGCAGATCGGCGTCAACGCCAATGTCGATGTGCTGCGCTTCTCGGGCCAGGTCGATCCGCGCGCGATCGCGCCGGGCAACACCGTGGCCAGCACCCAGATCGCCAAAGTGCGGATCGAGCAGCGTGGCCGCGGCCAGCAGGCCGAGGCCCAATCGATGGGCTGGCTGGCGCGCTTTTTCATGAACCTGATGCCGGTGTGATGACCCACCCCTCTCCTGCCACCTGCTGCCCGACTGGGGCGTGCCCCGTGGACCCGTCATGAACAAACCCAACGCCGACCGCGTGGTGCGCGTCATCGTGCTGATCAGCCTCTTCGCCGCCAGTGCGGCGGTGTGGTGGCCGGTACAGGCCGCCCGCATCAAGGAGGTGGCCAGCGTGCAGGGCGTGCGGCCCAACCAGCTCACCGGGTTCGGCCTGGTGTTTGGCCTGGACGGCACTGGCGACCAGGCGACGCAAGCGCCGTTCACGCCGCAGGCGCTTACCGCGTTCCTGCAGCAAAACGGCATCACGCTGCCGCCCGGCGTGACGATGCAGCCACGCAACCTGGCGTCGGTGGTGGTCACGGCCGAGCTGCCGGCCTTTGCGCAACCGGGCCAGCGGCTGGATGTCAACGTGTCGTCGGCCGGCAA
Organism: Betaproteobacteria bacterium; assembly: GCA_031394235.1. GTDB lineage: Bacteria > Pseudomonadota > Gammaproteobacteria > Burkholderiales > Burkholderiaceae_C > Pseudaquabacterium. Next base: position 4,923 of record JANMXG010000422.1, read on the forward strand.
CGCCAAGAGCCTGCGCGGCGGCCTGCTGCTGCAAACGGCATTGCGCGGTGCTGACGGGCAAATCTACGCCATCGCCCAGGGCAACCTGATCGTCGGCGGGGCAGGGGCGTCTGCGGGCGGCAGCAAGGTGCAGATCAACCACCTGGCCTCGGGCCGTGTGCCCGAGGGTGCCACGGTAGAGCGCGCCGTGCCCACCGCAATGTCGGTCAATGGCGTGTTGCAGCTCGATCTGCAGTCCAACGACTTCGCCACCGCCCGGGCCGTGGCCAATGCGATCAACAACGCCAAGGGCGGGGGTATCGCCCAGGCGGTGGACGGCCGGGTGGTGCGGGTGCGCATGCCGGCCCTGGCCAACGAGCACGTGGGTTTCATGGCCGACATCGAGAACCTGAATGTGGTGCTGGAGCGGCCGGCGGCCAGGGTCGTTTTGAACGCCCGCACCGGGTCGGTGGTGATGAACGAGGCGGTGACGCTGAGCAGCTGCGCGGTGGCGCACGGCGCGCTCACGGTCACGGTCAATTCAACCCCGGTGGTGAGCCAGCCCAACCCGCTGTCAACCGGTGGCACGACGGTGCAGTCCGAAAAGGCCGACATTGCCATCACCGCCCAGGGTGGCGCGATCATGCAACTGCCGGCCGGCGCCAAGCTGTCCGACGTGGTGCGCGCACTCAACTCGCTGGGCGCCACTCCGCAAGACCTGCTGGCCATCCTGCAGGCGAGGAAAAGCGCCGGCGCCCTGAAGGCCGAGCTGGAGGTGATCTGACCATGGCAAGCATTGCACCCAATCCGACCCAGAACGCGACCCTGACCTCGGGCAGCAAGCCGGGCAACCGGCAGCTGCAGGCGACCGGTCGCGCCGCGACGGCATCGGGCAATGCCCGGCTGGCCAGCGACAGCACCGCCCTGGAGGGCCTGCGCAACGGCGCCGCCAAAGACCCCAGGGCCGCCGCCAAGGATGCTGCCACGCAGTTCGAGTCGCTCTTCATGAACGAGCTGATGAAGAGCATGCGCGCTGCGACAGAAACGTCCGGCCTGTTCGACAACGCCGGCACCAAGCTCGGCACCGAGCTGCTCGATGCGCAGCTGGCCAGCAAGATGACCGGTCGACCGGGTGGCCTGGCGGATGTGATCGCCCGGCAGCTGGAACGCCAGATGGCCTTGACGCCCGGCCCGATCCCGCCCACCGGCAGCGCCAACAACAGCCTGCCGGTGGTGGCCGACCCGTCAGAGACCCCCAAGATCCCTCAAAAAAGTGCCGCCGGCTTTGTGCAGCAGCACAGTGCTGCTGCCAACGCCGCGGCTGCGGAAACAGGCATCCCCGCGCCGTTCATGCTGGCGCAGGCCGCGCTGGAGACCGGCTGGGGCAAGCGCGAAATCATCGGCAGCGACGGCAGCGCCAGCCACAACCTGTTCGGCATCAAGGCCGGCGCCAGCTGGACCGGCCCCACGGTGGATGTCAAGACCACCGAGTACATCGGCGGCCGGCCCCAGCAGTTGGTGCAGAGGTTCCGCGCCTACGCCAACGAGGCCGAGTCATTCGCCGACTATGCCAAGCTGATGAAGGACAGCCCACGCTACGCCAATGTGGTGGCGCAGGGCAGCGATGCCAAGCTGTTTGCCCAGGGCCTGCAAAAAGCCGGTTACGCCACCGACCCGGCCTACGCCGAGAAGCTGGGCAAGGTGATCAACACCACGCTGCGCCTGCAGCGCAGCCTGGCCTGATCGCGCCTCGCCGCCCGGGCTGATCCACCATGTCCAGCACCTCCCTGACGTCCTTGGGCACCCAGGCGGTTTTTGCCGCCTATGCCCAGCTGCAGGCCACCGGCAACAACATTGCCAACGCCAACACGCCGGGCTACTCGCGCCAGTCGGTCGAACTGGCCACGGCCGGCAGCGACTACAACGCCTCGGGCTACATGGGGCGGGGTGTCACGGTGGCCACGGTGACGCGGGCGTCCAACATGTTCCTGACCCAGCAGGCGGTGGCCACCGCATCGGCCGCTGCCGCCGACGGTGTGCACCGCGACATGCTGTCGCAGCTGGAGAAGGTCTTCCCGGGTGGCGCGTCTGGCCTGGGCCAGGCGGCCACCCAGGTCTTCAATGGCTATGCCGATCTGGCGGCCGCACCGGCCGACCTGTCGGCACGCCAGGCGGTGCTGGGACGATTGAATGACTTTGCCTCGCTGGCGCGCTCGTCCAGCGACCAGATCGAGGCCTTGCAGGTCAACCTGCAGCATGACGTGGCCGGTGGCATCAGCGAGGTCAATGCCCTGGCCGCGGCGTTGGCCAAGCTCAACAACAGCATCGCGATGTCGGGCCAACTCGGCCACACGCCCAATGAGCTGCTGGACCAGCGCGACCAGCTGATCCAGCGCATCGGCGCGCAGATCCAGGTGCACAGCTTCCTGGCGCAGGACCAGACAGCGAGCCTGTTTATCGGCACTGGGCAGACCCTGGTGCTGGGTTCATCCAGCAACCGCTTGTTGTCCACCCCCGACCCGGACGACTCCAGCCGCATCGGCGTGGCGCTGTCGGTGGGTGGCCAGACCACCCACTTGAGCGCGGCTGATGTCGGCGACGGCATGGTAGGCGGATTGCTGAAGTTCCAGGGCACCGACCTGGCTGTGGCGCGAAACCGGCTGGGCCAAATGGTCACCGGCATGGCCAGCGCGCTCAACCAGCAGCAGGCCTTCGGGCTGGACATGCAGGGTAACGCCGGCGCGCCGGTGTTTGCGTTTTCAGCGCCGCAGGCGCTGGCGGCCACCGGCAATGCCCGCGATTCCAGTGGCGCCTTCATCGCCACGGTCAGTGTGGCGGTGAAGGATGCGGCCAAGCTCAAAGCCAGTGACTACCGGCTGGAACCCGATCCGGCCAACAGCGGCCAATACATCCTGACCCGACTGTCCGACGGCCAAGCCTTCCAGCCGGTGGCTGACGGCCAGGTGGTGGACGGCTTTGCCTTCACCATTGGACCCAACCCGCCGGCGGCTGGCGAATCGTTTGTGCTCAAGACCGTGGGCCGGGCCGCTGCCGATCTGACGGTGGTGCTGAGGAACCCGCGGGGCCTGGCGGCGGCCGCGCCGGTCACCGCGGTGACCGCTGCAGTCAATACCGGCACGGCATCGGTGGCGTCGCTCGACAACAACGCGCCGCCGGCCGGGCCGTACGCCGCATTCAGCCTGAACTTCACCGACAACATCGGCAGCTACCAGATCCTGGACGCCGGCAACGGCGTGCTGGCCAGTGGCAGCCTGAGCGCCGGCCAGCCCATCGTCTTTGACGGCGTCTCGCTGTCGTTGGCCGGTGTGCCCCGGGCCGGCGACCGCATCGATGTCGCGCCCACCACCCATCCGGCGGGCAACAACGGCAATGCGCTGCACATTGACGGCATGGCCGCCAGCCTGCTGGTCGATGGCCAGACCCTGTCCGACGCCTATGCCAACACCCTGTCCGATGTGGGTGTACGCGTGCAGGGCGCGGTGGCTGCCGCCGACACCAGCAGCACGGTGTCGAGCCGGGCCAAGGCCGAGTTGACCGGTGAGGTCGGGGTCAACCTGGACGAAGAGGCTGCGCGCCTGTTGCAGTTCCAGCAAAGCTACCAGGCCGCGGCCAAGATGTTGCAGACTGCGCAGAGCCTGTTCGATTCGATCCTGGCCCTGTCCCGCTGACACCCACCCCAGCGCAGGACCCGCTGACCTTGCCCGCCCAGACCCCGCCCCGTCCCGCCGCCTGACCCAGGATCTGCCATGAGAGTGTCCACCGCCAACCGCTACGAAACCGCCGTCGACAGCCTGCAACGCCGCCAGCAGGACATGGCCGAGTCGCAGACCCAGATGACCAGCGGCAAGCGCATCAACCGGGCCAGCGATGACCCCACCGGCGCGGCCCGAGTCGAGCGGGCGTACATCAGCCAGCAGCGTATCGAGAGCGACCAGCGTTCGGTCAATGTCAGCCGCAATGCGATGACCCTGACCGAGTCGGCGCTGGGCCAGGCCGGTGAGGTGCTGCAGAACCTGCGCGAAACCCTGGTGGCCGCTGGCAACGGCAGCTACACCCCGGCCGAACGGGCGAGCCAGGCGGCCCAGTTGATGCAGTACCGCAGCCAGCTGATGGCACTGGCCAACCAGGGCGACGGCAACAGCGGCTTCCTGTTTGGCGGCCAGGGCGCCAGCGCCATGCCGTTTCTGGACACGACGGGCGGCGTGGTGTCGGCCACCACCGGCGGCCAGATGCAACTGTCGAACCGCGAGCAATTGCCCGTCACCGCCGACGGCGCGGCCATCTGGTTGTCGGCACGCAGCGGCAACGGTGTGTTTGTCAGCGCCGCCGATGCCGCCAACACCGGCACCGGTTGGATCGACGCGGGCAATGTCAGCGGCCCGGCGGCGCTCACCGGCGACAGCTATGCCCTGGTGTTTGCCGGCAGCGGTGCCGGTACCACCTACAGCGTGCTGAAGAACGGCGCCGCCACCGGGCAGACCGGCGTGCCGTACGCGGCGGGCGGGGCCATCACCGTGGACGGCATGACGGTGCACGTCAAGGGGGCGCCCGCCAGCGGCGACACCTTCAGCCTGAGCCCGTCCACGGCCGACCTGAACCCGTTTGCCGCGATCGACCGTGTGGTGGACACGCTGAAGAACCCACTGGCCAACGCCGGCCAGGTGGCGCAGGCGGTCAACAGCGGCCTGCGTGATGCCGACGCCGTCATGGGGCGGATGCAGGCAGCGCGCGCCGAGGCCGGCAGCGCGCTGATCCGGCTCGACGCCATCGACGGCCGCAACCAGGACCGCAACCTGTGGGCCAAATCGGTGCAGGCCGACACCGAGGACGTGGACATGGTGCAAGCCATCAGCGATTTCAAGAACCAGCAGACCGGCTACCAGGCGGCGCTGCAAAGTGATGCTTCCGTGCAGCGCATGTCCTTGTTCGACTACATCAAATAGGCCGCTGCCCGTGGGCACGCCATCCCCATGACAGATCACCCCGTACTGGGCCAGGTGGCCCTGGGCTACTCGCCGATGATCGACCGCCACCGCGCCATCACGGCGCTGCGGTTGACGGTGTTCCCGATCCGCCCCGAGGTCACGCCCGACGCTGCTGACCTGCTGGCCGCTCTGGTCGAGGTCTGGCCCGAGGACGCCGGCCGCATCTCGCTCAACATCGTCAGCGAAACCCTGCTCGATGGCCTGATGCGCGCGGCCCTGCCGCTCAACCTGATGCTGGAGGTGCCGGCCTTCATGGCCAGCGACCTGGCCTGCACCGCCGCGCTGGCCAAGCTGCACCACAACGGCAACACGCTGTTGATCAAGGGCCGGCCCCTGGCGCCGCTGCCGCGGGAGGTGCTGCCGTGTTTTGCCTACTCGATCATCGACCTCACGGATGAGCGGCGCGACGGCATGCCGCCGCCCGGCGGGGTATCGCGCAACATTCCGCATGTGCAGGCCGGTGTGCGCACCCTGGTCGAGATGGCCGATTCCTTTGGCCGCGGCGCGATTGCGGTGCTGGGTTGGCCGATCGACGATGTGGCACCGGCGCGCAGCGCGACCGGCCGGAGTGGCCAACCGGAGTTGACGGCGATCGTCGAGCTGATCAACCGGGTGGACCGGGCCGAGCCGATCGACAGGCTGGAGGCGGTCATGAAAAACGATCCGACGATGGCCTTCAAGCTGATGCGCTACATCAACTCGCCGGCTTTTGGCTTGCGTGTCGAGATCACCAGTTTCCGCCACGCCATCATGCTGATCGGCTACCAGCGGCTCAAGCGTTGGCTGGCGCTGCTGCTGGCGTCCGGCAGCCGCGACGGCAACTTCAAGCCGGTGATCTACGCCGCGGTGCGGCGGGGGCTGGTGATGGAGGAACTGGGCCGCGACAGCGGCTGCGACGACGACAAGCGGTCCGAGCTGTTCATCTGCGGCGTGTTTTCGCTGCTCGATCGGCTGATGCAGCAGCCCTTCGACGAGCTGCTCAAGAGCATTCCCACCAGTGCTGCGGTGTCTGCCGCGCTGGTGCACCGCAATGGGCCGTTGTTGCCCTACCTGACGCTGGTGCAGGCGGTCGAGGCCGCCTCGATCTACGACATCCGGGCGGCAGCCGATGCCCTGCTGATGGCCGTGCCGGCGGTGAACCGGGCGGTGCTGCGGGCCTTGGTGTCGGCGCGGCAGCTGGATTGACGGCGCGGGCGGCGCCCGCACCTGGGTGTCATGACTCGGCGCCCCACTGCGTCCATTCCGGCCCCAGTGGGGCTTGCACGGTGAGTGCCAATCCGGTGGCGGGGTGCGGCACGGTCAGCGCCAGCGCGTGCAGCCACAGGCGGGCATGGCCGATATGGGCGGCGATGGCCCGGTTCAGTGGCCCCTTGCCGTGCGTGGAATCACCGATCAGCGGATGGGCCAGTGCCTTCAGGTGGCGACGGATCTGGTGGCGCCGGCCGGTCAGCGGTTGCAGCGACAGCAACGCCAGCCGGGTGTCAGCGTGATGGCCGTCGGTGCTGATCGGCAGTTGCAGCCGCTGCAGCACCTGCCACCGGGTGCAGGCGGGCAGCTGCAGTTGCCCAGTGGAGGGCAGCTCGGGGTCGCGCGCCAACGCCAGGTCGATCTCACCAGCGTCCGCCGGCCAGCCGCGCACCAGCGCGATGTAGCGCTTGGTGACCGGTGGGTCGGGCGAGTCAGGGCCGCCAGCGCTGGCGGCGGCAAAGGCCGCACCCAATTGTCTGGCGCTGTGCACGTCGCGCGCCAGCAACAGCACGCCGGACGTGCCCTTGTCCAGGCGGTGCACCGGCCACACCGGGGCGCCGGTCTGGGCCCGCAGTTGGGTGACGACGTCGTGGGTGGCATGGGCGTCCATGGCGCTGCGGTGCACCAGCAGGCCGGCAGGCTTGTGCACGGCCAGCAACCAGTCGTCGGCATGCAGCAGAGCCAGCGGCTGGCTCACCGCTGCGACCTTGCCGGCCGGCCAGCACAGCCCGGTAAATACCCCGCAAATGAGCGCATTGGCTCTGGGTCCGCCGCTGAAAAATGCCTGTCATAGAGCGCGGTCATCATCGCGCCGGATGGCAGGAGGTTAGCCTGTCCATCAAGCCGAAGGGGATCAGCTTGACACAGACTTTCAACGTGGGTGCGCGGTCCGTGTTTGTCACGGTGACCGCCTGGGTGTTCATTGTGCTGGGGGTGCTGGCATCGGTCTCGGCGCTGGTGCAAAACGCCACGGCCTCGTCCTTGCCCAGCCAGGTGGCTTTGACGGCCGCGCCGCTGCCCCATCCGCTGCTCACCGGCTGGCTGTTGGCCTACCTGCCCTGGGTTGTCGGGGCCGGCTTGGGGGTGTCGGTGGCCACGCTGGCCGCTGCGATCGGCCTGCTGCTGCGCCTGGAGTGGGCGCGCCGCACGTTCATTGTGCTGATGGGGGTGGCGATCGGCATCAACCTGGGCGGCCTGTGGCTGCAGCAGGAGCTGATGCTGTCGCTGGTCGATGCCACGCTGCAGCAGGCCGCACTGCCGCCGGTGCTGGCGGGTGTGTTTGGCGGTTTTGTTGCCGCGACCCGGTCGATGGCGGTGCTGGTCACGCTGGCGGGCTGCGTGATGCTGGGCTGGATTGCCTGGCGCCTGACGCTGCCGCCGATCCGCCAGGAATTTGCCTGACTCGCAGCTCATGGGCGCTGCTGGCCGTCAAGGTAGAACCAGCGGCCGTCCTCGCGCACAAACCGGCTGATCTCGTGCAGCCGGTGGGCCCGGCCACGCAGCTTGCTGCGCGCCACGAATTCGACGCTCGCGTGGCAGTCGTCGATCACCTGGTGCGCCAGCACCTGCAGGCCCAGCCAGCGCAAGCCGGGCTCGAAGTCCAACGCCGCCGGCCGCGTGCTGGGGTGCCAGGTCTGGCGCAGGTAGTCGGCCTCTTGCCCCACAAACGCGCTGTAGCGTGACCGCATCAGGCTTAGCGCATCCGGCGCCTGCAGGTGCCGGGGGCCAGCCATCCAGCGGCCGCAACAACCCGCCACGGTGTGTGGCAGCCCACAGGGGCAGGGTGCGTCGGCAGGCAGGCTTTGGGCTGGGGCAACGGTGGGTTGGCGCGGTTGCATGGGGCGATGATGCGTGATGATGCGCCAGTGCGACCGCTACACTTTCCCGTTGTTTTTGGTCAGGTCGCGCAGCGCCCGTACCGCCACCAGGCAGGCCAGCCCCGCCCCACCATCCGCCAGTCAGGCGTCCGCAGGCGCCGCAGGAGACACCATGCTCGATCCGCAAGCCCAGAAACTGCTCAACCTGATGGCCGAGCGGGGTGTCCCGCCGACCCACACCCTGACCCCGCAAGAGGCGCGGCGCTTCTACCTGGAGCGGCGGTCGGTTACCCAGCCGCCGCCCAGGCCGGTGGCCGAGGTGCGGGACCTGCGCGCCACCGGTGCGCATGGCGACATTCCGCTGCGGCTGTACCGGCCCGCCAGCGTCGCCAGTCCGGCGCCCACGCTGGTCTATTACCACGGCGGCGGCTGGACCATGGGCGACCTGGACACCCACGACTCACTCTGCCGTGACCTGGCCGACGAAGGTCGTTGCGTGGTGGTGTCGGTCGATTACCGCATGGGCCCCGAGCACCGGTTTCCGGCGGCCGTGGACGATGTGCTGGCCGCCACCCGCTGGCTGCAGGCGCAGGCCCCCGCACTGGGGCTGGATGCGCAACGCTTTGCTGTGGGCGGTGACAGCGCCGGTGGCAACCTTGCGGCGGTGGTGGCACTGGCTTGGCGTGATGCCGGTGAGCCCATCCCGCTCAAGCTGCAATTGCTGATCTACCCGGCCACCGACATGCGGGCGGTGGCGCCGTCGCACACCCACAACGGCCAGGGCTACATGCTGACGTCTGACACGATCGCCTATTTTCGGGGGCACTACGTCGACCCGGCCGACTACAGCGACTGGCGGGTCTCGCCCCTGCTGCACGGCAACCTGTCCGGCCTGCCGCCATCGCTGGTGATCACCGCCGGCTTCGACCCGCTGCGCGACGAGGGTCGGCAGTATGCCGACGCGCTGTCTGCCGCCGGCAGCCCGGCGCAGTACGTCTGCTTCGAACGGCAGTTGCACGGTTTCATCACGATGGGCCGGGTGATCGACGAGGCCAACACCGCGGTGGGGCTGTGTGCGGTGGCGCTGCGCCGCGCGCTGGCGTGAGCGTGGGGGCGGCCCTGCCCACTGCCGGTCTTGGCGGGGCCTGAGCATCCCTCCATCGGGTCGGCGCAGTGGCCGGCGCGTGGTACCGGCCGCCGATCAGGCTGCGGCTCTGGCCGTGTGGCCGGCTGCCTACAATGATGCTCAAGCGCGTTTGCCACCGTGCAGCAGGGGCAAGCTTTCGTGAAACCTTTCGGCACTTGCGCCACTCCACCCCACTGATGCCGATCATCCGACGCTTATTCCTGCTGTCCCTGGCCGTGGCTGCCGCCGCTGCGGGGTTGGGCCTGCCCAGCGCGGCGCTGGCGCAATTCAGGGTCGAGATCTCCGGCATCGGGGCCACCCAGTTGCCGCTGGCCATCACCCGATTTCGCGACGAGGACCGCAGCGGCCAGCCGATCTCGGCCATCGTGCGTGCCGACCTGGAGCGCAGCGGCGCGTTTCGCATCGTCGAGTCCAGCGGCGCGATGGACGAGCGCAGCAGCCCGCAATACCCCGACTGGCGTGGCCGTGGTGCCGATGCGTTGGCGGCAGGGTCAGTCACCCGGCTGGCCGATGGCCGTTTCGACGTGCGCTACAAGCTCTGGGACGTCGTCAAGGGGGAGGAACTGGTCGGGCAGGCGCTGGCGGTGCCGGCAGCGGATCTGCGGCTGGCCGCGCACAAGATCGCCGACGCGATCCAGGACCGGCTGACCGGCGAGCGCGGTGTCAACGCCACCCGCATCGCCTATGTCACCCGCGCCGCCAACCGCTACACGCTGCGCATCACCGACGCCGACGGCGAAGGCGGCCAGGTGGCGCTGGCCAGTCCGCAGCCCATCATCTCACCGGCCTGGTCGCCCGACGGTCGCAAGTTGGCCTATGTCTCGTTCGAGTCCGGCAAGGCCGTGGTGATGGTGCAGGACGTCATCACCGGCGAGCGCAACAGCGTGGCCAGTTTTCGCGGCAGCAACAGCGCGCCGGCCTGGTCACCGGACGGCCGACGGCTGGCGGTCACGCTGTCGCGTGATGGTCCGGCCCAGCTCTACCTGATCGACATGGACGGCGGCGGCCTGCGCCGCCTGACCAGCAGCAGCGCAATCGACACCGAAGCGGCTTTTTCGGCCGACGGCCAGCAGGTGTACTTCGTCAGCGACCGGGGCGGCGGCCCGCAGATCTACCGCATTCCTGCCGCCGGTGGCAACGCCGAGCGCGTCACATTTGCCGGCAGCTACAACATCAGCCCCACGGTCAGCCCGGACGGTCGCACGCTGGCCTATATCAACCGCGGCAGCGGGTTCCGGGTGATGGTGATGCCGCTGGACGGCAGCGGTCCGCCGCTGGCAGTCACCGATACCAACGATGACGAAAGTCCCAGCTTTTCACCCAATGGCCGCCTGTTGATCTACGCCACCCGCAGTCAGGGTCGCGATGTGTTGATGACGACCACCCTGGATGGCAAGATCCGCACCCGGTTGCTGTCGTCGGGCGTGGATGTGCGGGAGCCGGCTTGGGGGCCGTTCAACCGGTGAGCCTCCGGCGCGCTGGTCGCAGCATGTACAGGCGGGCCGTGATGGCCGCCCCAGTCTGACCTGCCGGCAGGTTGCCGGCGCCGGGTGGCCTGCGGGTCACCGTTGATCGAGGAGTGATGACGATGATGGGACTTCGCACAGGCCTGCGCATGGGCATCCGCACGGGCATCGATACGGGCCTGCACACAGGTATGCACACGGGCGTCAGCACCGGCAACGCCAAGCGTTTGGGCCGCGGTAATCGCGCGCTGCTGGCGGCGGCAACGGTGGCCGTCGCGCTGGCGCTGGTGGGCTGCGGCTCGACGGTCAAGCTCGACGAAACACCGGTCGAGACCCGCACGCCGAATGCCGTGGGCACGGGCGCTACGGCCAGCAACAACACCGGTACGCCGGGCAGCAGCAGCGGCACCAACGCGCAATCGCAGGTGGCGACCGTCAACCTGCCGCCGGCTGGCGGCGCCGCGGGTGGCGCGGCCGGGTCGGCAGCCGCCGTCGGCAGGCTGGGCCGGCTGGTGTATTTCGACTTCGACAGCTTTGTCGTCAACGACGAGTTCCGCGGCCTGATCGACGGCCATGCCAAGGCGCTGGCGACCAACCGCGCCAAGCGCCTGGTGGTCGAGGGCCACACCGACGAGCGCGGTGGGCGTGAATACAACCTGGCGCTGGGCCAAAAACGTGCCGAGGCGGTGGCCAAGTCGCTGACCCTGCTGGGTGCGACCGAGGCGCAAGTCGAGGCGGTGAGCTTTGGCAAGGAGCGCCCCGCTGACGAAGGCCATGACGAGCCGGCCTGGGCCAAGAACCGCCGTGCCGAACTGAAGGACCGTTGAACGTGACAGCTTCCCGATGGACTTCCTGGCGGCTGCGTCCGGCAGCGGCTGCACTGCCTCTGCTGGCCACCGCGCTGATGATGGCCAGCGGCGCGGCGCGCGCCGGCCTGTTCGATGACGAAGAAGCGCGCAAGGCGATTCTCGACATCCGAACCCGCATCCAGAACAATGACGACAGCAGCCGCACCAAGCTGGGTGAGCTGACTGCCGCCAACGCGGCCCTGCTGGAGCAGGTGACGCAGTTGCGCCGCAGCCTGCTCGATCTCAACACCCAGCTGGAGGCGCAGCGCAGCGACGCCGCCAAACTGCGCGGCGGCCAGGAGCAATTGGCGCGTGATGTGGCAGAGTTGCAGCGCTCGGTCAAGGACGTGTCCAAGGGTCTGGACGACCGGCTGCGGTTGATGGAGCCGCAAAAGGTGTCGATCGACGGCAAGGACTTCACCGCCGACCCGGACGAGAAACGCGCCCACGACAACGCCATGGCGGCCTTGCGCGCGGGTGACTTCGACAAGGCGTCGAGCGGGCTGGCAGCGTTTTTGCAGCGGTACCCGTCCACCGGCTATGCCGAGTCGGCGCGTTTCTGGTTGGGCAATGCGCTGTACGGCCAGAAGAACTACAAGGAGGCGATCGCCGTGTTCCGGGCGCTGGTGACCAGTGCACCTGGCCATCCGCGCACGCCCGAGGCCATGCTGGCCATGGCCAACTGCCAGATCGAGATGAAGGACAACCGCTCGGCCCGCAAGACCATCGATGACCTGGTCAAGGCCTATCCCGCCAGCGAGGCGGCCACTGCCGGCAAAGAGCGGCTGAGCACGCTCAAGGGTTGAGGGCCTTGTCGACGCTGCAAACCGCCGCGGGCGCGCCATGACGGTTGCCCTGACGGACACCGCATTGCTGGTGCTGCAACAGCAGGTGCTGTGGGCGGCATTGGCTCTGGGCGTTGCCTTTGGTGCAGTGGCCCAGCGCACCCATTTCTGCACCATGGGCGCGGTGGCCGATGTGGTCAACATCGGTGACTGGGCCCGCATGCGCATGTGGGCTCTGGCCATCGGCGTGGCGATGATCGGCTTCAACGCGATGGTGGCGGCGGGCTGGGTCAAGGCGGCCGATTCGGTCTATTCACCGCCGCTGATGCTGTGGCTGTCGCAGGCGGTGGGCGGGCTGATGTTTGGCTTCGGCATGGTGCTGGCGTCGGGTTGCGGCAGCAAGACGCTGGTGCGCATTGGCGGTGGCAACCTGAAGTCGCTGGTGGTGTTTGGCGTGCTCGGTTTGTCGGCCTGGGCCACCTTGCGCGGCGTCACGGCCGTGTTGCGGGTGGCCACGGTGGACAAGGTTGCGCTGGCGCTGCCGGCCGGACAGGATCTGCCCTCGCTGGCGGTCAAGCTGGTGGGCATGCCGGCGTCGGCCGTGGCCCCGCACGCGCTGCTGTTCGGCGCGGTGCTGGGCGGTGCGCTGGTGGTCTGGGCGCTGGCCCGCCGCGAGGGCCGCAGCGCAGACGTGTTGCTGGGCGGCTTTGGCTTGGGCGCGCTGGTGGTCGGTCTGTGGTGGGTGTCGGGTGTGCTGGGCCATGTGGCCGAGCATCCGCAGACGCTGGAAGAGGCCTTCCTGGCAACCAATTCGACCCGGATGGAGTCGTTCAGTTTTGTCGCACCGCTGGCCTACGTGTTGGACGGCCTGGTGTTTTTCAGCGATGCCAGCAAGCGCCTGACCCAGGGCATGGTGGTGGTGCTGGGCGTGGTGTTGGGCAGCGCGGGGGTGGCGCTGGCCGGGCGCAGCTTCCGTTGGGAGGGCTTTCGCGGTGTCGAGGACACCGCCAACCACCTGGTCGGCGCGCTGCTGATGGGCGCGGGCGGCATCACCGCCTCGGGCTGCACCATCGGCCAGGGGCTGTCGGGCCTGTCCACCTTGTCGCTGGGCAGCTTCGTGGCCAGCGCGGCGATCATTGCCGGGGCGGTGCTGGCGCTGCGCTGGCAGGTCTGGCGGACGGAACGCTCGGCTTGACCGCCGTGGCGACCGTCACCGGCGGGGCGTCGACTCTGCCGGCCGACGATGCCGATCTGGAGCGGCGCTTTGGTGGCCTGCGCCGGCTCTACGGCGACGCCGGCTACCTGCGTGTGCGCGCCGCACGGGTGGCAGTGGTCGGGCTGGGCGGGGTCGGATCCTGGGCCGTTGAGGCGCTGGCCCGCAGCGGCGTGGCGCGCCTGGTGCTGGTCGACCTGGACCACGTGGCCGAGTCCAACATCAACCGCCAGGTGCAGGCGCTGGGCAGCACGCTGGGCATGGCCAAGGCGCTGGCGCTGCAACAGCGCATTGCCGACATCCATCCCGGCTGCGAGGTGCTCGTGGTGGACGACTTTGCCGGCCCCGGCAACTGGCCGGGCTTGCTGCCGGCCGCAATCGACGTGCTGATCGATGCCTGCGACCAGAGCGCGGCCAAGCTGGCGTTGGCGGCCTGGGCACTGGCGAGCGGCATGCCGGCGGTCTGCGTCGGCGCGGCCGGCGGCAAGCAACTGGCGCAGGCGGTGGATGTCGCCGATCTGGCGGCCGTCACCCACGATCCGCTGCTGGCCGGCCTGCGCCAGCGCTTGCGCAAACAGGGTGCGCCGCGCACCGGCGCCATGGGTCTGAGCTGCGTTTTTTCGCGTGAAAGTGTCGCAGCGCCCATAGCGTCTGCCGATGAGGCCTGTGTCACCGACGGCAGCCTGAACTGCCAGGGCTACGGCTCGACCGTCACCGTGACGGCCACCTTTGGTCTGGTGGCGGCCGGCGAGGCACTGCGCCTGTGCCGCGTGGGCGGTTGACATGACGGCAGCGTTGTCGCCCGGCGACGAGTTCGGCATGCGGCTGGCGCTGGATCAGGCGCTGAACGCCCAGTTGGCCGGCGAGGTGCCGGTGGGCGCAGTGATCCTGCAGCAGGGCAGGGTGATCGCCACCGGCTACAACCGGCCGATCACCACCTTTGATCCCACTGCCCACGCCGAGGTGGTGGCGTTGCGCCATGCGGCCCAGCTGCTGCAGAACTACCGCCTGCCCGACTGCGAGCTCTACGTCACGCTGGAGCCTTGCGCCATGTGCGCGATGGCGTTGCTGCACGCCCGCTTCAAGCGGGTGGTGTTTGCCGCCACCGACCCCAAGACCGGCGCTGCAGGATCGGTGCTCGACCTGTTTGCCGATGGCCGCCTGAACCACCAGACCACGCTGGTCGGCGGCGTGCTGGCCGAGCCTGCATCCGCCTTGCTGCGCCAGTTTTTTGCCGACCGGCGGGCCCAGCAGCGAGCCGAGCGTGACGCGCTGCGTTTGCAACAACGCACCAGCCTGATCGACGCGGACCTGCCCACAGCCATTCCCACTGGGGATGCCACCGAAATCATCTGCCCCGAGGGGCATCCCGGCCCATGACTTCATTGACCGTATTTGCCCCGTCGGGCGTCGAATTGCGCACCCCGGCGCTCAAGCTGGCCCGGCAGCGCCTGAGCGCGCTGGGTTTCGAGGTCACGCTGGACCCCAGCGTGCGCGCGCGCCAGCAGCGTTTTGCCGGCAGCGACGATGCCCGCCTGGCCACCCTGTACCGGGTGGCCGATGCCGCGCCCGGCGTCGCGATGGCCTGCCGCGGCGGTTACGGCCTGAGCCGCCTGCTGGACCGGATCGACTGGCCGAGGTTGGCGCGCAGCGTCGAAGCCGGCACCCGCTGGGTGGGTTTCAGCGACCTGACCGCGTTGCAACTTGGTCTGCTGGCGCACACCGGCGCGGCCAGCTGGCACGGCCCGATGGCCTGTGATGACTTTGGCCGCAGCGACGAGGCGGGCGGCGTGGACGATGTGACGCAGGACTGTTTTGCCGAGGCGATGTCGGGCGAGCTGGAGGCGGTGGGTTTTCGCACCGATGCGGGCTTTGACGGCCTGGCCGCGCGGGGCAAGCTGTGGGGTGGCAACCTGGCGATGGTGCTGTCGCTGCTGGGCACGCCGCACTGGCCCAAAGTCCCGGGCGGCATCTTGTTTCTGGAGGACGTCAACGAGCCGCCGTACCGGGTAGAACGCCTGTTGCTGCAACTGCAGCAGGCGGGCGTGCTGCAACGCCAGAAGGCGGTGCTGCTGGGCGCTTTCAGCGACTGGCGCAAGAGCCCGACGGACCGCGGCTACAACCTCAAGTCCGCCATCACCCACCTGCGCAGCGTTTGCACCACGCCGATCCTGACCGGCCTGCCGTTTGGTCACGTGCCGACCAAGGTGATGCTGCCGGTGGGCGCGCGGGTGCAACTGGTGGTGCAGGGCCGCGACGTGCTGATCGGCTGGTAGGCGGTTGGCGGTTGGCGCAGTGCCGCCATCCATGGGTTCAAACCCCCGGCGTGCCCTCACGCGCTGCGCCCTAGAATATTGCTATCGCCTCGATAGGGTCAGCCACAAGCGGTCCCTGTCGAGGCGCTGTCGTTCATGGCAGTCTGCGTTGGGCACATCCGGCCCAGGCAGTTGTCTCGTACCAGGAGTGTCCGCATGCGCGGCAAGCGATTTACCGATTCCCATGCTGTCCGGCGCTGCCTTGCGCTGCTGACCACCGCCTGCCTGGCGCTGGTCGGCTGCAACAACAGCCCGTACCCGGCCGGTGCCGAACGCGAGAACACCATGTTCTATTCGTTCGACGAGCGCTCGCCGCGCTACCTGGATCCGACCGCGTCCTACAGCAACCCCGAGTCGGCCTACACCTTCCAGGTCTACGAGCCCCCTTACGGCTACCACTACCTCAAGCGGCCCTACACGCTGGTGCCCAAATCAGCCGTTGCCGTGGTCAAGCCGCGCTACCTGGACAAAGCCGGCCAGCCTTTGCCGGACGACGCACCTGCCGACCAGATCGTCGAGAGCATCTATGACGTCAAGATCAAGCCCGGCATCCTCTACCAGCCGCACCCGGCGTTTGCGTTGGATGCGCAAGGCAAGCCGCGCTACCTGAGCCTGGCGACCGGTCAGTTGGGGGCCAAGCGCTCACCACTGGATTTTGAGCACCAGGGTGCGCGGGAGCTGGTGGCCGACGATTTTGTCTACGCGCTCAAGCGCCATGCCACCACCCGCATCGAGGCGCCGGTGTTTGCGGTGTTTGCCGACTACCTGATCGGCCTGCGCGATTACGCGGAGACCATCAAGCGAGAAGACGCCAAGCTGCTGGCCGGGCTGCCCAAGGATGTGCGCGACAAGCCGTTTCTGGACTTCCGAAAGTGGCCGCTGGCCGGGGCCACGATGCTGGACAAATACACCTACCGCGTGCGGCTCAAGGGCAAGTACCCGCAGTGGAGCTACTGGATGGCGATGCCGTTCATGGCGCCAGTGCCCTGGGAGGCCGACGCGTTTTATGCCCAGCCCGGCATGAACGAAAACGGCCTGTCGCTCAACCAGTGGCCGGTGGGCACCGGGCCATACATGATGGTCGACTTTGTGCGCGACCGGCGGCACGTGATGAAGCGCAACCCCAACTTCCGCGGTGAGCCCTATCCCTGCGAGGGCATGCCCGGCGACGCCGAGGAAGGCCTGCTCGCCGACTGCGGCAAGACCATGCCCTTCATCGACACGCTCCACGTGACGATCGAGAAAGAGAAGGTCTCGCGCAAGGAGAAATTCCGCCAGGGCTATTTCGACGTGCCCGAGATCGAGCGGCCCGAGTATGGCGTGGACTTCCGCAACGATGCCGACGATTCGGACGCGGTGAAAAAACTGTTTGATGCGCGCGGCTACAAGTTCCCGCTGATGACCGACATCAGCAACTGGTACATGGGCTTCAACATGCTTGATCCGGTGGTGGGCAAAGGCGACACGCCCGAGCAACAGGCCAAGAACCGCAAGCTGCGCCAGGCCATCGCGATCGCGATCGACTGGGAGGAGGGCTACGGCCGCATCTTCAAGCACAAGGGCGGTGTGGCCGGGCACGGTCCTGTGCCGCCGGGTTTGTTTGGGTCGCGTGAGGGCCAGCCAGGCTTCTTCAACCCGGTCACCCACCGGTTGGTGGACGGCAAGGTGGTGCGCCGCCCGATTGCCGACGCCCAGCAGCTGCTGGCCGAGGCCGGTTACCCCGGCGGACGTGACGCCGTCAGCGGCAAGCCGCTGGTGCTGAACTACGATTACCAGCGCTCACTGACGCCCGAGGGCAAGAGCGAAAACGACTGGATGGTCAAGCAGTACGCCAAGCTGGGCGTGCAACTGGAGGTGCGCGCCACCGACTTCAACCAGTACCAGGATAAGACCTTGCGCGGCAAGCACCAGATCTTCTGGGGCGGTTGGCTGGCCGACTATCCGGACGCCGAAAACTTTCTGTTCCTGATGTACGGCCCGATCGGCCGCAGCAAACACCAGGGCGACAACTACGCCAACTACGACAACCCGGAGTACGACGCGCTGTACCGGCAATTGCAGGCGCTGGATGACGGCCCGGCCAAGCAGGCGCTGATCGACAAGATGGTGACGATCGCGCAGCAGGATTCACCTTGGTGCTTTGGCTACTTTCCGTACGGCGGCCTGGCGTTTCAGCAATGGGTCACCAACGGCAAGCCCAGCATCCTGATCCGCGACATGGCCAAGTACTACAAGCTCGACCCCAAACTGCGCGCCGCCAAGCAGGCCGAGTGGAACGCGCCGGTGATCTGGCCGATGGCGCTGCTGGGCCTGGCGCTGGCCGGGCTGGCCTGGGTGGCGCGCCGCAGCTTCAAAGCGCGCGAGACCGCCACGGCCCGGCGGGTCCGGTTGACGCCCGCGGCAGCGCTGCCTGCATCGACCCCCAAGCCCTGAGTTCCGGAACCTGACGATGTTCAACTTCATCCTGCGCCGGATCGGCTACGGCATCCTGATCCTGATCGGCGTCAACCTGCTCACGTTCTTCCTGTTTTTCACCGTCAACACCCCCGACGACATGGCCCGCCTGAACATCGGCGGCAAGCGGGTGACCCAGGAGCAGATCGAAAAATGGAAGTCCGAGCGTGGCTACGACCGGCCGCTGTACTGGAACGAGGCCGCGACCGGCGTCGAGAAGATCAAGCGAACAGTGCTGTGGGAGCGCTCGGTTTCGCTGCTGGTGCTGGACTTTGGCCGCAGTGACTCGGCCCGCTCCACCGACATCGGCCATGAGGTGGCCACCCGCATGGGCGTGAGCCTGCAACTGGCGCTGCCGTTGTTTTTGCTCCAACTGGTGGTGAGCATCAGCTTCTCGCTGCTGCTGGTGTTTTTTCGAAACTCGCGCATCGACTTCTGGGGCGTGGTTTTGTGCGTGCTGATGCTGTCGATCTCCAGCCTGTTCTACATCATCGTCGGCCAGTATTTCTTCTCGCGGGTGCTGCGGCTGGTGCCGATTTCGGGCTTTGCGCCGGGGCTGGATGCGGTGCGCTTCCTGGCACTGCCGGTGATGTTGTCGCTGCTGGCGCGGCTGGGCGGTGAGGCCCGGCTCTACCGCGCGATGTTCCTGGAAGAAATCGGCCGCGACTACGTGCGCACCGCACGCGCCAAGGGCTTGAGCGAGACCCTGGTGCTGTTCCGCCATGTGCTGCGTAACGCGCTGATCCCGATCATCACCAGCGCTGGCGCCTACCTGCCGTATGTGTTCATGGGCAGCCTGGTGTTCGAGAGCTTTTTTGGCATCCCCGGCCTGGGCGCGTTTGTGATCGAGGCCATCTCGGGCCAGGACTTCGCGATCGTGCGCAGCATGGTGTTCCTGGGGGCGGCGCTCTACATCGCCAGCAATGTGCTGATCGACATTGCCTACACCTGGGTCGATCCCCGCGTGCGCTTGTCGTGAAACCCGAAAACAGACACTGACCATCATGGGCTTCAAGTTCGTCATTCTCTGGACCGATGTGGCGCTGTGGCTGCTGTTTGCCATGCTGATCGGCTACGGCTTTCGTGTCGTGCGCCACGACACGCTGCGCGCCACCTGGCGCCGGGTGCTGCGCGATGCGCCGGCGCTGTGCTCGTCGCTGGTGCTGCTGCTGTTTGTCGGGGTCACCGCGCTCGACAGCGTGCACTTCCGCCGGGCGCTGGCGCCGGCTGTCGGCCAGCCCGCAGGCACGCAGTTTTTTGACACCCGCACCGAATCGCTGCTGGACCTGGCGCTGGCGCGCCAGATCGGCATGCGCGAGACCACCTACTCGGCACCGCTGGCATGGCAGGCCATCACCAAGCAAACAGTGACCCGCGACGGCCAGTCGGTGCGCGAATTGCCCCCGCTTTTGCACGGCGGCGGCCATTTGAAGAACCCCGCGACCGAATGGCAAGCCGACCTCTGGCAGCGGGCTCTGCTGGGCGCCGTGGGCGGTCTGGGCGTGGCCTTGCTGGCAACCCTGCTGATGGCGGCTTTGCTGGCCCGGTCCCACGGCGGCCTGGGCGGCGCCTGGCGTGACATCCTCGCCGACCACACCCACTACCCTGTGCGCGCCTTGCTGCTGACCCTCACCGTGGCCTGCCTGCTGGCCGGGCCGGTGGTCGCGCTGATGGGCCACTACCACGTGTTTGGCACCGACCGCACCGGCAACGACGTCCTGGTCCAAACCCTCAAGAGCATCCGCACCGCCTTTGTCATCGGCATGCTCAGCACCCTGGCCACGCTGCCGATTGCAGTGGTGCTGGGCATCCTGGCGGGCTGGTACCGCGGCTGGGTTGATGAAGTGGTGCAGTACCTCTACACCACGCTGACCTCGGTGCCCAACGTGCTGCTGATCGCCGCCTGCGTGCTGATGGTGCAGGTGGCGCTGGACAAGCACCCCGAGTGGTTCGAGACTGGCGCCGAGCGCTCGGACATCAAGATCTTCTTGCTCTGCTTCATCCTGGGCGTGACCGGCTGGTCCACCTTGTGCCGGCTGGTGCGGGCCGAGACGCTCAAGCTGCGTGAGCTGGAATTTGTCCAGGCCGCCACCGCCTTTGGCGTGCCGCCCGTGCGCATCATGGCGCGCCACATCCTGCCCAACGTGATGCACCTGGTGCTGATCACCACGGTGCTGAGCTTTTCGGACCTGATCCTGTACGAGGCGGTGCTGACCTACGTCGGCGTGGGTGTGGACGCCAGCACCAGCAGCTTCGGCGGCATGATCAACCTGGCGCGCAGCGAGATGAGCCGCGACCCGGTGGTGTGGTGGAGCTTTGCTGCCGCCTTTGGCTTCATGGTCACGCTGGTGTTGGCCGCCAACCTGTTTGCCGACGGCGTGCGCGATGCGTACGACCCCCGGTCCCGCGCGCAGCGGCCCCAGTTGTCGCGCCGCGTGGCGGCATGAGCGTGTTTGAGAGCAAAGCCATGATGCTGTCCACCTCCCAGCTTGAAGTTGAGCTCGATACCGATACCGGCATCGTCAAGGCCATCGACGGCCTGACGCTGGCGATCCGCCGCGGCGAAACCTTTGCCCTGGTCGGCGAATCCGGCTGCGGCAAGAGCATGACCGCGCTGGCCCTGATGCGCTTGCTGCCGGACAGCGGCGCGGTGACCGGCGGCGAGATCACGCTCGACGACACCGACGTGCTCGGCCTGCCCGAATCGCAAATGCGTGCGGTGCGCGGCGGGCGCATCGGCATGATCTTCCAGGAGCCCGGCACCAGCCTGAACCCGGTGCTGACGGTGGGCGTGCAGATGATGGAGGCGATCCAGACCCACACCCCGCTGCGCGGCGCGGCGGCCCGCAACAAGGCCATCGACTGGCTGAAGCGGGTCGGCATTCCCGAGCCCGAGCGACGCTTTGACGACTACCCGTTCCGCATGAGCGGTGGCCAAAAGCAGCGCGTGATGATCGCGATGACCCTGGCCGCCGAGCCCGACTACCTGGTGGCTGACGAGCCCACCACCGCGCTGGACGTGACGATCCAGAAACAGATCCTCGACCTGCTGGCCGACCTGCAGCGCGAGATGGGCATGGGCCTGATGCTGATCACCCATGACCTGGCGGTGGTGGCCGGCATGGCCCAGCAAGTGGCGCTGATGTACGCCGGCCAGATCATCGAGATGGCGCCAGCGGATGCGTTTTTTGCCACTCCGCAGCACCCTTATGCCCGCGCCTTGCTGCGGGCGTTGCCTGATGCTGACCGCCGCGGCCAGGCGCTGGCCGCCATCCCCGGCACGGTGCCG
>JANMXG010000423.1:0-2402 GCA_031394235.1 Betaproteobacteria bacterium
CAGCTACAAGAGCTACCGCGGCATGGGCTCGATTGGCGCGATGAAGGCCGGCTCGGCCGACCGCTATTTTCAAGAAGCCGACGAGACCAGCAACCCCAATGCCGACAAATTGGTACCCGAGGGCATCGAAGGCCGGGTGCCGTACAAAGGCACGATGGTGGCCATCATTTACCAGATGGCTGGCGGTTTGCGGGCGTCGATGGGCTACTGCGGCTGCGCCACGATCGACGACATGCAAGCCCGTGCCGAGTTTGTCGAGATCACCGCCGCCGGCATCCGTGAGAGCCACGTGCACGACGTGCAGATCACCAAAGAAGCACCCAACTACCGCATGGAGTGACGCGGGTGAGCGACGTGACCCTTTCGGGCGCCGCCAGCCCGCAACCGGCGCCCCTGGGCGGTCGTCATGCCTCCATGGTCTTCATCATGATCACGGTGCTGATCGACATGGTGTCGATCGGCCTGATCGTGCCGGTATTGCCGCTGGTGGTCGGTACCTTCACCAGCAACACGGCCGAGCAGACCTTCTGGTTCGGCGCGGTGTCGTTTGCCTTTGGCGTGGCCAACTTCTTTGGCGCACCCGTGCTGGGTGCGCTGTCCGACCGTTATGGCCGCCGGCCGGTCTTGTTGATCGGTTTTGCGGGCCTGGCCCTGAGCTTTTTTGTCACCGGCTTGGCCAATGCGCTGTGGATGCTGATCGCGGTGCGGCTGTTCAGCGGCGCGATGCAAGCCAATGCGGCGGTGGCCAATGCCTATGTGGCCGACATCACCGCGCCTGAGGACCGCGCCCGCCGCTTCGGCCTGCTGGGCGCGATGTTTGGTATGGGTTTCATGTTGGGGCCGGTGATGGGCGGTTTGCTCGGGTCCATCGACGTGCATCTGCCGTTTTTTGTGGCAGGTGGGCTGTCGGTGATCAATTGGTTGTACGGCTATTTTGTGCTGCCCGAATCCCTGCCGCTGGACAAGCGGCGCGCCTTTGCATGGCGCCGCGCCAACCCGCTGAGCAGCCTGGCCGGCTTGGCTCGGCTGCAGGGCGTTGGGCCGCTGGTCGCGGTGATCGCACTGGCCAGCCTGGCGCAGTTCACGCTGCACAACAGCATGGTGCTCTACACCACCTTCAAATTCGGCTGGGGACCGGCTCAAAACGGCTGGTTCCTGCTGGTGGTGGGCCTGATGTCGGTGCTGGTGCAGGGATTTTTGCTCAAGCACCTGCTCAAACGCTTCTCGGTTCGCTGGCTGGCGATCACCGGCCTGATGGCCTCGTCCTTGACCTACCTGGGCTTTGGCCTGGCCAGCGAGGGCTGGATGATGTTCATCGTCGTGGTGGTCGGCAACATCCTGGGCGGTGGTGCCGCGGCGGTGATTCAGGGCCAGGTGTCCAACGCCGCCGATCCGCGCTCGCAAGGCCAGACCATGGGTTCGGTGTCGGCGCTGAACAGCCTGATGGCGGTCGCAGCACCCGTCATCGGTGCAACCTTGCTGGGCGTAGTGTCGCACCGGCCCCTGGGTGACTGGCTGATTGGCCTGCCGTTTTACTTTTGTGCCGTGCTGCAGGTGATCAGCACGGCGATCGCGATCCTGCACTTCCGCCGTCAGCACAAGCTGGCCGCGGCACCCGTTTGAGACCCCGCCATGCACGACAAGATCCTGATTCTCGACTTCGGCTCCCAGGTCACCCAGCTGATCGCCCGGCGCGTGCGCGAGGCGCATGTCTACTGCGAGGTGCACCCGAACGACGTGTCCGAGCAGTTCCTGCGCGACTTTGCGGCCGATGGCCACCTCAAGGGCATCATCCTGTCGGGCAGCCACGCCAGCACCTACGAAGCGCAGGACCTGCGCGCGCCTGAGGCGGTCTGGCAGCTCGGCATCCCGGTGCTGGGCATCTGCTACGGCATGTTCACGATGACGGTGCAGTTGGGTGGCCAGGTCGAAGCCTCCAGCCACCGTGAGTTTGGCTATGCCGAGGTGCGGGCGCATGGCCACACGGCGCTGCTAGACGGCATTGCCGACATCACCACGGCTGAGGGCCACGGCCTGCTCAAGGTCTGGATGAGCCACGGCGACAAGGTGACTGTGCTGCCACCCGGCTTCAAGCGGATGGCCAGCACGCCGAGCTGCCCGATTGCCGGCATGGCCGACGAGGCGCGGCGCTACTACGCGCTGCAGTTCCACCCCGAGGTGACGCACACCCTGCAAGGCCAGGCGTTGCTGGAGCGCTTTGTGCTGCAGATCTGCGGCGCCCGGCCCGACTGGGTGATGCGCGACCACATTGCCGAGGCGGTGGCGTTGATCCGCCAGCAAGTGGGCAGCGAGGAGGTGATCCTGGGCCTGTCCGGCGGGGTCGATTCCAGCGTCGCTGCGGCGCTGATCCACCGCGCCATCGGCGACCAGCTCACCTGCGT
>JANMXG010000424.1:0-5290 GCA_031394235.1 Betaproteobacteria bacterium
GTGCAGGCACGCGCCAATAGACTGTTCCAGGCCGGCGAAAACCAAAGCTGACGCTTCGGAAGCGTCAACTTTGCCTGTCGCCGCGTCGCTGCCGCCGCCGCTGCCAGAGCAGGGTTGCAGCAACCGCAGCCGCAGCCGCTGCGCCGAAACCAATCAGCATGGCGTTGCTCGACAGCCGTGTGCCGCCCAGATCAGGCGCACCGAGCGCAGCCCGTTCCCAGACCAGCAACTGCCCCTTGCGCCCTGAGGTGTCGTTCAGTTCGATCACCCGCGCGCCACCCGCGACGCCAGCGCCCAGGGGATCGCCCATGCGCATGCCCTGAATCAGGCCGACCGCAGCAATCACCCGTCCGCGCGTGTTGGTCACCAGCGCGCTCTCGAAGTATTTCAGCGTTGCAAACTGCGCAAGCTCGGCCTGCACCTCGCCATAGTCGCCTTCGGCCAGCGCTTTGCCCACCCGCTGTTTCATCGTCGCGTCAGCCTTGGCCTGCAGGTGCGCCGATTCTGTGCGCAGCGAGGTGGCCGACTGCAGCAGCGCCCACAGGATGCCGGCCATCAGCAAGCCCAGCGCCAGCGCCGTCAGGACGACCGGTTGAGGCACGCCCAGCCACGCGCGTGCACTGCGCGGGAGGGTGGCCGTTGCCGCGGGCACGTGTTTCGAGGCATGGGCCGGGACCAGCTTGCGCTCCAGTCGATCCTCTGGCAGCGCAAGCGGGCCGATTGCACCGGCCGAACGCAGGTCAAGGTCCAGCGCTGCGCCGGCCACAGGGGCCAGTGCCTCACGCATGCCGACATCGCAGACCTGACGGATGCGAACGACGTCAGCGGCGCTGTGGTCACTGCGGGCCATCCGGTACAGCACTTCGACCACCACGACCTGGCGCCCTTCGATCAACCAGGCAAAAGCCCAACTGAGCGAATCGAGCCTGCGTGTCTGCGTTTCTGCCATCCCGGCCGGGGTCAGCTTCACGATGGTCGCCATCGCGGTCGGCAGTGACCTGTCGATTTCGCTATCGCTCGTATCCTCGACGGTCTCGCCCGCTTCGGTGATGTGCCAGGCGTGGGTGCAATGCATCGATTCCAAGTCGACCAGCGACGCCCGCATGGACGCCACGCCCAAGGCATCGAAAAGCGGGTCATGGTCGTCCGCCAACGAATGCTCGGCGGGCAACGTGTGCGCGAAGTCGGCCCGCGGGGGTGCCGAACGCCGGAGGATGTCAAGCAAGCTCGCGTCGTTTTTCAACTCAACCCCCTTTGGATCAGCACACCCGGATCAGTTGGCGTAGCCCATGGCACGCCGCGTCGCTGGCGAGAAGGCATCGAGTTCGCGCAATTGGGTCTCGTCAGGTTCAGCCATGCGGCTGATGCCGGTGGCTTGCGCAAATGCCACACCATCTTCCTTGTCGGCAAGAAAGGCCAGCAATTGCGCCTTGAGCCGCACGACACGGTCTTTTTCAAGGCGAGGATGGGCAAGGACGATGAAGTTCGGAATGCGGGCGAAGATATCGATGATTTTCAACCGCGCTGACTCGTCCGGCGGCAGCGAGCGGAATTCGCCGTTGCTCATGATCGCCGCAACGGCATCGCCGCCCAGCAGCATCCGGCCGACGCCAAGATCGGTACGGGCAGCCTTCAATTCATAGTCCTTGCCGGGCTCCAGGTTCTGCTGGCGCAGCCACTGCTGTCCGTATAGCGCGACCAGCGACGACGGGTTGGCGAAGGCCACAGCGCGTTCGCGGACATCGCGCGGGCCGGTGATGGTGGATTCGATCGGCGCCACGAACAGCGCATTGATGCGCGGCTCGTACATCACGAGCGGCAGCATGCTGCGGTCAACCTGCGCCACCCGCGCAAGGTTGGGTGCTGCAACCGCCAAGTCGTATTCGCCCTTCATCGTCGCATCGAAAAAGGCCTTGAAGTTGGCCGGTATGACGATCCGGACTTTGGTCTCGCCGCTGCGTTCGAGATAGAGCCGCATGTGCTCATAGGGCGGAGCCAGCAGTGCCGCCGCAATGTTCGGCAGTACGCCGAGGACCAACTCCCGGGTCTGCGGCGGTGCAACAGCGGCAGAAACCGGCCCCGGGCTCTGGGCCGGCGCGACAACGGCAGAGACCGGCGCCGGGCTCTGTGCCGCGGTGGTGGCGGCCACCACCGGCGTCGGCCTGGGAGCAACGGCAGCCTGGGCATTGCGCCCCGGCATCAGGCGCAGGTATTTTGTGTGTCGGTCCGTGCTGACAAGCTCGAAGCGCATGCCGACGGTGATGATGTTGGGATTGGGTAGGTTGCTCAGCTGCGCCTGGTACATCTTGCGCCAGGTGACCGGGCTGCCGGTATAGCGCGCCGCAATGCCTGCAAAGGTATCGCCAGCGTGAATTTCGACAATCACCGGGGCCGCGGACTGGGCACTGACGGTGGCGGCGATGGCAAACGAGGCAAGCGTTAAAGCGATCTTCAGTCGCCTGGAAATGCCAAATGACCCGACAAAGTTTTTAGCGCTACCCATGTACCCTCCGATTTTTCTAAATTCTCCTTTATCGCGTTTGTCTTTACTGTGCGGTGCCGAACAATGCCGACCGGCGTCAAGTCACCCCGATGGGTGCCGGTCAGGCTTGTTGAACGCCTTCGGCTGGCTGCGGCGCGCAGCGCTCAGCCGATTCGGCGGGCGGTGGCCAGCCCGCCAGGGCTGTCGCCTGTCGGGCCTTAGGCCCAAACTTCCTGTGCGGTCTCGATCACCAGCCGCAGCTTGTTGCGCTGGGCTTCAACCGCAATGTTGTTGCCGTGCACGGTGCTGGAGAAGCCGCACTGCGGCGACAGGCACAACTGGTCGAGCGGCGCGTACTGGGCCGCTTCGTCGATGCGGCGCTTGAGCGCATCTTTGCTCTCCATCTCGCCAAACTTGGTCGTCACCAGGCCCAGCACCACGATCTTGCCCTTGGGCAAGAAACGCAGCGGCTTGAAGTCGCCCGAGCGGGCGTCGTCGTACTCCATGAAGTAGGCGTCGAGGTTCATCTCCGACAACAGCGCCTCGGCCACCGGCTCGTAGTTGCCCGCTGCCGCGTGGGTGCTCTTGAAGTTGCCCCGGCACAAATGCATGGCCAGCGTCATGCCGGCGGGCTTGCGCGCCACCACCTTGTTGATGAAGTGGGCGTACCGGTGCGGCAGCTCGTTCGGGTCGTCGCCGCGCTGGCGGGCGGCTTCGCGCATCTTTTCGTCGCAGAGGTAGGCCAGGTTGGTGTCGTCCATCTGCACGTAGGTGCAGCCGGCATCAGCCAGGCTTTGCAGTTCTTCGCCGTAGGCCTGGGCGACGTCGTCGTAGAACGCCGGGTCGAGCTCGGGATAGGCCTCGCGGCTGATGCCTGCGCGGCCGCCGCGAAAGTGCAGCATGGTCGGCGACGGGATCGTCACCTTGGGCGTGCGGCCCGCCGCCACCTGGCTCTTGAGGTACTCAAAGTCGGCCAGCTGGATGTTCTTGACATGGAGCACGGTGTCGGTCACCCGGATCACTGGCGGCGCCAGCT
Source organism: Betaproteobacteria bacterium (assembly GCA_031394235.1). Lineage (GTDB taxonomy): Bacteria > Pseudomonadota > Gammaproteobacteria > Burkholderiales > Burkholderiaceae_C > Pseudaquabacterium. Next base: position 3,519 of record JANMXG010000424.1, read on the forward strand.
CCTCGGTGCCGTCAGGCCGCGTCACGGTGAACGGGACGTCGGTCTTGACGCCACCCAGCTGGGCCAGAAAGTCGATGTGGAAGTAGGTGCGGCGGAACTCGCCGTCGGTGATGCTCTGCAGCCCCACGTCCTGCTGAAACTGCACGATCTCGGTGATGGCCTTGTCCTCGACCGCGCGCAGTTGCTCGGCGGTGATGGACTTCTGGACGAAGAACTGCTCGCGGGCGTCCAGCAGGTATTTGGGACGCAAGAAGCTGCCGACATGGTCGGCACGGAACGGTGGGGTGTTGCGTAAGCTCATGCGGACTACAGGGGTGAGAATGTTTCAGTGCGACGACACGCCAAGCCACGCATCCAGCGGCGCCGGGTCGTCGAGCAAGTCCTGGCTTTTGGCCCGGTAGGCGATGCCGCCCCGGTCCAGCACGATGCAATCGTCGGTCACGCCCAGCACCATGTGCGGGTGTTGCTCGACCACGATGGACGGCAGGCCTTCGTCGCGGGCGACCCGGCGGATCGCGCGCAGCAACTCTTCGATGATGATCGGCGCCAGGCCCTCCAGCGGCTCGTCGAGCAGCAGCAGGCTGGGGTTGAGCACCAGCGCCCGGCCAAAGGCCAGCATCTGCTGCTCGCCGCCTGAGAGCTGCGTGCCCAGATTCTTCTTGCGCTCGGCCAGGCGTGGGAACAGCGCGTAGACCCGCTGGGCATCCCAGGCGCCGGGGCGAGCCACCGCGCTGAGGTTTTCATCCACCGTCAGCGACTTGAAGATGTTGCGCTCTTGCGGCACCCAGCCCAGCCCGGCCCAGCCCGCAGCACCGGCCCGGGCATAGACCGGCAGCGCGCTGATGTCGCGCCCGGCGAGTGTGATGCGGCCGGCATGGCGCCGGGTCACGCCCACCAGGGTGTCGATCAGCGTGGTCTTGCCGGTGCCGTTGCGGCCCAGCAGCGCCAGTGAGCGCCCCGCAGGCAGACTGAAGCTGACATCGGTCAGCACCACGGCGTCGCCGTAACCGCAGGTCAGGCCCTGCACCTCCAGCAGCGGCTCAGCCATGGCCAGCCCCAGCACGCACGGGCACCGAGTCGCCCAGGTAGACCTCGCGCACCTGCGGGTCGGCGGCAATCTGCGCGGGCGTGCCCTCGGTCAGCACGCATCCGTTGACCAGCACGGTCAGGGTCTTGGCAAAACTGAAAACCAGGTCCATGTCGTGTTCGATCAGCACCACCGACACGTTGTCGGGCAATGCGGCAACGGTGGCCAGGATGTCGGCGCGCTCTGGGCCCGGCACACCGGCGGCGGGCTCGTCGAGCAGCAGCACGCTGGGTTTCTGGGCCACCGCCAGTGCAATCTCCAGCAGCCGGCGCTTGCCGTAGGGCAGCTCGGCGGTGGCACGGTCGGCAAACTCGGTCAGGCGGAACTGCGTCAGCAGTTGCTCGCATTCATCGCTGATCTCGGCCTCGCTGCCCATCGGCGCCCACCAGCGGCGGGCGCGGTCGAGGCGACCAGACACGGCCAACGCCAGGCTTTGCAGCGGTGTCAGCGTGACAAACAGCTGGTTGATCTGGAAGGTGCGCACCAGGCCCAGCGCCACCCGTTTGTGCGGGGCCAGCGTGGTGATGTCGCGCCCACCCAGCAGCACCGTGCCCTCACTGGGCGCCAGCACACCGGTGAGCTGGTTGATCAGCGTGGTCTTGCCAGCGCCGTTGGGGCCGATCAACGCATGGCGGGCACCGCGCCGGATCGTCATCGAGACCTTGTTGGTGGCGGTGATGCCACC
>JANMXG010000425.1:0-14992 GCA_031394235.1 Betaproteobacteria bacterium
TGGACCAACAAGAACGTGGCCCCGGCCAAGATCGTTGCGCTGGGCGACGAGGTCGAAGTCATGGTGCTCGAGATCGACGAAGACAAGCGCCGCATCAGCCTGGGCATGAAGCAGTGCAAGGCCAACCCCTGGGAAGAGTTCTCGGGCACCGTGCACCGGGGCGACAAGGTCAAGGGCCCGATCAAGTCGATCACCGACTTCGGCGTGTTTGTCGGCCTGGCCTCGGGCATCGACGGCCTAGTCCACCTGTCCGACCTGTCGTGGCACGAAACCGGCGAAGTTGCCGTCCGCAACTACAAAAAGGGCCAGGAAGTCGAAGCCCTGGTGCTGGCCATCGATGTGGAGCGTGAGCGCATCAGCCTGGGCATCAAGCAGCTCGACGGCGATCCGTTTGCCAACTACACCTCGATCAATGACCGCGGCGCGCTGGTGACCGGCAAAGTCAAGACGGTGGATGCGCGTGGCGCTGAAATTCAGCTCAACGACGATGTCACTGGCTACCTGCGGGCGTCTGAACTCAGCCGCGACCGTGTTGAAGACGCACGCAACCTGCTGAAGGAAGGCGATGAAGTCAACGTCATGATCATCAACGTGGACCGCAAGGCCCGTTCGATCCAGCTCTCGCTCAAGGCCAAGGACGCGGCCGACCAGCAAGAGCAGATGACCCGCTTGTCGCAGACCAGCGAGCGTGAAAACGCCGGCACGACGAGCCTGGGCGCCTTGCTGCGCGCCAAGCTCGACAACCGCGAGTAGTTGTGGGCCCCGGCCGCCTGGCGGCCGCCCCCTAGGAGCTGCCAAACCCGACCGGGAAACCCGGATCGGGCTTGATCCTTCGACGGGGACAGTGCTCCCCTGGTCGCCTCAGGCGACCTGTCCCCTACCGGGGACAAGACCCGCCAGTAGCCAGACCCAAGCAGACCGATGACCCGTTCAGACTTAGTGAACCAACTGGCCGAGCGCTTTGGCCAGCTGACGCAGCGCGACACCGAGTTCGCGGTCAAGACCATCCTGGATGCGATGAGCGACGCCTTGGCGCGTGGCCACCGCATCGAGATCCGGGGGTTTGGCAGTTTCTCGATCAACCGGCGCCCGCCGCGGCTGGGGCGCAATCCGCGCAGCGGCGAGAAGGTCACCATCCCTGAAAAGCTGGTGCCTCACTTCAAGCCGGGCAAGGCACTGCGTGAATCGGTGGACGAACGGCTGCCGGTGCTGGACGATCTGCCTGCCGCGCCTTAACGCCGGCAAATGAGTGACCCGGGGCCCGCGTGGCCCCTTTTTCTTGTCTGCTTCGCCGCGTCAGGTTGTCGTTTTCATGCTGGCAGGCGACGCAGTGGCGCGCGCCGCAGCAGTGCGGCTTGCCCGCCTCCTTAGAATGACTCTCCCATGCGTGTGATCCTATGGGCCTTGCGGGCCTTCATCTTCTTCACCCTGTTCGCCTTTGCGCTCAACAATGAGCAGTTGGTGGTGGTGCACTGGTTCTTCGGTGCGATGTGGAAGGCCCCGATGGTGATCGTGGTGCTGGTGGCATTTGCCGCCGGAGCCTCGCTGGGCGTATTGGCGATGGTGCCCAGCTGGTGGCGTCACCGCCGCGTGGCCAAGCGCCATGCACCGCCGCCGCTGGCGGCCAAGCGCCCGGTGGGCGATGCACCCACCCCGGTGCCCAGCACGTTCGGCCCGGAACACCCGCCGCGAGAAGGATTGTGAGCCGAACAAGCGCTGCCCGACCGGCCAGCGCACCGGCAGTTGCCATGACCATGCCCGCAATTTCGCCTGCAATTTCACCCGCATCTGCAACCGCATCTGCATCCGCAACTTCGTCGGCAGCCGCACCGGCACCTGCACACACACGCGCACCCGCCAACCCGGCACCCACCCTGGTCAAGCCTGCCCATGGACTTTGAGACCCCCGGCTTGCTGCTCGGCCTGCTGGTGGCGCTGCCGGTGGCCTTCTTGTTGGGCTGGGCAGCGTCCCGCATCGATCTACGCCAATTGAAACGTGCTGACCGCCAGGCGCCCAAAGCCTATTTCAAGGGCCTGAACCTGCTGCTCAACGAGCAGACCGACAAGGCGATCGACGCCTTCATCGAAGCGGTGCAGCACGACCCCGACACCAGCGAGCTGCACTTTGCGCTGGGCAACCTGTTCCGACGGCGTGGCGAGTTCGAGCGCGCAGTGCGGGTGCACCAGCACCTGCTGCAGCGCGCTGACCTGAGCACCGCCGACCGAGAGCGCGCCCAGCATGCGCTGGCGCAGGACTATATGAAGGCGGGCCTGTTCGACCGGGCCGAAGAGGCGTTCCGGGCGCTGGCGGGTACACCGTTCGAGACCGAGGCGCGCCTGGCCTTGTTGTCGCTGGCCGAGCGGTCGCGCGACTGGCGCACCGCAGCCGAGGTCGCTGCGCTGCTGGAGAAAAGCGGTACAGGGTCTTTTGCCACCCGCATCTCGCACTACCTGTGCGAGCAGGCGCTGGAGGCCAACGAGCAAGGGGACGGCACGGCGTTCTACAGCCTGCTTGGCGAAGCCCAGGCTGCATCACCGCAAGCGGCACGGCCGCTGGTGCTGCAGGCCCAGAGCCTGGCACGGCGGGGCGACCCTGCCGGGGCACTCGGCGTCTGGGCGGAATTGCACCTGCGCGATCCGGCAACCTTTGCCCGCCTGTCGGGCGAGTACGCGGCCTGCGCGCTGGCCTGCGGCCAAGGTGCCGCTGCGCGCGCGGAGCTCGCGCCGTTGTTTGACCAGCACCCCGGCGTCGACCTGCTGCGCGCGCTGGCCGCCCTGGACGGCGTGCCCGCGGGCAACGCGCCGCAACTGCTGGATCTGCTGCGTGAGCAGCCCAATCTGTCGGCAGCCATCGAGCTGCTGGACACGCCCTCTGAAACCTGGCCCGCATCCGCACGCGAGTTTGCGCACGACGCCGTGGCCCGCGCAGCCAAGCCGATGCAACGCTACCGCTGCGCAGCCTGCGGCTTCGAGGCCCAGCGCCATTTCTGGCAATGTCCGGGCTGCCTGGGCTGGGACACGTTTCCGTCCCAGCGCATCGAAGACCTCTGAGGCTGCACCTGGCCCCAGGCCGGGCTCACTGCAGCGGCACGCCCGTCTTCTGCTGCAACTCCTCGCGGGTCACGCCCGGTGCCATTTCCACCAACTTCAGGCCGTGCGGCGTCACGTCAAGCACGGCCAGGTCGGTGATGATGCGGTCGACCACGCCCACGCCGGTCAACGGCAGGGTGCAGTGCGGCAGGATCTTCAGATCAAAACCGCCGTCCTTGCGGCGTGCCACGTGCTCCATCAGCACCACCACGCTCTTGACGCCGGCCACCAGGTCCATCGCCCCGCCCATGCCTTTGACCATCTTGCCGGGGATCATCCAGTTCGCCAGGTCGCCTTTTTCGCTGACCTGCATCGCGCCCAGGATCGACAAATTGATCTTGCCGCCGCGGATCATGGCAAAGCTGTCGTGGCTGCCAAAGATGCTGCTGCCGGGAATGGTGGTGACGGTCTGCTTGCCGGCGTTGATCAGGTCGGCATCCACCGCGTCCTCGGTTGGAAACGGGCCGATGCCCAGCATGCCGTTTTCGCTCTGCAGCCAGACTTCGATGTCGGGGCTGACAAAGTTGGCACCAGCGTGGGCAGGCCGATGCCGAGGTTGACGTAGAAGCCGTCCTGCAGCTCTTGGGCGGCACGCGCCGCCATCTGGTCGTGGGTCCAGGCCATGTCAGGCTCCTGCTTTGTCGGTTGAGGTGGCGGTGGCGGTCACCGTGCGTTTCTCGATGCGCTTCTCCGGCGTCGCATTGAGCACGATGCGGTGCACATAGATGCCGGGCAGGTGCACCGCGTCCGGATCGATGCTGCCGGTTTCGACGATCTCTTCGACCTCGACCACCGTGGTGCGGCCGGCCATCGCGGCGGCCGGGTTGAAGTTGCGCGCGGTGCGGCGAAACACCAGGTTGCCACTCTTGTCGGCCTTCCAGGCCTTGACCAGCGACACCTCGGGCAGCAGGGCCCGCTCCATCACGTAGACATGGCCATCAAACTCACGCGTCTCCTTGCCTTCGGCCACCAGAGTGCCCACCCCGGTGCGGGTGAAGAATGCCGGGATGCCGGCGCCGCCGGCGCGCAGGCGCTCGGCCAGCGTGCCCTGGGGCGTGAATTCAAGTTCCAGTTCGCCGGCCAGGTACTGGCGCTCGAACTCCTTGTTCTCGCCGACGTAGCTGGAGATCATCTTCTTGATCTGGCGCGTTTCCAGCAACTTGCCCAGGCCAAAACCGTCCACCCCGGCGTTGTTGCTGATCACCGTCAGGCCGGTGGCGCCGGACGCCGCCAACGCATCGATCAGCGCCTCGGGGATGCCGCACAGACCGAATCCGCCGACCGCCAGCAACTGGCCGTCGCGCACGATGCCGGCCAGCGCGGCGGCGGCGCTGGGGTAGATCTTGTTCATGGTGGCGTCTTTCGATTCGGTGTGGGGACGGCGCGAAGCGTACTACTTACTGGATTAAGTAGGGGTTACGTAAAATCGCCTAAACCCTTGTCCGGAGCACTGCATGGTTGACCCTTCCGCGCCCTCACCCGCCTCGCCAAGCACGACCGTGCTGGACGTGGCCGCGCTGCAAGCCATCCTCAGCAGCGTATTGGCCGACTGGGTCAAGGCGCTGGACCTGCGCGTGGTGGCTGTGCGGGTCGGCGAGGTGGAGCTTGCGCTGCCGGTCACCCCGCTGCAGGTGCACGGCGGCGGCGTGTTGAGCGGCCAGACCCTGATGGCAGCGGCCGATAGCGCAATGATCCTGGCTGTCAGCAGCCAGCTGGGGGGTTTCCGGCCCATGACGACGGTGCAGCTGCAGACCAGTTTTTTGCGTCCGGTGGCCGGCGGCAGCGGCACGGTACGGCTGGTGGCGCGGGTCTTGCGCGCTGGCAAAAACCTGGTGTTCGGCGAGGTCGAGGCGTTTGATGCTGCCGGCCGGCTGGCGGCGCACAGCACCACCACTTACGCCCTGCTTTGAGCACCCCCCAGCCCCAGGTGCCGGGGGTGCCGCCCCCAGGGGGGGAGCTGCCGCTGGACTACCGCATTGCGTTTGACCTGGCACCCATCGGCCTGGTGCTGTCGCGCCAGCGCCAGATCGTCGATTGCAACCAGCAGCTGCTGGCGATGTTCGGCGCGCAGCGCGACCAGCTGCTGGGCCAGAGCTTTGAGGTGCTGTACCCCAGCACCGTCGAGTTCGAGCGCACCGGCGCGCGCATTGCAGCCAGCCTGGACGCCCAGGGCTGCTATGCCGACGACCGGGTGATGAAGCGGCTGGCCGGCCCTGCCGGTGGCGAGCTGTTCTGGTGCCATGTGTCCGGCCGCACGCTGGACCCGCTGCTGCCCCATGCCGAGGGCATCTGGGCCTTTGAAGACCTGTCGTCCAAGCGCAGGCTCAAGGTGGTTTTCACCGCGCGAGAGCGCGAGATCGCCGCGCTCTTGATCGACGGCCTGACCAGCAAGCAGATCGGCAAGCGGCTGGTGATCAGCCCCCGCACGGTGGATGTCTACCGTGCGCGGCTGATGCGCAAGGTGGGCGCGGCCACCACGCCCGAGCTGGTCAACAGGCTGCTGTCGGGCTGAGCTGCCGGCTCAAGCCCCGCCAAACAACGTGCGCCAGCGGTCTGGCAGCGGCACCGATTTCTGCGCCTTGAAGTCGGTCCAGACCACGGTTGCGCCGCCGGTGGCGTGGATCACGCCGGGCTGGTCCAGCCGCTCCAGCGTGGCGTAGGTGTCGAGCGTGCTGCGACCCATCGCGCCGACATAGTGTTTGGCCAGCACATCGCCGGGGTACTCGAGCTGGCGGATGAAGCTGCAGAAGGCGTTGATGATCACCGGGCCGACGCCGTCCGCGTCCGGCAGGCAGCCGATGCTGCTGAACCAGTCGATGCGCAGCGTCTCCAGGTAGCGAAAGTAGTTGGCGTTGTTGACATGGCCCATCGCGTCCATGTCGCCCCAGCGGATCGGGATCACCAGCTCGAAGCAGAGCTTTTTGTCGTCGGGCAGGTCGAAGCGCATCGGATAGCGCCGCCTCAGGCCGCCTCGGCGGGCGGCGTCGGGTCGGCATTGATACCCAGCTCGGCCGCCATGCGCAGCACCAGCACACGCAGGTTTGCCAGCTCGGTCGACTGGCGGCCGAGTTCAGATTTCAACGCCACCAGTTCACCCACGCTGATCGCGTCGTCATCCGATGCGTTGCCACCGCCGCTGTCGCGCGCGGCCGTCATTTGCACCTCGCCACACAGCAGATGGGCCCAGCGCGGCTCGCGTGCGCCGGGCGCACGCGCCAACAACACCACCCGGGGCGGAAACCGGTCGGCCAGGTCATGCAGCACCGCTTCTACCGCAGCGATGTCGGCGAAGCGGTGCAGGCGCTCGGCATTGGCCCGCAACTCGGCCGATGTCTGCGGCCCGCGCAGCATCAGCACGGCCAGCAGCGCCACAGCATTGGCTGGCACGTTGATGCCGCGCACGGCGTTGTGCTCGTAGCGGGTGACCCGGGTGCTGCTGCCCTCAAACGCCAGGCTCATGCTCTTGAGGCCGTCCAGCGCGCTGAGCACCTCGGCGTCGGTCGCGTTCATCACCGGGTCGCGCGTGGTCTTCTGGTTGCAGCCCACCACCAGGGTGTTGAGCGACAGCGGGTAGGTGTCGGGCACTGTCGCCTGTTTTTCCACCAGCACGCCCAGCACACGGGCTTCCAGCGGCGTCAGGGCTCTGGCCATGGCCGCCGCTCAGGCGCCGAAACCGTCGTCGGCGGACAGGATCGCGCCGTTGATGAAATGGCTTTCGTTGGCCACCAGCATCATCAGCGCCGAGTCCAGGTCCTGCGGACGGCCGACGCGCTTGCGCGGCAGGATATTCATCAGCTTCTGGCCGGCCTCGGTCTGCCAATGCTGGTGGTTGATCTCGGTGTCGATGTAGCCCGGGCACAGCGCGTTGACGTTGATGCCGAACTTGCCCCACTCCAGCGCCATCGCGCGGGTCATGTGGATCACCGAGGCCTTGCTCATCGCGTAGACGCCGATCTGGCTGAGCGGCCGCAGGCCTGCCATCGACGCGACATTGACAATGCGACCGCCGGTGAAGGTGCCGGGCGCGGCGCCGCGGGAGCGGGCGATCATGCGCTTGGCCACTTCTTGCGCCATGAAAAACGCGCCCCGGGTGTTGGTGCCCATGATGAAGTCGTAGTCGTCCGGCATCACGTCCACCAACTTCTGGGTGTTGGACACGCCCGAGTTGTTGACCAGGATGTCGATGGTGCCCATTTCGGTCTCGGCGTGGGCCACGGCCGACTTGATGCTGTCGGGGTCAGTCACGTCAAGCTCGACGACATGCGCATCGCCGCCGGTCGACTCAATCTCGGCGCGCAAGGTCTTGAGCCGCTCGATGCGGCGGGCTGCCAGCACCACGGCGGCCCCGGCCTGGCTGAGCGTGCGGGCAAATTGCGCGCCCAGGCCGCTGGACGCGCCCGAGACAAAGGCCACGCGGCCGGAAAGATCGATGTTGTAGCTCATGGGGCTTTGGGTTCGGGTGTCGGTCTGGCGGGGGTGCAAGTGCACCTGAAATCACAAACGCACGCGGTTGCGGCCGGATCACGATAGCACGGTACCGGTCCGATTTGGCTCAAGCCCGGTCACCGCCACCCACGGATCCGGCGCCCAGGCCCCGGGCCGCGCCCGGGCAGGATGGGTGGCTGGCTACCGGCGTCCCGCAACAGTTGCCGCCAGTCGTCGACCGGCATCGGCCGCGAGCGAAAACCCGTGGCCGCGCAGCCGGCACAGCAACGGCTTGATCGCGACCCTGTTGTGCACCAGCGTCGATTCGGTCCGCTGCAGCGCCCGCATGCGGGGTGCAATGCCGTGGCGCCGGCAGGCACGCCGCCACTGGCTGGCAAGACCGGGCTGCAGCAGTTGCTTGGGCAACGGTTTGACGGCCAGTTGCGGCGCCAGCACAGCGCCCAGTGCCGGGGTGATGCATAGCGCGTGGCTGCCAAGGCGAAACCGGTCGGCCAACGCGGCCTGCAGCACCTGGACAGCCGAGCGCACCGCCGTGTCGCCGCTACCCAGGGCCACACAGCGAGGCACGGGTCGCTGCCCCAGCGCGCCAGCGGCGCGTCGGGCGGCAGGGCGGCGCGCATCAAACAGCGCCACCGCATCGCGCGTGCTGCCAAATGCATCGGCCATCAAACGCAGCGCGTCTTCGGCCTCGTGCTGCGCCAACACGTCCGTGATGTGGCCTGGCAGCCGGTTGGCCAGGCCCTTCCCGTCCCGACCCAGCGCCCGGCCGCGCACCTGCAACCCACGCCGCCGACCACCGTCCACGGCATCGGCCACACGCAACGACAGGTCGAAGTCGGCAGGGGCACCGGGCAGGTGCCCATGTCAGGCCAGTCGCAGGGCGGTCATGTTGTCGGGGTGGATCCGCTCGATGAAATGCGCCGTGCACCTGCCCTCGGCAGCGCCGGGCAGCCAGACATTGCGCACGCACCCGGTGGCATCGGCGGCACCCACCAGGACGGCGAACGGTGGCGGCGAATGGCACCAGAATGGCCTTGGTGATGGTGATGGTGGTCAAGGTGCACGCGGGTGAGCGGCGCGAGGCTACCGCCCGTGCCCAGCCTGCAACACCTGAACCAACCCAATGGCCTGCCTGCAACCCCAATTGAAAAAAGCACGACCGTTCTTTTTTTAGAATGACTGGTTAGAATTGTTTTCAGCGGCCAGACGACGGAGCACCGGCCCTCCACACCCACACGACCAGGACTATCGGGATGACACCGCAGGAAATCCTCAGCCAATACGGCCCACGCGAGGCCATGGAATACGACGTGGTGATCGTTGGCGGCGGCCCCGGCGGCATGGCCACGGCCATCCGGCTCAAGCAACTGGCGGCTGCCAGCGGGCAGGAGATCTCGGTGGTGGTGCTGGAAAAAGGCTCTGAACCCGGCGCGCACATCCTCTCAGGCGCGGTGATGGACCCAATTGCGATCACCGAACTTTTCCCTAACTGGCAAGAGCTGGGTGCACCGCTGAACCAGCCCGTCACCGGTGACCTGCTGCTGACCCTGACCGAGGACGGCACCGCCACCATCCCCGACTGGCTGATGCCCACCTGCTTCCACAACCACGGCAACTACGTCATCAGCCTGGGCGCGGTGGTCAAGTGGCTGGGCGAGCAGGCCGAGTCGCTGGGCGTCGAGGTGTTCCCCGGCTTCACCGGTGCTGAGGTGCTGTACGACGACCAGGGCGCCGTGCGCGGCGTGGCCACCGGCAATGTCGGTATCGGCAAGGATGGCGAACCGGGCGACGGCTTCCAGCTCGGCATGGAGCTGGTGGGCAAGTACACCGTCTTCGCCGAGGGCGCGCGCGGCCACCTGGGCAAGCAGCTGATCGCCAGGTACAAGCTCGACGAAGGACGCGACCCCGCCACCTACGCGCTGGGCATCAAGGAGCTGTGGGAGATCCCGGCCGACAAGGCTCAGCCGGGCCTGGTGGTGCACACCAGCGGCTGGCCGATCACCGACGGCAGCTTTGGCGGCGGCTTTTTGTACCACCTCGAAGGCAACAAGGTCACGCTGGGCTATGTGCTGGGGCTGGACTACAAGAACCCCTGGATGAGCCCGTTCGAGGAGATGCAGCGCTGGAAGACGCACCCGTCGATCCGCGCCCACATCGCGGGTGGCAAACGCATCGGCTACGGCGCGCGCGCCATCAACAACGGCGGGCTGCAAAGCCTGCCCAAGCTGGTGTTTCCGGGCGGAGCGCTGATCGGCTGCGATGCCGGCATGATGAACGCCGCCCGCATCAAAGGCAGCCATGCCGCCATCAAGACCGGCATGCTGGTGGCCGAGGCCGCTGCTGCCGCGCTGGCCGCCGGCCGCCACCACGACGAGCTGAGTGCCTACCCCGAAGCTTTCGAGCAAAGCTGGCTGCATGCCGAGCTGATGCAAACGCGCAACTTCAAGCCCTGGTTCAAAAAGGGCCAGACGGTCGGCACGCTGATGACCGGCATCGAGCAGTGGCTGATGCCCAAGCTAGGCCTGAAGGCGCCGCCCTGGACGGTGCGCGGCGGCAAGGCCGACCACCTCTGCCTGCTGCCGGCGGCCGATTGCGCCAAGATCGACTACCCCAAGCCCGACAACGTGCTGACGTTTGATCGGCTGAGTTCGGTCTTCATCAGCAACACCAACCACGAAGAAAACCAGCCCGCGCACCTGACGCTCAAGGATGCCAGCGTGCCGGTGGCGATCAACCTGGCCACCTACGGCGGGCCCGAGAGCCGCTACTGCCCGGCCGGCGTGTACGAGTTTGTCAAGAACGACGACAACAGCGACCGCCTGCAGATCAATGCGCAGAACTGCGTGCACTGCAAGACCTGCGACATCAAGGACCCGACCCAGAACATCGTCTGGGTCACGCCCGAAGGGGGCGGCGGGCCGAACTACGCCGGCATGTAGGCCAACGCAGCGCGCCTGACCGCGCAGCGCACCTGCGCAGTGCGGCGACCCGACGCAACAGCGCGCAAAACAGCCCTGTCATTGCCCCGCTGATGCCGGCTTGGTCCCTCCGGTACCTGCCGACAATCGGGCCGCATCATGCAAGTGCTGCGGCTCAATGAGGTGTTGATGCGTGTGGTGGCGTGGCACAACCGCCACCCGCTGGCGCGCCGCATCACCGCGTCCCAAGTGCACAGCATTGGCGAGGTGCTGCTGCCGTTTGCGGCGTCCACGCCGGCGTTGGCGCCGCCCCTGCCGCCCGCGGTCAGCAGCATGCCCGATGTGGCCGATCTGCTGCAGCCGCCGCAAGCCGCCGTGCCGATGGTGGGTGACGATCACGGGCCGGCAGAGCCGGTGTGGCCCGATGACACCGAGCACGCAACGCAGAACGCGGTGCCGGACACTGCGGCGCCCGCAACACCCGCCTCGGACACCGCTGACCTGACGCCAGACCGGGCTGCCGAGGCGGCGCCCGCCCGCGGCACTGAGCCCGAAACCCATGCCGATGCCAGCCCGTTCACGCTGGCCGAGGTCGACCTGGCCGCCGGGCTGGCTGCCGAACTTAACGACGCCGCCCCTGCCCCGGCAGCGGCTGCAGCCGAGGCGCCCGACCTTGCGCTGCCGCTGGATCCACAGGCCGCCGACACTTCGTCCCCGATCCCGGCCCCGATCCCGTTCACACCCGTCCCCCACACGGCACCCAACTTCACCCCGCTGTCCACCACGCTGCCCACCGCGACAGCCCCGCCGCCCAGCCGACTCAAGCGCCTGCTGGCCCGGCTGACCGGCCGGCAGCCCGGCATGCCGCGGCTGCAATCCACGTTCAGTCGAGACTTCATCTGGCCACTCAGCCCACGCCGGGTGGCCCGCTGGGCCCGCGCGCACGGCCAATTGCAGCCGCTGGCGCCGGCCGACTGGCCACGGCGTGTGGTGGAAACCGATGGCAGGCTGCTGGGCGCAGCGCGCCAGAAGGGCCTGGCGCATTCGGTCGAGTTGCATGTGCTGACCGCGGCCATCGGTGTGGGCGACCGTCGGCTGCGCGTGCTGATGGACGCCCAAGGCGCCGTCATCGGCCCGCGTGCCTACAGCCGCCCTCGCCTGGCTGCAGCCGGCAGCCTGTTGGCCATGGCGCTGCTGGGCGTGGGCTGGACCACGTTGCGACCAAAGCTGCCGGACGGATCGGCGGTCCTGGCTGCGGCTGCGGCGGCCAGCGCCCCGGCGGCGTCGGCGCCTTTGGGCGCCGCCTCGACAGCAGCGCTTGCAGCGCAGGCCGCACCTGCTGCATCGGCCGCGTCCGGCGCCGCGATGGCAGGCGCAGCGGCCAGCCTGCCGACGGATGGGGCCAGCCCGACCGTGCACGCTGACGCCGCCCCAGCCGCAAGCGCTGACATGACACCACCCGCTCAGCAGCCACCCGACACCCACGCTGCCGGTCTGGTCGCTGCGGGCCAGCCTGCCGACGCGGCGCCGGCCGCAACACCCGCAACCCGCCCCACAGCCCCGGTCGCCGCCGGCCAATCAGGGTCGCTGGGTCGCATCCGGCCCAGCCTGTCGGACGACGACAAGCAGGCCGCACGCGCACAGACCGCCACGCTGCGCGGCAACAAGGCCGATGCACAGCGGGCGGTGGCCGCAGCCACAGTGCCGGTCACGGTGTATGCGGTGGTTTCCCGTCCCAGCCCACAGCGCGAGGTGGCCAGTGCGGGGCTTGCGGTGATAAAGCGCGCCAGCGGCCGATTGCCTGATCCGGTGCCCGATCACAGTGAACTGATGCAGACCCAGGGCGCCTGGCGCGCCGCTTGGTGGCCGTTTGCCAGCCTGGCCGACGCCGAGCGTGCGCGGGTGCTGCTGGCCGGCAAGGGCCTGAAGGTCGACGTGGTCGAGTTCTGACGCGCGCCACCGGCCCAGCCCAGGCGCGCCGCGCGCCTCGCCGCCAGTGTCGTGGGGTCAAAACTCCAGCACGTCGCCCGGCTGCATCACCAGCACCTTGACCGCGCTGTTGCTGCCCAGCGCCTTGATGAACTCCTCGGGTGTGCCCGGCAGGGCCGGGTTGGTGCCGTAGTGCATCGGGATCACGGCCTTGGCCTTGATCAGGTCACGCGCGGCAAATGCAGCGTCGGCCGGGTTCATCACAAACTGGCCGCCACCAATGGGCATCAGCACCAGATCGGGTTTGACCATCTCGCCGATCAGCCGCATGTCGCCAAACACGCCGGTATCGCCCATGTGCCAGATCTTGAAGCCGTTTTCCAGCTCGATCAAGAAACCGGCCGGCTCACCGCCCACATGCAGTTCGTCCTTGTCGCTGGCCGGGTTGCGCCACACCAGCTCCGAGCTGTGCTCGGCACGGGTCATCGTGATCTTGATGCCCGGTCCGATCGGCCGGATCGTGCCGCTCTTGTTCATGCGGTTGGCCTGCGCCACCGGCAGGATGCCCAGCAGTTGCATCGATTGCGCCAGGCCGGCCGGCGCCCACAGCGGTGCGTTGTTGAGCTTGGCCAGCGCCGGGGCGTCGGCCACGTGGTCGAAGTGGCCGTGGGTGACCAGCACCAGATCGACCTTGCCCAGCGCCTCAAGCTTGCGGAAGGCCTCGGGCGTTTTCGGGTTGGTGATCAGCCAAGGATCGATCACGATCACCTTGCCCAGCGTACTGGTGATCTTGAACGCGGCCTGACCCAGCCATTGCACCTGGACCTTGGCCGGGTCTTTGGCGGTCTGGGCGCTGGCCAAGCCGGCCAGCCCGGTCAGGCTGGTCGCCAGCACCAGCGACGCCAGCAGGTTTTTTAGAAATTGGCGTTTTTTCAAGGGCTTCTCCGTGGGAGGGGGTGGGTTCGGGGATGAGGGGAATCAGGGACGGGCCAGTGCCACCAGCCCGCGCAGGTCAGCGCTGTGGCCGACCGCCCAGGCGGCTTCGAGCAAATCCGCGGTGCGTTTGGCACCCAGCACGGGGTCAGCCAGGGCGTGGAACTTGCCCGCCAGCGCAGCGTCGGACATCGGCCGCTGCAGCGATCCGATGGCGTGCTCGACCCGAACCTGCACACGGCGGCCGTCGCGCAGCACGGCGGTGACATCGGCAGCGGCTTCGTCGATGCTGGCGTCCACCGTGGCCACCACCTTGCGGCGCAGCGCCACCACGTTGTCACGGTTGACGACGCTGTCGGCAAATTCAGCCTCACCGGCCTGGCCGAAGATCAGCCCGGCGGCGCAACCGTGGTAGACGCTGAACTTGGCAGCCAGGCCGTCGGCGGGCTCTTTTTTGCCAGTCAGCTCCAGCACCAGCGAATGCACCCGCAGCTCGATGCGCTCGACCTGCTCAGGCGCCACGCCCTGGGCCCGCAGCTGAGCGCAGGCGTCGATGCTGGGGTGGATCACGATGCCGCAGGCAAACGGCTTGTAGGTGTTGAAGCTGATCTCGAAGCGTTCGCCCAAGCCGTCGGTCATCTCGGACCAGTTGCACTTGGGGGACACCACCTGCAGCAGGCCGCGCGGCGCCTCCAGCGCGCGTGGGCTGGCGGTGTAGCCGTGGCGGGCCATCAGCGCGGCCATCAGCCCGGCGCGGGCCGCCGCGCCGGGGTGCAGCGGCTTGGTCATGGTGCCAAACTGCTCGCGCAAGCCCACCGGCTGCGACGCCGCGATGCCCAGCGCCATGGTGGTCTGGGCCACGTCCAGGCCCAACAGCCGCGCACAGCCGGCCGCTGCACCCAGCATGCCGGTCGATCCGGTGATGTGCCAGCCGCGGTCATAGTGCTCGGGGTAGACGGCATTGCCAACCCGGCACGACACATCGATGCCCAGCACCAGCGCGTCGATCAGCGCCCGGCCGCTGGCGCCAGTCACCTCGGCCAGCGCCAGCAGCGCGCTGGCCACCGGGCCGGCCGGGTGGATGATGGTCTTGAGGTGGGTGTCGTCGAAATCGAACGTGTGCGACGCGATGCCGTTGAGCAGTGCGGCGCTGGCCATGTCCACCCGCTCGGTGCGGCCCAGCAATTGGGCCTGCGGCGCCGGCTGCAGCATCTGCACCGCTGCCAGCGCGGCGGCCACCGCCTCGTGCTGGGCAGCACCCACCGCGCAGCCCAGCCAGTTCAGCCAGGTGCGGTGGGCCTCGTGGTCCACCGCGTCCGACCAGCCGCGCGATGGGTGGGTGGCGACAAACTGCGCCAATGCGCGGGTGACGGCAGGCGCGTTGGCGTCAGCGGTGACAGCGGTGTTCAGGGCCATGGTGTCGGGGGGTCAGGAGGGTGAGGGGGTCAGGCAGGCGGGTGGGGTTGGCAGGGGGTGGCATCGGCAAGGGCGACGCTGGCGACCGTGTGCCATCACGCGTCAGGCATCGCGCATCGCGCATCAGGCGTCAGGCGTCAGGCATCAGGCATCAAGGTCGATCTTGCGGTCACGCGCAAGCCGGGTCCAGCGGGTAATGTCACTGCGGATGTACTGGCCGAAGGCCTCGGGCGACATCGGCTGCGGCTCCACCGCCTCGG
>JANMXG010000426.1:0-4751 GCA_031394235.1 Betaproteobacteria bacterium
AGGTCGAGCACCTCGTCCCGCGACAGGCCCACCGCGCTGGCCAACCGCAACCAAGCCTCGATGCCGCCGTCGTCCCGGATGCCGCCCAGCTCAAAACCATCGTGGTCGAGGATGCGCTGCACCCAGCCGCGCCGCACCGCGATGTCGGGGCAGTTCGACAGCACCGCCGCATCCTTGATCGGGATCGCGATCTGGTAGTAGTAGCGGTTGGCCACCCAGCCGCGGATCTGCTGGGGCGTGGCGCGCCCGCTGTTGAGCATCAAGTTGAACGGGTGGTGGATGTGGTAGCTGCGTCCGGCCTCGCGCAGCTTGGCCTCGAAGGCCTCACGGGTCCAGGCCGGATCGGTGGCACCGGACTGGCCGGGGTGGCGCATCTCCTGGTTCATGTCGGCACGCATCGTCACAGTTTGACCTCCTGGCGGTCTTCGCAAACCTCGATCCGCTCGCGCGCCAGCGCGGCGCGCTGGCTCGAGTCCTCGTCGAGGATCGGGTTGGTGTTGTTGATGTGGATCAGCATGCGCCGGGTGCGCGCAGGCAGCTTGCCCAGCCACTCGACCATGCCGCCCGCACCGGACTGCGGCAGGTGGCCGATGCTGCGCGCGGTCTTGGTGCTGATGCCGAGCCCAACCATCTCGTCGTCGGTCCAGAAGGTGCCGTCCACCATCACGCAGTCGGCGCTGGCCATGGCCTCGAACACTGCCGGCTCGATCGCGCCCAGCCCGGGGGCGTAAAACAGCGTCTTGCCGCTGCGGCTGTCGGTCACGCTGATGCCGATGTTGTCGCCCGCAACCGGCTGCTCGCGGTGCGGCGAATAGGGTGCGGCCTTGCTTTGGAGCGGCAGTGCACGGAACTGCAGGCCAGCGACGCCCGGCACCTCGAAGGCGCTGCCGTCGAGCGGGATACAGCTGCGCTGCACGCCGCAAAAATGGCCCAGCACCCGCAGTACCGGGTTGCCCAGGCTCAGGTCTTCGAATACCGGGTCGGTGCACCACAGCGGCAGCGGCGCGCCGCGCTCGCGCAGCATGAACAAGCCGGTGGTGTGGTCGACCTGGCCGTCCATCAGCACCACGCCGGCTATGGCCGTGTCGCGCAGCGAGCGCCCGGGTTGCAGCACTGGGTTGGCACGGATCTGCTCGAGGATGTCGGGCGAGGCGTTGAACAGCACGCCGTCGTCGCTGTGGTCGGGTCGGATAAAGATCGACGACTGGGTGCGTGGCTCGGCGCGCAGCGTGCCGGCACGCACGCCGGCGCAGTTGGCGCAGTTGCAATTCCATTGCGGAAAGCCGCCGCCGGCAGCAGCCCCCAGGACAGTGATGCGCATCGTTGAGATCGGTTGAGGGCTGAGCAACGAAAACGCCCCGGGGGAGCCCAGGGCGTCGGTCGGGTGGTGCAGCTCAGCGTGCCGCGACGTACATCGTGATTTCGAAGCCGAAACGGAAGTCACAAGCTTGGGGGGTGGTCCATTGCATAAAGTTCTCCTGGAGGTGGAACGGCGCCGCACCGGCTGGTGCAGCCGAGAATTGCTTCTCACGGTTGATGATGCGCAGGCCTGCCCCAGGCAACCAGCCCTCGCATCATGATTCCGGCCTCATGATTTTCATGAATCGCCGGCCAGCGGCCAGCGCACCGCAGGCGGCCGATACGATGCCGGCAACGCGCCTGCCCTGCACTCTCTTGAATGCCTTGAGCCGAATGCCTGTTGCGAACCTCTACCCCGAAACCCCCGCACGCCGCGCCCGCCTGGGCGTGTCGGGCGGCCACGAGCTGCAGCTCTACGAATGGGGCGACCCTCAAGGCCAGCCCGCGCTGTTGCTGCACGGCGGCCCCGGGTCAGGGCTGTCGCCCACGCTGGCGCGTTGTTTTGACCCGCAGCGCTACCGCATCATCGGGCTCGACCAGCGCGGTGCCGGGCTCAGCACCCCGTCCGGCGGCACCGCGCACAACGGCACGGCCGAGTTGCTGGCCGACCTGCGGCAGTTGCGGGCGCAGCTCGGCATCGCGCGCTGGCTGGTGGTCGGTGGGTCCTGGGGCGCCACGCTGGCGCTGTTGCACGCGGCCGATGAGCCGGCCGCGGTGGCCGGACTGCTGCTGCGCGGTGTGTTTTTGGCGCGCCAGCAGGATGTTGACGCCTTCTTTGCCGCCGCGCCGCCCGGTTTTGGCGACGCCTGGCAGCCCTGGCGCGAGGCCGCGGCGCATGCGGGCCGGCCGTGGGTCGAGCAGCTCGACCACTGGATGCAGCACGGCACGCCCGCTGAGCAAGCGGCGTTGGCGCAGGTGTGGTGGCGCTTCGAGCAGGCGATGGACGGGCCGGCGCCCACCCAAGCGCCCGACGCCGCCAGCCTGCTGCCGCGCTACCGGGTGCAGGCGCACTACCTGCGACACGGCTGCGGCCTGCGCGACCTGCCGCTGCTGCAGCGCCTGCCGGCCCTGCCGGTGGTGCCCGCGCTGCTGCTGCACGGTGAGCACGACCACATCTGCCCGCTGGCCGGCGCGGTTGCCGTGCAGGCCGGCCTGCCGCATGCCGAACTGCGCCGCATCGCGCACGCCGGCCATGCGCCAACCCACCCGGCGCTGGCTGCGGCGATGGTGCAAGCGCTGGACAACTTTGCCGCTCACGGCCGGTTCGAGGCGGCGGGCTCGGCAAACCCGGCGGCAGCGGCGGGTTCGGCATGAGCCTGCGCGCCAAGATCAACCTGATCGTCGGCGCGCTCACGCTGCTGTTTGTGGCGGTGCTGCTCGCGCTGCAGATTCAGGGCATGCGCGATGCCGTGCATGAAGAGGTGGTTGCGGCCAACCGGGTGGCGGCGCAATTGCTCAACCGCACCATCCGCGGCTATGGGCCCCGGGGCACCGAGGCTGTCCAGGACTTTCTGCAGGATCTGGGCCGCGTGCGATCGAACGAGATTTCGCTGTTCAACGACCGTGGCGAGGTGCTGTACCGCTCGCCGCCGTCGGTCTACAAGCTGGGCCGCGATGCGCCGGCGTGGTTCAACCGCCTGCTGGCGCCGGAGCCCAGCGTGCAGGCCATAGCCTTTGCCGACGGCCGGCTCGAAGTGCAAGCCAACGCCTCGCGTGCCGTGCTCGACGCCTGGGAGGATTTCATCCAGATCGGGCTGGCCTCGGCGCTGCTGCTGGTGGTGGTCAACCTGATGGTGCTGTGGCTGGTGGGCCGAGCGGTGCGGCCGTTTGGCCAGATCGTCGGTGCGCTCAACCAGCTGGAGGCGGGCCGCTTCGACGTCGCATTGCCACACCTGCCCAGCAGCGAAGCAGCGGCCATTGGCGCGGCCTTCAACCGCATGGTCGCCAGGCTGCAACACCACCTTGAGACCGAGACGCGCGCGCTGCGCGCCGAGCGTGAGCTGTCCGACAGCCGCGAGCTGGCGCGCTGGGTCGACCACCACATCGAGCAAGAGCGCCGCGCCATTGCACGCGAGCTGCACGACGAGCTGGGCCAGTCGGTCACCGCCATTCGCAGCATGGCGCTGTCGATCGCGCAGCGCATGGCGCCGCTCGATGCGACCGCAGAGCAGGCCGCGCGTTTGATCGCCGACGAGTCGTCGCGCCTGTATGCCGCGATGCACGGGATGATCCCGCGGCTGGCGCCGATGGTGCTCGATACGCTGGGCCTGGCGGCGGCGCTGAAGGACCTGGTCGCCCGCACCCAGCTCAGCCACCCGGGCGTGCAGATCGAGCTGCAACTCGAGGTGACCGATGCGGTGCTGTCGGCCGATGCCGCGCTGGCGCTGTACCGGGCGGCGCAGGAAGGCATCACCAACGCCTTGCGCCACGGCCAGGCCAGCCGCCTGCGGCTGCGCCTGCAGGCCAGCGCAGATCCGGTCACGCTTGAGCTTACCGACGACGGCATCGGCTTGCCGGCTGCAGCGGCGCCCGGCAGCGCAGCGCACAGCCCGGGCGGCGCGCACTATGGCCTGCTCTGGCTGGCCGAACGCGCCGAGGGCCTGGGCGGCAAACTCAGCGTGCACAGCGTGGCGCCGCACGGCGTGCAGCTGCGCATGAGCTTGCCGGCGCAACCGGCGCAACCCGCGCAACCCGCGCAACCGACAACACCCGAAGGTAAACCATGGTCCGCGTGATGCTGGTCGACGACCACGCCCTGGTGCGCATGGGTTTTTCCATGCTGCTGGCCGATGCGCAGGTCGAGGTGGTGGCCGAGGCCAGCAGTGGCGAGCAGGCCTGCCAGGACTACGCCAGGGTGCAACCCGACGTGGTGGTGATGGACCTGTCGATGCCCGGCATGGGCGGGCTCGAAGCGCTGCGCCGCCTGCTCGCCCAGGACCCGAAGGCGCGGGTGCTGGTGCTGTCGGCCCACGAGGACACGGCGCACCCGCGCCGTGCGCTGCGTGCCGGGGCGCTGGGCTACCTGACCAAGCGCAGCGCGCCGGATGCCTTGATCGCCGCGGTCAGCGCGCTGGCGCGTGGCGAGCGCTATGTCGACGCCACCACCGCGCAGGCCCTGGCCCTGGCACAGATCGACGGCGATTCCTCGCCTGCCGACACCTTGAGCGAGCGCGAGTTCTCGGTGTTCCTGCAGCTGGCGCGCGGTCTGAGCGTGGCCCAGATCGCCGAGAACTTGAAGCTCTCACCCAGCACCGTGGGCACCCACCTCTACCACGTCAAGCAAAAGCTCGGCGCCGGCAACCAGTCGGCGCTGACGCTGGTGGCGCTGCGCTGGGGCCTGATCGAGTCTTGAAGACGCCCCCGGCATCAGTCGCCCGGGTTCCGCGCGCCAT
>JANMXG010000427.1:0-1967 GCA_031394235.1 Betaproteobacteria bacterium
GTACTTGCCGCCGCGATCCTTGTAGGAGGTCTCGCAGACTTCATCGCTCTCAAAGAACAGGACCTGGGCGCAGCCCTCACCCGCATAGATTTTGGCGGGCAATGGTGTGGTGTTGCTGAATTCCAGCGTCACGTAGCCTTCCCACTCGGGCTCAAACGGTGTGACGTTGACGATGATGCCGCAGCGGGCGTAGGTGCTTTTGCCCAGGCAGATCGTCAGCACATTGCGCGGTATGCGGAAGTACTCCACCGTGCGGGCCAGCGCAAAGCTGTTGGGCGGGATCACGCAGACATCGGTCTCGAAATCGACGAAGCTTTTTTCGTCGAAGTTCTTCGGGTCGACCACGGTCGAGTAGATGTTGGTGAAGACCTTGAACTCGCGGGCGCAGCGGATGTCGTAGCCGTAGCTGCTGGTGCCGTAGCTGACAATCTTCTGGCCATCGGCCGACTGGCGCACCTGGCCGGGCTCAAACGGCTCGATCATGCCGGTCTGCTCGGCCATGCGGCGGATCCATTTGTCGCTCTTGATGCTCATCGTGTGTCCAGACAGGGTCTCGCTGGCATTCTAGGTTCGGGCCAATCCGCATGGCCGTGCGCCAGCGCACATGGTCAACTGGCGCCGACGCCGGCCTTGGCGTCCGCTCCCCCACTCCAGGACGCCCCATGGCCGCAAGCCTC
Source organism: Betaproteobacteria bacterium (assembly GCA_031394235.1). Lineage (GTDB taxonomy): Bacteria > Pseudomonadota > Gammaproteobacteria > Burkholderiales > Burkholderiaceae_C > Pseudaquabacterium. Next base: position 678 of record JANMXG010000427.1, read on the forward strand.
TTCCGCCCCGCCACCGAGTTGCTGGTGCAGTACGCCGGCTACCACCGTGACCCGCGCAACATCGCCAGCCATTTCATCGGCATCCCGCTGATCGTCTTGGCCATCGGCGTGCTGCTGGCGCGTGTCGATGTGGCCGGGCTGAGCGGTGCCTGGGCCGCCTGGGGGCTGTCGAGCGCCTGGTACCTGAGCCGCGGCAAGCCGGTGCTGGGGCTGGCCACCAGCGCGGTAAACGCAGCGCTCATGGCCGGGGCGCACCTGCTGGCGGCGGGCAGCGTGGCGGCTTGGCTGGGTTGGGGGCTGGGCTTGTTTGCGCTGGGTTGGGTGATCCAGTTTGTCGGTCACCACTGGGAGGGCCGCAAGCCGGCGTTTGTCGATGACCTGGTCGGCTTGCTGGTGGGGCCGATGTTCGTGGTGGCCGAATGGCTGATGGCACTGGGCTGGGACGCCGCCCTGGCCGCCGAGATCAACCGCCGTGCAGGCTCCACCCGGCGCGGCGGGTCAGGCGCGCCGGTCAGCCGGTAACGCCCTTGCCATCGCGCCCCCTGTTGGCCCCCCTGCGCCCGCCAAACCTGCCCCCGCCGGGCCCGGCGCGGTGCTGGTGATGGGCGCTGGCAGCATGGGCGGCTGGCTTGGGGGCCGCTTGCAGGCAGCGGGCGCGCGGGTGCTGTCGATGCAAACGGCATCGGCAATGCCGCGATCGCCCAGGCCGCCGCCCCCCGGTTGACGGCGTTGCCGGGAATGGTGCCGTTCAACGTCGCCCAGGTCGGTGCCGGCCAGCTGCACCGCGGCACCGACGGCCAGCTGGCAGCGCAAGACCACCCGGCCCTGGCTGCCGCTGCTGGCGGCAATCGGTCTGCCGCTGGCGTTGCACGCCGATCTGGCCGCGGTACAGCGGGCCAAATTGCTGCTGAACCTGAACAACGCCGTCAACGCACTCAGCGGGCTGCCGCTGCGGGCCCAGCTGCTGGACCGTGACCTGCGCTGCTGTACTGCCGCGCTGATTGCCGAAACCCTGGCGCTGCTGCGGCGCGCCGGCATTGCGCCGGCGGCGATGTCGCCGCTGCCGCCGGCCTGGCTGCCCGCCGTACTGCGCCTGCCCACGCCGCTGTTCAGGTTAGCGGCCGCCCGCATGCTCAAGATCGACAGCCAAGCCCGGTCCTGCAGGGCCGACGACCTGGCGCTGGACCGGCCCACCGAGGTCGAGGCGATCGACGGTGAGGTGCTGCGCCTGGCCGCGCGCTGCGGCGCGCAGGCGCCTTGCAATGCCCGTATCACCGCCTTGGTGCAGGG
>JANMXG010000428.1:0-18288 GCA_031394235.1 Betaproteobacteria bacterium
AGGTTGGCGGCGGTGGTGCTCTTGCCCACGCCGCCCTTGCCCGAGGCCACGGCAATGATGTTCTTGACGCCCGGCAGCAGTTGCACACCGCGCTGCACCGCATGGGCGGTGATACGGGTGACCATGTTGACACTGACATTGCTCACGCCCGGCACGCTGCGCGCTGCGGCGATGAACTGTCGGCGCAACGCGGCATGCTGGCTCTTGGCCGGGTAGCCGAACTCGACCTCGAAGGCCACGTCGTCGCCGTCGATCTTGAGGTTCTTGATCTGGCGCGCCGCAACAAAGTCCTTGCCCGTGTGCGGGTCCAGCACGGTCTTGAGGGCGGCAAGCAGGGCAGCTTCGGTCACAGTGGACATGGTGGCGGTGGTCAGTTGGGGTGGAGCGCCGCCACAAGGCGGCAGTCGGCTGGCAAATTGCCGGCGCCGAGGGAGTCTAGCGGACGGCCGGTCGGCGTTGACCGGCAGGGCCTGGGCGCCAGCCGCCGCGGGGTCAAGCCCTAAAATCGCTGGCTCTGCCCAAGGATGGTCCCATGCCGCGCAAGCTCTTCGTCACCACCGCCCTGCCCTACGCCAACGCGGCCTTCCACATCGGCCACATGATGGAGTACATCCAGGCCGACACCTGGGTGCGGGCCCAGCGCATGAATGGCGCCGAGGTCAACTTTGTCTGCGCTGACGACGCCCACGGCGCGCCGATCATGATCGCGGCCGAAAAAGCGGGTTTGAGCCCCCAGCAATTTGTGGCGGGCATCGCCGCTGGCCGGGCCCAGTACCTGGACGGCTTCCACATCGCGTTTGACAACTGGCACTCGACCGACGGGCCCGAGAACCACCGTCTGGCGCAGGCCATCTACCGCAGCCTGCGTGACAACGACTTGATCGACGTGCGCACGATCGAGCAGTTCTACGACCCTGAGAAGGGCATGTTCCTGCCCGACCGCTTCATCAAGGGCCAGTGCCCCAAGTGCGGCGCAGCCGACCAGTACGGCGACAACTGTGAAAACTGCGGCGCGGTCTACGCCCCCACCGACCTGATCCAGCCGTACTCTGCGCTGTCGGGTGCCACGCCGGTGCTGCGCACCAGCGAGCATTTCTTCTTCAAGTTGAGCGACCCGCGCTGTGTGGCCTACCTGGCGCAGTGGACCCAGGACGGCAAGCTGCAGCCCGAAGTGGCCAACAAGGTGCGTGAGTGGTTTGCCCGCGACGTCGACGGCAAGGCGGGCCTGAGCGACTGGGACATCAGCCGCGACGCGCCCTACTTCGGCATCGAGATCCCGGACGCACCGGGTAAATATTTCTACGTCTGGCTGGACGCGCCCATCGGCTACCTGGCCGCGTTGGAGAACCTGTTTGCCAAACGGCTGGGCGATGCGGCCGCGGCCACCACCGCCTGCGACGCCTACCTGGCCGACCCGGCTCTGGAGCAGGTGCACTTCATCGGCAAGGACATCGTCACCTTCCACACGCTGTTCTGGCCGGCCACGCTGCATTTCTCGGGGCGCAAGGTGCCCGACCACATCCATGTGCACGGCTTCCTGACAGTCAATCACGACAAGATGAGCAAGAGCCGGGGCACCGGCATCAGCCCGTTGAAGTACCTGGAGCTGGGCATGGACCCGGAATGGCTGCGCTACTACCTGGCCGCCAAGCTCAACGCCCATGTCGAGGACATCGACTTCAATGCCGAAGACTTCATCGCCCGGGTCAACAGCGATCTGGTGGGCAAGTACGTCAACATCGCCAGCCGGGCCGCGGGCTTTCTGGCCAAGCGCTTCGGGGGCCGGCTCTCGGCCGACCTGGGGGTGGAAGGCCGGGTGCTGCTGGACGGCCTGCGCGCCCACCGCGCAACGGTCGAGTCACTGTACGAGGGCCGCGAGTTTGGCAAGGCGGTGCGCGAGACGATGGGGCTGGCCGACCGGGTCAACGCCTTTGTCGACCAGCACAAGCCGTGGGAGCTGGCCAAGCAGGCCGACGATGACGCCGCCAAGCTGGCCGCGCTGCACGACGTGTGCTCGGTCTGCATCGAGGCCTTCCGCCTGTTGACGATTTACCTCAAACCCATCCTGCCGGCGCTGGCCGTCCGGGTGGAGGCGTTTTTGCAGGTGTCGCCGCTGCAGTTTGCCGATGCCGACCGTGCGCTGGGCCACCACACGATTGCCGGCTACCAGCACCTGATGCAGCGGGTGGATGCCGCCAAACTGGACCTGCTGCTGGCACCGCCCGAGCCCCCGGCCGCCGCCGCGGTGCTGCCCGGCGGTGAGGCGATCGCCGACCAGATCGGTATCGATGCGTTCAACGCAGTGGACTTGCGGGTGGCCCGGATCGTCAACGCCGAGCGGGTGGACGGCAGCACCAAGCTGCTGCGCCTGACGCTGGACGTGGGCGAAGGGCGCAACCGCAACGTCTTTTCCGGCATCAGCAGCGCTTATGCGCCCGAGCAACTGGTGGGCAAGCTCACCGTGATGGTGGCCAACCTGGCGCCGCGCAAGATGAAGTTCGGCCTCAGTGAAGGCATGGTGCTGGCCGCCAGCCATACCGACGACAAGGCCCAGCCCGGCATCTTTGTGCTGGAGCCCGGACCGGGCGCCCAGCCTGGCATGCGGGTGCGGTGATCCGGCGCCGGGCGGTGCTGGCCGCGGCAGCGGCGCTGGCGGCTGTGGCGGCGCTCGGCGGGTGGCTGGCCCGGCCCGGACTGCCAACCGCCTGGGCAGCGCCGCCGGGCGGGCCGACAGCGCCCGAGGAAGCGTCCGCTGGAACCGTCCGCACCGCGCCGCCGGCCAGCCCAGGCTTCGAGTTTGTCGCGCTTGGCGACATGCCCTACGGCGCTGACGCCACGGCCGGCGCCGCCTACCGTCACCTGATCGGCCAGATCAATGCGCTGAAGCTGCCGTTGACGCTGCATGTGGGCGACTTCAAGTCGGGCCTGGCCGACTGCAGCGACGCCGAGTACCGCCTGCAGTTGCAAAACTTCCAGCTGTTTGACCGTGCGCTGGTCTACACCCCGGGCGACAACGACTGGTTCGATTGCCAGCGCCGCGGCGACGACCCGCTGGAGCGGCTGCAAGCGCTGCGCCAGCATTTTTTTGCCGCGCCGCAGTCGCTGGGCCGACAGCCGGTCGCGGTGCTGCGGCAGGCCGACGTGATGCCGGCCTTTGCCCTGCAGGTCGAGAACCTGCGCTGGTCCAGCGCCCCCGGCCCGGGGGCGGTGATGTTTGCCAGCTTTCACACCGTGGGGCCGGACAACGGCGCAGACGCATCCAGCGCTGCGGTGCGTGCAGAGGCCGCCGCGCGCGAAGCCGCCAACGCAGCCTGGATCAGCGCTGCCTTTGCGGCCGCCCGCCAGCAAGGCGCTGCTGCGCTGGTGCTGGTGACCCAGGCCGAAACCCTGGTCACCGAGGGTGACGACTGGCCCTCACGCGGCGAGGTACGCAAGGGTTTTACCCTCAGCATGAGCCAGACCCTGCTGCCGCTGGCTGACGTGGCGCCGTTCCCGGTGCTGCTGGTGCACGGCGACACCCACCGCTACACCGTGGACCGGCCGTTCCGAAACCGACAAGGCCAGACCATTGCCAATCTGTGGCGGCTGCAGGTGTTTGGCGAGCCGCGGCTGCATGCAGTGCGGGTGGGGGTGAACCTGGCGGCGCCGCCCGCCAGCGCAGCAGGCGCCAGTGCCACGACCCAGCCGCCGTTTGCCTTCACGCCGATCTGGAACCCGCTGTCACCCGACCCGCGGCTCACCCGCCGCTTCCGGCCCTGACGGCACCGCGCCGTCCGGGCCGGACCACAGGGGCAGGCGCAGCGTGAAACGGGCGCCGTCGCCCTGTGCCGACTGCACCGTGAGCTCACCCCCATGCGCCTGGGCGATCTGCCGGCACAGCGCCAGGCCAAGGCCGGTGCCGGCGCAGTCGCGCCGCAGGTGCAGGCGCTGGAACGGCTCGAACAGGCGTGCCTGCTGCTCGGGTGAGATGCCGATTCCGCGGTCGGCCACTGTCAGCCAGGCGCTGCCGGCGCCGTGGCGCAGCGTCAGCGCGATCTCGGCCGCCTGGCCGGGGGCGACAAATTTCAGCGCGTTGTCCAGCAGGTGGTGCAGCAGCAGGGCCAGCAACGGCGCATGGCCACGCACCCGCACCGCCATCGGCGGCACCCGCAACCGTGCTGACGCCGCCGCCAGGCCGCGGCGCCAAGGCACGCCGCAGCGGGTCGACGAGCAGTGCCAAGTCCACCGGCTGCGGTGCCGGCAGATCGGCGCCCTGCAACTGTGCGTAGCGCAGCACTTCGTCCAGCCCGCGGCGCAGGCGTTCGGCCTCCCGCCGCACCAGCCCCCGGTAGCGCCAGACGTCGGGCGGCAACGCAGGGCCATGGTCCTGGTCGATCAGCTGGTTGAACTGGGCGATGGTGTTGATCGGTTCACGCAGGTCGTGGGACGCTGCATGCACAAACAGTTGCAGCGCCGCGTTGGTCTGCTTGAGCTCGTCCTTGCGGCCCCACAGCCGGGCCTGGCTGTCACGCAACTCGGCCATCGCGACAGCCAGGCGGCACTGGCGGCCGGGTCGGGCGACGAGCTGAGCATCATCGCCGGCACCGGGCGGGTGCATTGCTGGCCGTAGGCCGCGAGAAACTCAAAGCCGTTCATGCCCGGCATGTCGATGTCAAGCAAGATCAGGTCGACAGCCAAGGCGGGTGGGCCAACCGGGTGGGCCAACCAGCAGCGCCAGCGCGGCCTGTGCCGACTCCAGCAGCACCCGCTGTTGCGCCACGCCCGAGCGCTCCAGCACGATGCGGGCAAACAGCAAGTCGATCTCGCTGTCGTCAATCACCATCACTGTGTTCAAAATGCGCTGGATGCCCTCTGGGTTCGACGCGAGGACCGGTAATTAAGTCGCCCTCGTACCGCCCAGCCCGCGCGGCAAACACGCGTGCCGAACCAGCCATCGGTGACGCCAGGCAGCAGTGGCATCATCGCAGCATGCAGGATCGCAACAACGCCGACCCCCGGGTAGCCCTGATGCCCAGGCGCCGGCGCTGACTGGCGCGCCTGCACCGTGGCGGCCCGCCGCGGCTGACGTTCCACATCAGCCCCGTCACCTGCCTGGAGCCTGCATGCGATTCCCCCTGCCGATTCACCGCTTTCGCCCGCGCCTGCTCGACGCGCTGGCGGGCTACAACCTGCAGCGCCTGGGCGCTGACCTGGGCGCCGGACTGACGGTCGGCATCGTGGCGCTGCCCCTGGCCATGGCCTTTGCCATCGCCAGTGGCGTCAAGCCCGAGGCCGGTATCTTCACCGCCATCATCGCGGGCTTTTTGATTTCGGCGTTGGGCGGCTCGCAGGTGCAGATCGGCGGCCCGGCGGGCGCATTCATCGTCATCGTCTACGGCATCGTCGAGCGCTACGGCCTGGCCAACCTGCTGATCGCCACCTCGCTGTCGGGGCTGCTGCTGTTGGTGATGGGCTGGCTCAAGCTGGGGGTGCTGGTGCGCTACATCCCGGTGTCGATCGTGATCGGCTTCACCAACGGCATCGCGGTGCTGATCGGGCTGTCGCAACTCAAAGACCTGATGGGGCTGCAAATCGGCAAGATGCCGGGCGATTTTTTCAGCCAGATTGCGGCGCTGGTCGGCCACCTGGACAGCTTCAACCCCACCGCCTTCGGCCTGGGCCTGGCCTGCCTGGGCCTGGTGATCGTGTGGCCCAAGAGCTACACCATGCCGCTGGCGCCGCGGGGCCTGCTGCCGCACCTGCGGCGCTGGTCCGCACACCTGCCTGGCACCATCGTCGCGCTGGTGCTGGCCACCGCCGCGGTGGTTGCCCTCGACCTGTCGGTCGAGACGATCGGATCACGCTTCGGCGGTATCCCGCAGGCGCTGCCGGCATTTGCGCTGCCCGAGTTCAGCTGGGCCACCGCCAAGCTGCTGGTGATCCCCACTGTCACGATCGCGTTGCTGGGCGCGATCGAATCGCTGCTGTGCGCGCGGGTGGCCGACAACATGGTGCCGCAGTTTGCCCGCCACGACCCCAACCAGGAGCTGATGGCGCAGGGCATCGCCAACCTGGTGGTACCGTTCTTTGGTGGCATCCCGGCCACCGGCACCATTGCCCGCACCGTGACCAATGTGCGCGCCGGTGCCACCTCGCCGGTGGCGGGCATCGTGCATGCCGCTGCACTGCTGGCCATCGTGCTGGTGGCGGCGCCACTGGCGCTGCATGTGCCGCTGGCAGCGTTGGCCGGCATCTTGTTGTTTGTGGCCTGGAACATGGGCGAGTGGCGTGAGTTTGCCCGCCTGCAGCGTTTCTTACTGCCCTACCGGGCCACGCTGCTGGGCACCTTCGTGCTGACGGTGGTGTTCGACCTGACAGTGGCGGTGGAGATGGGCCTGTTGATGGCCTGCGGTTTTTTCATCGTCCGCATGAGCGCACTGTTTTCAGTCACGCCGGTGGCCCACACCGGCGCGGCGACTGCGCTGCCACCGGGCGTGGCGGTGTTCGAGCTGTTCGGCGCATTGTTTTTCGGCGCGGTGGGCAAAATCGAGGCGCTGCCGGCGCAATTGCCGCCCGGCACCCGCTGCGTGGTACTGGAGATGCACCGCCTGATCTCGATCGACACCTCGGGGCTCGATGCCCTGCAGCAGTTGCACCGCAGCTTCAAGCGGGCCGGTGTGGCGCTGGTGCTGGCCGGCATCAACCCGCAGCCGCTGGGCTTGATACGCCGGTCGGGCTTTGAGGCCGAGCTGGGCGCCGGACAGATCGTGCCCACGGTGGACGTCGCCATGCGGGCCATCCCCATGCCGACCTGAGCGGCGTTGGCCCACGGCGGCGACGGCAGCGTTGGCTCAGGTCACCCGAAGCCGCCGGCCTTGGAAAGCCGCGCAAGCGCCTGGGTGCAGGGCGGCTCCAGCGACTGCCGGTGGGCCGCCAGCCAACCGACCGCAAACCAGGCTTGCGGGTTTTGTGCCACCAGCGCCTGGCAAAAGTCCTGCGCCACCACGCTGTCGTTGAACGCGCCCAATGGCGTCTGGGCCCGTTGCAGCGCCCGCAAGAAACGGGCACAGCGCTTGGCCGGCCACAGTGAGGCACTCAGCTCGACCGCGTAGCGCAAGCGCTTGATGCGGCGGCGCAGCCGGTGGCGGGCCGTGGTGTCCAGTTGATCGAACCGGGCCGCGTCGCGGCGAACCTGTCGCAGCAGCCGCTGCAGTGGCTCGCGCAACACCTGGCGGACGGGGGGCGCGGTGCGGGCCGTCGGGTCGGCGCCCGGGGCCGGGACTGGCCAGACGGGGCCGCCTGGCAGCGTGGCGCCCAGCAAGGCCAGCCACAGCTGCTGCACCGCGGGCGACGCCAGCAACGCCGACAGCACCTGGGGCCCGCCGGTGCCCGGGTCGGCCGTCAGCGGCATGGCCGGTGCACCCGCAGCCTGCAGGGCCGGCCACAGCCACTCGGCCATGGCGTCCCGGTCGCGCGCTGCGCCGAGCTGGGCAAACACTGTGGCCAAGGCCGGCGAAAGGCCGGTCAACGCGGGCGGCAGCAGCCCAGCAAACAAAGTCAGCACCGTGCGCAGCCGGCGCAGGCCAACCCGCAGCTGGTGCAGCAGTTCGGGATCTGGCACGGGGTGGTGGGCCAGCGTCGCGGCGGCAGCAGCAGAAGCGGCGGCAGCAGCGGCGGCGGCAGCAGCGGCGGCGGCGGCATCAGCAGCATCAGCGGCATCAGCGGCTAGGGCGTCGGCGTCGTCGGGCGTTGCCAGCGCGCTGGCATTGGCCAACACCTGGCCCAGCGCATTGCCCAGCATCGCCGCCAGCACGCTGTCCAGACCGCTGCGGGCCGACAACGTCAACGGACGTGCCCGGGTGGGCGCGCTGCTCGCCTGGCCGGTGGCCAACCGGTGGCCGCGCTCGCTCTTGCTGCGCACATCCAGCACCAGGCCGAAGCGATCGACCCAACGTGACGCCACCGCCAACAGCGCCTGCGGCGGGCCGCTCAGCAGCTCGAACTCGATTTCGCAGACCGCACACGACGCCATGCCCGCCTGGATCCAGCCTTCGTCCAACGCCAACTCGATCAGCGCGCCGCCGTGCCGCAGCGTGCGGCGGGTGCGCTGCACCTCAGTGGCGTAGCGCTCAACCAGTGGCGCGTTGCCAGCGCCTGCCAGCACCCGCGTCAGCAGGGCGCCGGCCTCGGTGCCGGCATGGTGGGCCAGGTCGTGCTTGGGCCGCTTGGCGCTGGCCGGCGAATCCGCCCCATCGCCCCCATCCCCGGCACCGCCCGGTTGACCGAGGGGCACGTTGTGCTCCAACCGCTGCATCGCGCCAGCGCCCTCGGCCTTGAGGGTCTGCACCCACTGCACGCCCTCGCGGCGCAGGCGCAGCGCCACCCGGGCCTGTGCCAGATGCTCGTCCGGCGTGTCCAGGTAGACCGCCGCCAGCGGCTCAATCACCGCCGTGCGGGTGGCCACGGCACGCCGCACGGCGGCCAGGCGGGCAGCAGGAATGCGGAACTTGAGCTCGGTTTCGTACGGCATGCGGCGATGCTGCCACGGCAAGCCGCTGGAAACCCGGGAATTGCTTGCCGTTGGCCGACTAAAATAGCGGGTTGTCCCTGACCTGGATGCCCGCCATGCCGCTGTTCTGGAAGCCCTACACCTCCGACGTCACCCAGTTCATCGCCGAGCTGAAAGCCCAGAAGCCGACGCTGGAAGCCGAACAGCGGGCCGGCCGCGCGCTGCTGTGGGACAAGCAGATCGACCGCAGCGCCCAGGCCGAGTTTGACGACGCCGCCGTGCCGCAGGCGCCGTACGTGTACTTTCCGGCGCCCGCCAAGCCCTGATTTGCAAGGGCGCGGGCCGCCTGACGCGCTATAAACCCGAGCGTCCACCCGGTCACCTAACCAGCCACCCAACCGGCTACCCAACCGGCCGCCGGTCCAAACCCCACGACTCCATGCTGCCGGCCGACCCGTACGCTGGCGCCAGCACGTCGCAGCCCGCTGGCGGCGACAGCGCCTTGCCCCTGCCCGACCCCGAGGCCCTGCCGGTCGATCGGGTGGCGCTGGCGCGACTCTATGGCGAGCCGCTGTTCCACATGCCGCTGGACCTCTACATCCCGCCGGATGCACTTGAGGTGTTCCTGGAGGCGTTTGAAGGCCCGCTCGACCTGCTGCTCTACCTGATCCGGCGCCAGAACTTCAACATCCTCGATATCCCGCTGGCCGATGTGACGCGCCAGTACCTGGCCTACGTTGACCAGATCCGCAAGCACAACCTGGAACTGGCCAGCGAATACCTGCTGATGGCGGCGATGCTGATCGAGATCAAGTCGCGCATGCTGCTGCCGCCCAAGAAAACCGACGACGGCAGCGAAGGCCCCGACCCCCGGGCCGAACTGGTGCGCCGGCTGCTGGAGTACGAGCAGATCAAGCAGGCCGCCGCCCAGCTCGACCGGCTGCCAGTGATCGGACGTGACTTTCTGCGGGCCCAGGTCCGCATCGAGCAAAGCCTGCAGCCGCGCCTGCCGGATGTGACGGTGGCCGACCTGCAATCGGCCTGGGCCGACATCATCAAGCGCGCCAGGCTCAACCAGCACCACCAGATCAGCCGCGAGCAGCTGTCGGTGCGCGAGCACATGAGCCTTTTGCTGCGCAAGCTGGCCAACCGGCGTTTTGCAGAGTTCCACGAGCTGTTCGACACCCAGCGGGGCATGCCGGTGCTGGTGGTGACCTTCATCGCGATGCTGGAGCTGTCGCGCGAGCACCTGCTGGAGATCACGCAAGCCGAAGCCTTTGCGCCGATCTACGTGCGGCTGGCCCACCCGCCCGCCTGAGCGGGCCGGGCAGCGCCGGGTTGCCCCGCCCGCACCGGCGCACCAGTCTGCACCCCCAGGCGCTCAATCCCGCGCCGCGGGCGTGCGGTGCGGCGCCGCCAGCGTGCGGTCCACCAGGTCCAGCAGGTGCGCCAAGTGCACCGGCTTGGTCAGGTAAGCGGCAAAACCGGCACGCTGCGCGTCTTCCAGGTCAGCGGGCATTGCGTTGGCGCTGACGGCGATGACCGGTACCGTGCGCAGGGCGGGCATTTCGTGCAGCAGGCGCAGCACCTCGAAGCCGTCCATGCCGGGCAACGTGATGTCGAGCAGCACCAGGTCCGGTGGCTGGGCGGCCGCCAGCGCCAGCCCTTCTTCGGGCAGGCTGGCCAGCCGCAGGTCGATACCGGGCCGGTGCGCCAGCATGCCCTCCATCAGCATCTGGTTGACCTCGTTGTCCTCGATGTAGAGCACGCTGTGGCGGCGCGGGCTGGGCGCAGCGGGGTCGGCCGCCTGGGGCGGCGGCGGCACGGCCGACACCGTGTCGCTGACGGGCAGGCGGACCCAGAACACGCTGCCCTCGCCGGGCACGCTGCGCACGCCGATCTCGCCGTGCATCAGCGTCACCAGGTGGCGGCTCAACGCCAGCCCGATGCCGGTGCCCTCGATGGCCCCGTCCATGCCCAATCGCTCAAAAGCCTGGAACAGGCGCGGCAGTTGCTCGGGTGCGATGCCCGGCCCCTCGTCCGAGATCTCGATCAGCACGGTTGCGCCGTCGTTGCGACACGCCAGCCGCACCTGTCCGCCGATGCGGTTGAACTTGATCGCATTCGACAGCAGGTTCAGCAGCACCTGGCGCAGCCGGGTGGCGTCGGCCCAGGCTGGGCAGGCCGGCCCGTCCGCGATAGCCATCGCCAGCATCACGCCGCGCGCCTGAGCCACCGGCTGGACCAGGCTGAGGCAGTCGTACGCCAGCGCGTTGACGTCCACCCGCGACAACGCCAGGTGCAGGTTGCCGCCCTCGATCAGCGCGATGTCGAGCACCTCGTTGATCAGCACCAGCAGGTGGTGGCCGCCGCGCAGCAGTTCGGTCACGCGCTGGCGCTGCACGGGGCCCAGCGGCTGCTCGGTGTCGGCCTGCAGCAGCTGGCCAAAGCCGAGGATCGCGTTCATCGGGGTGCGCAGTTCATGTGACATGCGGGAGAGAAAGTCAGACTTGGCGCGGTTGGCGCGCTCGGCTTGCTCACGCGCAACGTCAGCGTCGTCTTTGGCGGCGCGCAGTGCAGCCTCGGCCGCCTTGCGCTCGGTGATGTCCCAGCCGTAGCTGATGTAGCCCTCGAAACGGCCGTCGGCCGCAAACCGCGGGATACCCTGGTCGGCGATCCAGCCCCAGTCGCCATCGGCACGCCGCAGGCGGAACTCCAGCGTGTACGGGCGCCGCTGCCCAAACGCCAGCTCAAACTGCGCGCGGCAGTACGCCAGATCCTGCGCGTGGATGTGATCCGCCCACGGTCCGGCCAGCGCCAGGTCCATCGAACAGCCGGTGTAGTCCAGCCAGCGCTGGTTGAACCAAGTCTGCTGGCCGTCTGCACCGGACAACCAGATCAGCGCCGGCGCGCCGTCGGCCATGGTGCGAAAACGCATCTCGCTCTCACGCAGCGCCTGCTGTGCCTGCACCGCCGCGGTGACATCGGTGTAGGTGCGCACCAAGCTGCCGTCGGCGGCAAAGTGCGACGCCACCTCCAGCACGCAGCCGTCGATGCGGGTGCGCTGGTAGCGCAGCGCCACGGGGCGGGTGTCGCCCTGCGCAAAGCCCAGGATGTTGCGGCGCCCGGCGTCGTCAAGCCGCTCCAGCCGCTCGCCAAAGTGGCCGTGTACCAGTTGGAACTGGCGCAACTCATCCAACGTGGGATGCTGCTGCATCAGACCGTCGGGGACCTGCAACAGCTCGACAAAGCGGCGGTTCCAGGTGTTGCAGCGGCCTTGCGCGTCGACGCTGAGCACACCCTGCGCCAGGCTGTCGAGCGTGGCGGTCAGCACCTGAGACTTCTGTGCCAGCGCATCCCCGGCGCGCCGGATTTGCTGCTCGGCACGTTTTTGCACGCTGATGTCCGAGAACAGCCCCAGCGCGCCGGTCTTGCGGCCGGTGGCGTCGAACACCGGCGTGGCGTTGTTGAAGCAGTGCAGCGCACTGCCGTCGGCACGCCGCAAAGCGATCTCGTAGCCCTCGGCCTGGCCCTCGGCGCGCAGTTGCACATGCTCGCGGAAGATGCAGGCGTTGGCCTCGTCAACATAGTCGTAGATGCTGCGCCCGATGATCTGGTCCCGCCGGACGCCCAGCATCCGGCACATCGCCGGGTTGGCATCGGTGGTGCACTGGTTGTTGTCGATGTACCAGAAGCCCTGCGCGGTGTTTTCGAGCACCAGCGCCAGCATGCGCTGCTGCTCGGCCAGCACCGCCTGCGAGGCCAGCCGCTCGGTGATGTCGACATGCACCAGCACCAGGCCGCCGTCGGGCAGCGGGTTGTGGTGGATCTCGATGCGGCGGCCGTTGGGCCGCAACTGGCGCGTCACACTGGCGTGGCGGCTGGACAGCACGGCCAGCCGCCGGTCGGCCTCGTGCTCGGGGTCGACCTCGCCAAACTCACCTTGACGTGCCAGGCACAGCAAGGCCTCGCGCAGCGACAGCCCAACGTGCACCTGTTCCGCGGGTATGCCGGTGGTGACCAGTGTCAGGGTGTTCCAGGCGCGCAGGCGCAAGTCGGGGCCGAATACCGAGATGCCCTGGCCGGCGTGCTCGAAAATCAGCCCCAGCAGGTCTTGCGCGGTGCGCGCCTCCGCTGTGCTGGCAGCCTCGGCCCGGCGTGTGGCGGCCCAGGCCAGACGGTCCCGGTTGATCCGGCGGGCGCCGACGATCCACATCACCAGCAGCAATGCTGCCACCCCGCCGGCAACCTGGGTGGCCGGCCGCAGTGGCTGCGGCAGCGTCACCAGCCGCCAGGCCAGCGGCACGGTGACACCGGCGGCAAACAGCAAGGCTGCCGTCATGTCGAAGAACGTCAGCGTCATCGCGCCAAAGGTCAGACCCAGCAGCAAAAACAGCAATGCCGCCTGGATCTGCGCATCACCCAGGTCGGCCGGCAACCACGCCACCGCGCCCCAGACCAGCCCCTGCAGGCCGATGACCGCCCGGTAGCGGTTGATCCAGCCCTGCAGCGCGGTAGGCGCTATCGGGGCCCGCTGACGCCACCACAGCGCACCGCGCAACACCAGCGCCAGCGCCAGCGCGCCCAGCCAAGCCGGTCGCAGCGGCGTGGCCCCCACGCCGGCCAGGCTCCACAACAGCAGCGCGGCTGCCAGCAGATTGCCCAGCACCGCCGTCGGCGCACTGCGCCGGTAAGCCCGCAGGCGCGACCGCTGGAAAGCCGCTTGTACGGGCTGCGCGGGGTCCGGCACGGCACAGGCTGTCTCGTCGGGCATGGCCCATTTTGGCGCCGATGCCGCTGCGGGCATCCGGGGATTTGCCCGCCAGCCCGGACACGGCAGCGCGGCGGTGGTTCGGGTGCTGTGGCACAGTGCCGCCTTTGCCTTGTGGGTTCACCTACCGCCCACGGCATGCTCGGAGCACGCCCCTGATGGCCATCAAAGCCACGATCTACAAAGCCCACCTGCAAATCGCCGACATGGACCGCAATGTCTACGGCGACCACCTGCTGACACTGCCGCTGCAGCCGTCCGAGACCGAAGAGCGGTTGATGGCCCGGCTGCTGGCCTTTGCACTCAACGTGCCCGCCGACGACCACCAGGGCGCGCTGCAGCTGGCGCGTGGCATGGCCGACGCCGACGAGCCCGACCTGTGGCAAAAAGACCTGTCCGACCAGCTGCTGCACTGGGTCGAAGTGGGCCAGCCCGAGGACCGCCGGCTGGCGAAGGCCTGTGGCCGCGCCCGCCGGGTCACGCTGTACTGCTACAGCAACTCGGCGCCGATCTGGTATGCCGGCATCGCCAACAAGATCAGCCGGCTGCGCAACCTGGAGATCTGGCAACTGCCGTCCGAGCAAAGCCAGGCACTGGCGGCGATGGCCCAGCGCTCGATGCAGTTGCAGGTCAGCATCCAGGACGGCCATGTCTATGTCAGCGACGGCAAGCAATCGGTCGAGGTGCTGCCCCAAGCGCTGTGGCGCGGTGGCAACTGATGCCGCGCGCCCTGCCCACCGCCCGCGCCGGCCAGGCTTTGCCATGAAGTCCGCCCTGTTGTGCACCTTGATTGGCGCGCTCGCCGCGCTCACGCCCATGACCGCCCTGACTGCCCCGACCCCGGCCACACCCGCTGCCCCAACCGCTTCGACCGCCGCCACCAGTGACGACCCCTACCTCTGGCTGGAGGCAGTGCAGGACGAGCGCGCCCTGGACTGGGTGCGGGCCCGCAACGCCGAATCGCGCGCCGTGCTGACGCAGCAGCCGCGGTTTGCGGCAATGCGGGACGGCTTCCGGGCGATCCTCGATTCCCGCGACAAGATCCCCTACGTCAGCCGGCGCGGCGCCCAGTTCTACAACCTGTGGCGCGACGCAGACCACCCCCGCGGCCTGTGGCGCCGCACCACGCTGTATGAATATCGCAAGCCGAATCCAGGCTGGGACACGGTGATCGACCTGGACGCGCTGGCCAAGGCCGAAGGTGAAAACTGGGTCTGGGGCGGCGCCACCTGCCTGGGCCCGGAGTACACCCGTTGCCTGGTGAGTTTGTCGCGCGGCGGTGCCGACGCCCACCTGGTGCGGGAGTTCGACACCGCCGCCAAACGTTTTGTCGACGGTGGTTTTGCACTGCCAGAGGCCAAGAGCCGCGTCACCTGGCACAGCCGGGATGCGGTTTACGTCGGCACCGACTTCGGCCCCGGCTCGCTGACCGATTCAGGCTACCCGCGGGTGATCAAGCGCTGGCAGCGTGGCCAGCCGCTGGCCCAAGCCACCACCGTGTTCGAGGGCCAGGCGCAGGATGTCTCGGCAAGCGTCAGCGTCGATGCCACGCCCGGCTTTGAACGCACCGTCTTCACCCGGTCCACCGATTTCTACCACCACCAGCAGTTTCTCCTGGTGGGTGATCGGCTGCAGCCCATCAATCTGCCGGACGACGCCGACATCACCTTCTGGCGCGAGCGTGCGCTGGTGAAGTTGCGCAGCGCCTGGACCGTGGCCGGCACCCGCTGGCCAGGCGGCTCGCTCTTGGTGGGTGACGCCGACGAGATCCTCGCCGCTGCCAACAGCGCGGCGATTCCCCCGCTGCAGGCGCTGTTCACGCCCAGCGCCACCCGGTCGTTGGCGGGTTTCAGCACCACCCGCAGCCAGGTGCTGCTCAACCTGCTGGACAACGTGGCCGGCAAGCTGGAGGCGTGGCGGCCCGAGGGCAGTGGCTGGGTGGGGCGCGAGATCAAGACGCCCTTCCCCGGCACCTTGCACGCCAGCGCACTGCACGACCCCGAGTTGGACCGGGACCGCACTCACCAGGACAGCCTGGGCGAAGACTTCCAGCTCACCTACACCGACTTCCTGACGCCCGACTCGCTGCTGCTGGGCAGCACAGCGCAAGACCGCCTGGTATCGCTGAAGTCATTGCCGGCCTACTTCAACGCCAGCGGCATGCGGGTCGAGCAGCGTTTTGCCACGTCCAAGGACGGCACCCGCGTGCCCTACTTCATCGTCTGGCCAAAGGGCGCTGTCGCCGACGGCAACAACCCGACGGTGCTCAACGGCTACGGCGGCTTCGAGATTTCCAAGAACCCCTGGTACTCGGGCGCTTTTGGCACTGCCTGGTACGCCCACGGCGGGGTGCTGGTGGTTGCCAATATCCGGGGCGGTGGTGAATATGGTCCGGCCTGGCACCAGGCCGCGATCCAGGCCAACAAGCAGCGCAGCTACGACGACTTTGCCGCCGTGGCCGAGGACTTGATTGCGACCCGTGTCACCAGCGCCAAGCACCTGGGCATCCAGGGCGGCAGCAACGGCGGCCTGCTGGTAGGCGCGGTGATGCTGCAGCGGCCCGAGCTGTTTGCCGCGGTGGTCTGCCAGGTGCCGTTGCTGGACATGCAGCGCTACCACAAGCTGCTGGCCGGCGCGTCCTGGATGGCCGAGTACGGCGACCCGGACAAGCCCGCCGAGTGGGCCTGGATCAGCGCCTACAGCCCGTACCAGAACGTAAAACCCGGCGTGACCCTGCCCAAGGTGCTGTTCACCACCTCCACCCGGGACGACCGGGTGCACCCTGGCCACGCCCGCAAGATGGCCGCCCGCATGATGGCGCAGGGCCACACGCCGCTGTACTACGAGAACATCGAAGGCGGCCATGCCGGCGCCGCCGACAACCGCCAGAAAGCCGACATGCTGGCGCTGGAATTTGCCTTCCTGTGGCAGCAGCTGGCCCGCTGACCGCGCCAGCCCGCTGCCAAACCTGAGGCTGACCATGCCCGAATTGAACGTCACCCATGACCGCGCTGGGCAGCGCTTTGAAGCCGCCGTCGGTGGGGGTAGCTGCGTCGCCGACTACCGGCTGGTGGGCAATGTGATGCACATCGTGCACACCGAGGTGCCCGCCGCATTGCAGGGCCAGGGCCTGGCCGCCGCCCTGGTGCGGGCCGTGCTGGCCCAGGCCCGGGCGCTGGGCTGGCGGGTGCGCCCGGTCTGCGGCTATGTGCGGGCATACATGCGGCGCCACCCCGACACCCAAGATCTGCTGGAACACCCATGAGCCTGCCGTGCCCCCACAGCCGCCGGCGGCTGGCACAGACCCGCCTGCTGGTGAACGCGTCGCTGACGATGCTGTGGCAGTTGTGGCCGCTGGGGCCTTTGATCGCCAGCGCGCCGGCAGCGGCCCAGACCTTTCCAGGCAAACCCATCAAGCTGATCATCGGCTTCCCGGCCGGTGGACCGCTAGACGCCCATGCCCGGCTGCTGACCGACAAGCTGGGCACGCTGCTCGGCCAGCCGGTGATCGTCGACTACAAGGCCGGTGCGGGCGGCGGTGTAGGTGCCGAGTTTGTCGCCCGCAGTGAGCCCGACGGCTACACCCTGCTGATGGCCAACACCGGCACGATGGTGATCAACCCGGCGATCTACAGCAAGCTGTCCTACCAGACGCTGAAAGACTTTGCCCCGGTGGCCCGCACCGCGCAGCAGCCCCTGGCCCTGGTGGTGAACCCAGCGGTGCCAGCGCGCAACGTGGCCGAGCTGGTGGCCCTGGCCAAGGCCGGCCCGGGCCAGCTGAACTACGGCTCGGCCGGCAACGGCGGCATCAGCCACCTGGTGCCCGAAATGTTCAAGCAGGCCACCGGCACGTTCATCGTGCACATCCCCTACCGCGGCAGCGCGCCCGCCTTCACCGACCTGATGGGCGGGCAGGTGCAGCTGATGGCCGAGTCCATCCCGCAGGCTGCGTCTTATGTGAAGAGCGGCAAGCTGCGCGCGCTGGCCGTCACCAGCCGCGCCCGCAACCCGGCGCTGCCCGACGTGCCCACGATGATCGAGGCCGGCATCAAGGACTTCGAGGTGGTCGGCTTCTACGGCGTGCTGGCGCCCACCGGCACGCCCAGGCCGGTGCTGGACAAGCTGTCGGCCGCGTTCAAGGCCGCGCTCGACGCGCCAGAAATCCGCAGCCGCATGGTGCAGCAAGGCGCCGATCCGGCCTTTCTGGGCAGCGACGACTTTGGCCGCTTCCTGGCGGCCGAGATGCCGCGCTGGGCCAAGGCAGTGAAAGACTCCGGCGCCCGGCTGGACTGAGACCCTTGGCGCCATCCCTCAGGAGACCCCCCGATGCACACCACCGCCCTCGAAGTGCTGGACTTCTGGTTCGGCCCCACCGACGATCCGGGCTACGCCCAGACCCGCACCGCCTGGTTCCGCAAGGACGCGGCTTTCGATGCTGAGATCGGCCGCCGTTTCGGCCCGCTGATCGAGCAGGCGCTGGCCGGCGGCGAGGCCGACCTGACTCAGGACTGGGTCAACCGCCCGCTGCAGGCGCTGCCGGCACTGGCCCGGCTGCTGTTGCTGGACCAGTTCACCCGCAACCACTTTCGCGGCACGCCACGCGCCTTTGCTGGCGACCCCCAGGCGCTGCACATCGCACGCGCCCTGGTGGCGTCGGGTCTGGATCGCGCGCTCACCGGCGTGCAGCGACAATTTGTCTACCTGCCGTTTGAGCATGCCGAGGACCTGTCGCACCAGCGCACCGCGGTACAGCTGTTCAGGCAGCTTGAACAGGATGAACCGGCGCTGGCCAGCCCAGCCCGCCTGGTGGACTGGGCCCAGCAGCACCACGACATCGTGGCGCGTTTTGGCCGATTTCCACACCGCAATGCGCTGTTGGGTCGGGCCAACACCGCTGAAGAAGCGGCTTTTCTGCTGACGCCCGGTTCGGGCTTCTGAGGGCTGGCAGCGGCTCGCCCGGCACCGCCAGGGGCCGCAGGTGCGGGGGCCGAAGCCGGTGAGGTAGGCCGAGCGCGCCATACGAAGCGGG
>JANMXG010000429.1:0-2752 GCA_031394235.1 Betaproteobacteria bacterium
CGGTGACCAGCGGCGGCTCGGGCTTCCAGCGGATGTCGGTGTGCCTGTTGTCGATCGACGGCGGGTGTTCGCGGTCGGAGACGAGCACCTTCAGCTCGGGCGCACCGGGCTTGCGCTCGAAATACGAGCCCGACGATACCGGGCCGAACACCTTGGCCAGCGCCACATGCTGGGCCGGCGTGATGGTCTGAGGCCGGAAGAAGATCACCTCGAAGTCAAACAGCGCTTGGCGCAATTCGGCCTTGACCGGGTCGGTCAGGGGCTGGGTCAGGTCAACCCCTTCGATCCAGGCGGCGAAGTTGGGCATCCTCGGCTCGGGCCGGATGTGCTTGTAGCGCCGCTTGATGTTGATCAGGTTGGGGGCTGGGGTATTGGCCTTGGGGTGCCTCCTTCGGGCAGGGGGGTGTTGGGCGGGGGACTATTGCCAGTGCAGCAGGCGCATTTCGATCCAGGTCATGCCGCGCACCACGCTGACGCCCAGCAGGGCCAGCACCAGCAGCAAGGCCATCACGCCGTTGAGGTTGAAGGTGGAGCCCAGGTAGGCCAGTGACTGGCCCAGGCCTTTTTCACTGGCGATGATCTCGCCACCGACCACCCCCAGCAGCGCGTAGATCAAGCCCAGCCGCAGGCCCGAGAACAACACGGGCACGGCGCCGGGCAGCGTCACCGAGAAGAACACCTGGGCCGGGCGGGCGCCCAACGTGCGGCACAGCGTGAGGTGGTCGGCGCTGACGCCGCGCATGCCGGCCACCGTGGCTGACAGCACGATGAAGAAGGTCAGTGAAAAGCCGATCGCCACCTTGGAGCCCAGCCCCAGCCCGAACCAGAGGATGAACAGCGGCGCCAGCGCGATGCGCGGCATCACGTTGAGCGCGCTGAAGTAGGGCTCGAGAAAATGCGCCAGCGCCGGGAAGCGCACAAACGCCAGGCCGACCGCGATGGCCAGGCTGGCGCCCAGCACAAAGGCCATCGCCGTGCCGGCCAGGGTGTAGCCCAGGTCGGTCCAGAGCTTGCCGTCGGCCACGTTGTTGGCCAGGAACTCGGCAATGCCGCTGGGTTGGCCAAAGAAGGTGGCCGACAGCCAGCCGCGGGCCGAGGCGTATTCCCAGCTGCCCAGCAGCAGCGTGAGGAACAGCGCATGCGCCGCAGCCTGGCGCCAGCGCGCTTTGCGGGGGTCATCCTTCATGGCTGCTCCAGCCTTGTTCCAGGTGTGCCCACAGCTGGGCGTACAGCGCATGGAAGTGCGGGTCGCGCTGCAGCGCCTTGATCGAGCGCGGGCGCGGCAGGTCGACCGGCACATCGGCGACGATGCGCCCGGGCCGCGACGACATCACCACCACCCGGTCGGCCACCGCCACCGCCTCGGACAGATCGTGGGTGACGAACACCACGCTGCGTTGTGAGTCCTGGCACAAGGACAGCAGCAGGTCTTGCAGCTGCAGCTTGGTCTGGGCGTCGAGCGCGCCGAAGGGCTCGTCCATCAACAGCAGGTCGGCTTGGATGGCAAAGGTGCGGGCCAATGCAACACGCTGGCGCATGCCGTGCGACAGGGCCTTGGGGTAGCTGTTCTCGAAACCTGACAGCCCCACCCGGGCCAGCATCTGCCGGGCGGTGGCGCGGCACTCGGCCGTACCGAGGCCATGCATCTTGAGGCCGAAGGCGGCGTTGTCCAGCGCCGTGGGGGCGGACACAGTCGAAGCTGAGCGACAGGTCGTGCACCTCCACCGCCGCCACTGCTGTGGTGGCGGCGGTGGCGGCGGCGGTGGCCGGCCGGGCCGGCATCAGCATCGCAAGGCCTTGGTGGGTGGATCGGGCAGGGTCAGCACAGCGGCGGCACTTGCCAAAAACCAGGCGGTTGGTGTCGAAGGCCTTCTCCAACTGCTTGCTGGCCAGCCTGTAGTCGGCAGCGGCCTGCACCGACTTGGCATCCATCGCGAACCGGTAGGCTGGCAGCGAGGTCTTGAGCACGGCCGCCACCCCCTCGGGCCCCTTGGGGATTTCAATCTTGAAGGTGTCTAGCGACACCTTGAGCACGGCGTCGCAGTTGGCCGGGTTCTGCATGAAGGCTTCGGGCTCCTTCATCGCCGCCACAAAGCCGGCCACGGCCTGGGGTTTTTTCAGCAGGTAGTCATTGCGCACCGTCAGCACCGACCCGGCGTTGGCCACTGCCAGCAGTTCGGCCGGGCCTTCGCCCTTGCGCGGGTCCACCACCACCCGGCAGGCCTTGAGCACCTCGCAGAAGCCGCTCATCGGCTCGAAGGCCATCACCGCGTCCACCTGCTTGTGGGTCAGCGCCGGCAGTGCGGTGTTGGGCGCACCCACGGCCACCAGCGTGACATCGGCAGCGCTCATCCCGGCGCCCTTGAGCAGATCGACGAACTGGAACTCGGCGCCCGTGCCGCGGGCGGTGACGCCGATCTTCTTGCCCTTGAAATCCTGCATCACCGCCGGATAGCCCTTGGCGGCGTTGGGCGTGTCGAGGGGGTTGCCGGCGACGACAAAAAATAGGGAGCCGCGTGCACCGTTGCCCAGAATGCGGATCTCGGCGCCCTTGGCTGCGGCCTGCACCATCACCTCGGGCGGGCCGAAGGCCACTTCAAGATCGCCGGCCAGCAGCGTCTGCAGGCCCAGCGGCGCGGCGGGGATGGTGCGCTGCTCGCACTTGATGCCTTGCTTGTCGCACAGCTGGTGGGCGATGGCCACGCGCAGCATCAGGTTGCCCAGGCCCGGGTAGTCCTGCACCCGCACCACC
>JANMXG010000430.1:0-3981 GCA_031394235.1 Betaproteobacteria bacterium
CCGGCGAGCGTGTTGCTGAAGAAGGCCGTCAAGATCGACAAGGGTTCGGGCCGCCCGCACCTGGAGAAGGTCGGCAAGATCACCCGTGCCCAGCTTGAGGAGATCGCCAAGATCAAGATCAAGGACCTCACAGGCGCCGACATGGACGCCGCAGTGCGCACGATTGCAGGTTCCGCCCGTTCGATGGGCATCACGGTTGAAGGGGTCTGACATGGCCAAGCTCACCAAGCGCCAGAAAGTCACCGCCGGCAAGGCCGACTCACTCAAGCTCTACACCTTCGACGACGCCATTGCGATCGTCACGGAATGCGCCACCGCCAAGTTCGATGAGTCCATCGACGTGGCAGTGCAACTCGGCATCGATGCCAAGAAGTCAGACCAGGTGGTGCGCGGCGCGGTTGTGCTGCCCAACGGCACCGGCAAGACCAAGCGCGTGGCGGTGTTCGCCCAGGGCGCCAAGGCAGATGAAGCCCGCGCCGCGGGTGCCGACATCGTCGGCATGGACGATCTGGCGGCCGACATCAAGGCCGGCAAGATGGACTTCGACGTCGTGATCGCCTCGCCCGACACGATGCGCGTGGTCGGTACGCTGGGCCAGATCCTGGGCCCGCGTGGCCTGATGCCTAACCCCAAGGTCGGCACAGTCACGCCGGACGTCGCCACTGCGGTGCGCAACGCCAAGGCCGGCCAGGTGCAGTTCCGGGTTGACAAGGGCGGCATCATCCACGGCACCATCGGTCTCCGTTCGTTTGATTCCGACAAGCTCAAGGGCAACCTGGCCGCGCTGCTGGACGCGCTGGCCAAGGCCAAGCCGGCGTCGAGCAAGGGTGTCTACCTGCGCAAGCTGGCGGTGTCCTCGACCATGGGTGTGGGTGTGCGCGTCGACATGCAGTCGATGACGGCATCGGCCTGAAGTATTTGAGCCCCTGCGCCTGTCTAGCGCGGAGGTGACGAGTTTGGTGGGCCGTTGTCGGTGTCAAAACCGCAAACGGGCCATCCAAGACCGCTGGCGAGGCTTCAAGGCCTCTTAATTCAGCCGCTTCCACCGTCAGGTGAAAGCGGTCAGGTCAGCGCAGATGGCGGTCCCGCCTGAAGGATTCCGATGCCGGGGTGAAAGCCCTGTCAAGCCGGATGCCAGAAGGTTTGGTCGCTGCAACCCCGGTGCGCCGGAGGGCCAAGGCGGCAGTGTCCGCCCAACCCGAAGGCGCGATTTTGTGAGGAGCAGACCTTGAGTCTCAATCGCAACGAGAAGGCGGCCGTGGTCGCGGACGTGTCGGCGCAAGCCGCCAAGTCCCAGACCCTCGCGCTGGCCCAGTACCGTGGCCTCACCGTTGAACACCTGAACAAGTTGCGCCGCGAAGCGCGCGAGAAGGGTGTGTATCTTCATGTGCTGAAGAACACACTGGCTCGCCGTGCCGTGGCCGGAACCCCGTTCGAGGTGGCATCGGAGAGCATGGCTGGCCCGCTGATTTACGGCTTTTCTGAAGACGCGGTGTCCGCGGCCAAAGTCATTACCGACTTTGCCAAGGGCAACGACAAGTTGGTCATCATCGGTGGCGCCTACGCGGGCAAGTCGCTGAACGCTGACGGGGTCAAGGCCCTGGCAGCCATCCCGAGCCGCGAAGTGCTGATCTCCCAGATCGCCGGCTTGCTGAAATCGCCGATCCAGCGATTTGCAGCAGTGCTGTCGGCCCTGGCCGAGAAAAACGCAGCAGCAGCGCCGGTGGCTGAAGCGGCACCTGTAGCTGAAGCGGCACCCGCCGCTGAAACTGCAGCAACCGTTGAACCCGCACCCGCTGTTGACGCAGCAACTGTCACTGACGCCGCCCCCGCTGCTGATGCTGCACCCGCAGCACCTGACGCGCCGGCAGCCGCCTGACCGATCTTCGCAAGCACGATCCCAACCTATTTTTGAATCGAGAAACCCAAATGGCATTCGATAAAGACGCATTTCTGACCGCCATGGACAGCATGTCCGAGATGGAACTCAACGACCTGGTCAAGGCCATCGAAGAGAAATTCGGCGTGTCCGCCGCCTCCATGGCCGCGCCGGCCGCCGGTGGCGGCGCTGCCGCAGCCGTGGTCGAAGAGCAGACCGAATTCAACGTGATGCTGCTTGAAGCCGGCGCCCAAAAGGTGCAGGTCATCAAGGCCGTGCGCGAGCTGACGGGCCTGGGCCTGAAGGAAGCCAAGGACCTGGTCGACGGCGCTCCCAAGGCGGTCAAGGAAGCGATCCCCAAGGCCGATGCCGACGCAGCACTCAAGAAGCTGCTCGACGCTGGCGCCAAGGCCGAAATCAAGTAATAAATCGGCTCGGAGCTGCTGCGCGACCCGATCTTGGTCCTGTGATGCTCGCCGTACAGGTGTACGGCTGCGCTTCTCGAACCAACCTCGGGACGCTCTTGACGCTCCGCACTCGATTGATTCAGGGCTGGTCGTTGGACCAGCCTTTGGTTTTTGGGGCTAAAAGCCTTGACCGCTTTTAGCCTTTAGGGCTTCCCGCCCTGAAGAACACCTGCAAGCGTCTTTCGGGTTATCCTGTAAGGCTTTTCCAAGTGTTCTCTGAACCGACTGCAGAGAACCAGTTTGGTCGGACTTCGGTGCAATGCCGGGGTTGTCCGCCAGCGGCTGGTAGTGGCCAGCCACCAAGCTTCGGGCCGTCTCCCTCACAGTGCTGAGGGTGGGCGTGCGCCCGGTGCCAGTCGCCGACGAGACGTTTGCCCGGGCCCTGGCAGGCGTCATCGAAACGGAGTATCCATGGCGCAAGCAACCCCCTACAGCTACACCGAGCGCAAGCGAATTCGCAAGAGTTTCGGCAAGCGCGCGAACGTTTTGAGCGTTCCGTACCTTTTGACCATGCAGCGGGAGGCCTACGTGGCCTTCCTGCAGAAAGAACTGCCGCCCTCCAAGCGCAAGCCTGAAGGTCTGCAGGCGGCGTTTCTCTCGGCTTTCCCGATCGTGTCGCACAACAACATGGTCGAGATGAAGTTCATTGAGTACAACATCGCGAAACCGCCGTTTGACGTGCGGGAATGCCAGCAACGCGGCCTGACTTTCGCCGCTGCCGTGCGCGCCAAGCTGCAAATGATCATCTATGACCGCGAGTCATCGCCGGCCAAGGTGGTCAAGGAGATCAAGGAGCAAGAGGTCTACATGGGCGAAGTGCCGCTCATGACCGACTACGGCTCGTTTATCGTCAATGGCACCGAGCGGGTCATCGTCAGCCAGTTGCACCGCTCACCGGGCGTGTTCTTTGAGCATGACAAGGGCAAGACCCACAGTTCGGGCAAGCTGCTGTTCTCAGCGCGCATCATTCCGTACCGTGGTTCCTGGCTGGACTTCGAGTTTGACCCCAAGGACATCCTGTACTTCCGTGTCGACCGCCGCCGCAAGATGCCGGTGACGATTCTGCTCAAGGCCATCGGCCTGAACCCGGAAGCGATTCTGGCCAACTTTTTCGACTTCGACAGCTTCCGGCTGATGGATGTCGGTGCGCAAATGGAGTTCGTGCCCGACCGCCTGAAGGGCGAAGTGGCGCGTTTCGACATTACCGACAAAGACGGCAAGGTTGTTGTCGAGAAAGACAAGCGCATCACGGCACGCCATGTGCGCTCGCTCGAGACCAACGGCACGCAGTTTGTGTCGGTGCCCGAGGATTACGTGGTGGGCCGTATCGTTGCCCGCAACATGGTGGACGCCGATACCGGCGAGATCATCGCCAAGGCGAACGAAGAGCTGACCGACCTGCTGCTGAAAAAGCTGCGCGCGGCAGGCGTCAAGGACATCCAGTGCCTGTTCACCAACGAGTTGGACCAAGGCGCCTACATCAGCCAGACACTGGCCGCTGACGAAACAGCCGATGAGCTGGCGGCGCGCGTGGCAATCTACCGCATGATGCGCCCCGGCGAGCCGCCCACTGAGGACGCCGTGCAGGCCCTGTTCGGCCGCCTCTTCTACAACGAGGACACCTACGACCTGAGC
>JANMXG010000431.1:0-8665 GCA_031394235.1 Betaproteobacteria bacterium
AGGCCCTACTGCAGCGCATGGCCGAACCGTCGCCGCAGCTGCAGGCGCTGCTGTCCAGCCAGTCCGCGGGCAATCCGTACTGCATGGAAGCGCTGCTGCAGATGCTGGTGGACCGCGGCGTCATCCAGACCGCAGACGATCGGTGGCATCTTCAGGTAGACCGGCTGCAGAACCTGCATAGCGCGAGGCCCACCACCGCGCGGCACTGTGGCTGCAGGCGCGGCGCGCCGGGCGCGAGGCCGAAATAGCCAGCCAGATCGCCGAGCACTTCGAGCGCGCGGGTGTCACCGATTGCGCCGTCCACTGCTGGACGCTGGCCGCCCAAGATGCATTGCTGCGCCAGGCCGACAGCGCCGCACTGGCGCACGCCGAGCGTGCGCTGGCGCTGGCGCTGGCGCTGGCGCTGGACGACGGTAGCGACCTTCGCAGCCAGGTGCGCATCCACCTTGTGCGTGCGGCTGCCCTGATGCGCGCCGGTCGCGCCGCAGACCATGCCGAGGGCACCGCTGTGCTGGAGTTCCTGGCCGACAGGCTGGATGACGATGGGCTGCGACTGAACGTGGCAAGAGACCAAGTCTGGCGCCTGATTCTGGACACGAAGTTCGAGGAAGCGGTGAACCTGGGTCGGCATCGTCTGGCGAACAAGGGCGCTGGACCGAAGAGTGCTTCAACGGCCCGATCCACCTCTACCGGGGGCTGGCGCTCAGGGGCGACCCGCGCGCGTCCGGCTTGCTGGCCACCGCGCATCAGCAGCTCAACGCCTTGGCCGACCGCTGCGCCGAGTTCGTGCCCCGCAAGCAGTTTCTGCGCGCCACCACCTTGCGCCGCGAGGTCTGTGATGCGGGGGCGGCGGCGCACTCGGTGTGAATTGCGCAACTGCCCGCACCGCGGCCCCCTCCTCCCTGATCGCAGAACCCTCGGCCACGGCGCCGATGAGACCATCCGACATGCCGACCGGGAAAGACGCCCGGCAGGCCCCGCGAGACGCCATCGCCGACCTGCAATTGCGGCGGGCCAATCCGGCTGGCGCGAACTGCACCGCGCGTGCGCCGCGGCGGCGCTCGGCCTGCCGGCGCTGGCGGCGGCCGCAATGGAGCAGGTGCTCAACGGCTTCAGCGACCCCGAATTGCGCGAGCGGGTGCGCAACCCCGTGCCCTGGCACCGCAACGTGATCGAGGCGCTGGCGCTGGCTGGAGACGCTGGCGGCCGAGGGTTTCATGGCGCACCCCATCGTGCGTTTAGCGACGCATCATTTTGGCGATGGAAGGCGCGTCAAGGTGCGACCCAGCGCAGTCGTCTAGGCCAGCAGGCGCCTCTAAACTGCCGCGGATGACTTCCCCACCAGACCTCCGTCAAGGCCTCGAAGCCGCCATCGCAGCGCTGCAAGAACGCCGGGCATTGCTGGGCGACGCGCTGGTCGATGCCGCGCTGGCACCACTGCTCGAACGCCTGGCCGCGCTGAGTGCACAGCGGCCGCCCGCTGCGCCGGCCGAGCCCTCCCGGCGCCTGCGCCAGGTCAGCGTGCTGTTTCTGGACATCGTCGGCAGCACGCAACTCATTCAACGGCTCGACCCTGAAGAGGTGCAGACGGTGGTCGACGGCGCGCTGGCCGCCTTCTCCGCCATCGTCCAGCAGCATGGCGGCGAGGTGCTGCGCTATGCCGGCGACAACCTCAAGGTGGCCTTCGGCGCGCATGACGCCGCCGGCACCCGAGAAGACGACGCCGAGCGCGCGGTGCACTGCGGCCTGGCCCTGCTGGCTGAGGCGGCGCGGCGTGGTGATGACATCAAACGCCGGTATGGCTTTGAAGGCTTCAACGCCCGAGTCGGCATCCACACCGGCGGCGTGGTGCGCGGCGGCGGGGTGGAGAACGACAAGAGCCTTAGCGGCCTGGCGGTGAATATCGCGGCTCGGCTGGAGCAGGCCGCTCCGGCCGGCGCGCTGTGCATCAGTGTTGACACCTACCGCCAGGTGCAGGGCCTCTTCAACGTGAAGGCGCAACCGGCGCTGCAGGTCAAGGGCTTGCAGGAGCCACTGCAGACCTACCTGGTGCTGGGTGAACGCGGACGGCGCCTGCGGGGCTTGCGGCACGGTGTGGAAGGCGTGGCCAGCGCACTGGTGGGCCGTGACGCCGAACTCGCAGCCCTGCGCGACCTGGCGGCCGGGGTCTTCTCGCACGGCGGACTCGGTGCCGCCACGGTGTTGGGCGAAGCGGGGCTGGGCAAGAGCCGGTTGTTGGCTGAGGCCCTGGCGGAACTGCAAGCCGCCTTGCGGGCCGATGGGTTCATGCCAGCGCGCACCGCAGCCCTGTGGTCAGCCAGCAGCCACCCCCAGGGCCTGAACCAGCCGTACGGCCTGCTGCGCGACCTGCTGTTCTGGCACCACGGCGTGCAGGACAGCGACACACAGGCGCAGGCACAACAGAAATTTTCAGCGGCCTTGGCGCCGATCTTTGGCGCGGCGGCTGAAGAGCAAACGGCGATGCTCGGGCAGCTCATTGGCCTGGACTACAGCGCCAGCCCCTGCGTCGCCGGCATCCTGCGCGACGGCAAACAACTGCGCGCGCGCGGGTTGCATGCCTGGGCCCAGTACCTGCGCCTGCAAGCTGCACAGCAACCTTTGGTGCTGGTGCTGGACGACCTGCAGTGGGCCGACGATGAATCGCTGCACGCCATCGATCATCTGGTGGCTGTCAGCGCAGATCTGCCCCTGGTAGTGCTGTGCGGTGCCCGGCCGGAACTGCTGCTGCGCCGGCTCGACTGGGCCAGCGGCTGGCCGGTCCACCAGCGCCTGGTGCTGGAACCGCTGGCGGAGCCCGCCCGCCAGGCACTGGCCGGCGCCTTGCTGCAGCGCCTGGCTCGGCCGGCGCCGCAACTGCAGGCCTTGTTGTCGGCGCAGGCAGCAGGCAACCCGTACTACATGGAAGCGCTGGTGCAGATGCTGGTGGACACTGGCGTCATCCAGACCCAGGCGGGCGGATCGGACGGGCCGGTCCAATCTGACCACTGGCAGGTGCAAGACAGCCAACTGCAGGCTTTGCAAGTGCCCACCTCGCTGGTGGCGGTGCTGCAGGCCACGCTGGACGCCCTGAAGCCTGGTGAACGCCAAAGCTTGCAGCAGGCCAGTGTGGTGGGCGCGCAATTCTGGAATGCGGCGCTGGCCGCGATCAACCCGGGCGCGGTGGCGCACCTGCCGGCCCTGAGCCAGCGCGAGTTGGCCTTGCCGCAAGCGCGCAGCAGCTTTGAAGGCACGCAGGAATACGCGTTTCGCCACCATCTGCTGCACCAAGTGACCTACGGCACCGTGCTCAAACCCGACAAGCGGGAAGGCCACCGCCAGGCCGCGCTGTGGCTGCAGGCCCGCAGCACCGGGCGCGAGGCCGAAACGGCCAGCCACATCGCCGAACACTTCGAGCGCGCGGGCAGCACTGGTCAGGCGGAGCACTACTGGCTGCTGGCGGCTGAAGATGCGTCGCGCCGACAGGCGGACACCGTCGCACTGGCCCATGCCGAGCGTGCGCTGGCGCTGGATGACGGCACCGACCTGCAGCGTCGGGTCCGCATCTACCGTGTCCGCACGAATGTGGCTGAGCGCCGTGGCGACGCCGCTGCGACCGACCTCGAGATCGCCGAACTGAACCGCCTTGCGCAGCGGCTGGACGACGACCTGTTGCGCCTGGAGGTGGCCAAACACCAGATGTGGCGCCACTTCCAAGACGGACAGTTCGAAGCCGTACTGGCGCTGGGCACCGAGCGAATTGCGCGAGTCGCAGGTCGCTCGCCCGTGGCGGAAGCGGACGTCCGAGGCAGGATGTTGGCTGCGCTGATCCGGTTAGGCCGCACCCGAGAGGCGCTGGCCTATGGTCAAGAAGGGCTGGGGTTTGCGCAGGTCACTGGCAACCTGAGCGCCGCGGGTGCGCTCAGCAACCACCTGGGCGTCATGCAATTGGAATCCCATGGTGAGGGGCTTGGGCAAGCCCACTTCCAACGTTCACTGGAAGCCTACACCGCAGCGGGCGACCGGCACGGTGCCATCACCGCACGGGTCAATCTCGCCACGCGGGAAGGGCAACTTGGAAACCTCGCGGTCTCGCGCGACCTGCACTTGCGCAACTTGCAAGATTGCCAAGAGACTGGCAATCGCAGCAGGGAAGCCATGGTTTGCGCCAATCTCTCGCACGTGCTCTACCAGTTGGGCGATCTCAGCGGCGCCGAATCCTCGGCTCTGCGGGGTTTGCGCGTCGCAGAAGTCACCGGCGACCGCTGGGCAGAGGCCTTTGCTGCCAGTGGCGCCCACTTGGCGGCTTATGCAGAGGGCCGGTTTCCAGAGGCCCTGGCGTATGCGCGGCGCGCACACCGGGCGTTTGCCGACTACAGCGCGCGGGAAGAAGCCCTCACCTACCGGAGTGCGGTGGCCTGTACCTTGCAAGCCATGGGCCAACAGGCCGCCGCACGGGACAATGCCGAGGCCGTGATCGCCGACGTGGCCGCCCAGGGTGGGTGGGGCGAAGCCATCGACGGCCCGCTGTTCCTGCACCGTGTGCTGGCTGCACAGGAGGACCCCCGGGCCAGCACCTTGCTCATGACGGCCAGCCAGAACCTCGACGCCCTGGCCGAGCGCTACAGCGCGCTGGTGCCGCGTGAAAGATTCGTGCGTACCGCTGCTGCATGGCGCGAGATCGGCGATGCCCTCGCCACCACGCGCAGGGCCTGACCCTGAGGGCCCGGCCCGCCCGCCGTCCACTATTGAACAGCGGTACGCCAACCGCGCCCGCCGTCGCGAACATGCCTTCATCGGTCAGCCACCGCAGACCGTCCGGAGAGAGTCCCCATGTCGCAACGTACCGCCCGCACCGTGTCTATCGCCGCCGGGATTGAGGCCCGCCCCGCACCGGCCGCAGCTGCGCCGCCGGTCAATCTGCAACAGCGCTGAGGCGACGGCATGGACAACCTGCCATCGATCCTGGGGCCTCAGGCCATGGGCTGGATTGCCGCGCTGCTGACGCTGCTGACCTTTATCTGCGTCGATATGCGCCGGTTGCGACTGCTGGCGCTGGCCGCCAACGCGGCTTTCATCGCATACGGCACAGCGGCCGAGTTGCTGCCGGTGATGGTGTTGCACCTGGCGCTGGTGCCGGTCAACCTGTTGCGGCTGAACCAGGCGTTCCAGGGCAAGCCGAGCGCCCAGCCTGCGGAGCCCATGACAGTGCAGCCTACCGCTCGGCAGCCGCGCGGCTGGACGCCTGCGCCTCGCGGTGCCCGTGCCTACCGCCGACGAACTGGCAACGCACTGCCCGCGCCGCCCGCAGAGTCGGCCCTGGACCCCGCCGCCCAGCCGTGATGCCGCTCAGCCTGCACTCGCGCGCCACGCCGTCGACGCGTCTCGCAGCCGCTCGGCCAGGTGAACCGCCATGTTCAGCGCCAGGCGCTGACCCAGATTCGGGTTGGCGGCGGACAAGGTCTCGAAAGCCGATTTGTCCAGCCTGTGCACCACGGCTGGAAGGTCGGCGATGGCCACTGCAGTGCGGCCACTGCCGTCGAGCATGGCCGTCTCGCCAAACATCATGCCCGCCTGGAACGTGACGAATCGCTGGCGCACCGACAGGCCTGCGGCGACGACCGAGACGGTGCCTTCGGTCAGCAAGAAAAGGGCGTCGCCGGGGTCGCCCTCCTGGAACAAAACTTCACCCGCGGCCAGGCGCTTCTCGCACAGCACTGCCAGCACCTGCGCATGCTGATCGGAGTTCAGACCCTTCAGCAGTGCGTTCTCGGTCAGCGGCACGCCAGTCCGCGGCTCGGGCGTGCCGGCATCGACCAACAACAGCCGCTCTGCGGCCTCGGTGGCACGGTCAGCGTCCAGACACCAATCGGGGCGTGGACCTTCGCCCGGAATGCTGCGGAAGCTTCCAAAGTCGCGCAGCCGCTGACCATGCCGGTTGTCGGCCACCACGCCGGCCAACAGCAGCGCCACACCGCGCCGCAGCAGATGGGTAGACAACTGCTGCAGCGCCATGGCACCGGACTCGTCGATGGTGCTCACGCGGCGCAGGTCCAGCACCAGGCAGCGGCACCCGCTGGCGAGCGTGTCGCAGGCGCTGGACAACCGGGCGGCGTTGCCGAAGAACAGCGCGCCCTCCAGCTCAAACACCGTCACGCGGTGGCGCACGCCGCGCAGAACAGCCTCCTGCTCGGGGCGGTAGATGTGCCGCGACGGGCGCTGGTCGGCGCTGTAACGGTCACGCAGCAGCGACAGGTTGACGCTGCGCATGAACACCAGCATCGACAACAGCACACCCGCGGCCAGACCGGCGATGAAGCCGCCGGCGGCCGTCACGGCACAGACGGTGGCCACCACCGCCAGGCTCAGCCGCACTTCCGGTGACCGCTCGCCGCTATGCCATTGACGCAACATCTGGCGTGTCCAGCGGTCGCTCAGTGCAAGGGCAATCGTCACCATGACACCGGCCAGCGCGGCCTTGGGCAGCCCTGCCAGCAGCGGTCCGCCCACGCCGTACATCAGCGCAAAAGCCAAGGCGGCGGCAACCACCGGGCGCCGGCCGGCAGAACCACCGTCAATCAGCTGCACCGCCCGCGCGCGCGCTGTCGACAGCGGCATGCCGCCGCACAAGCCGCTGGCCACGTTGGCAACCCCCAGGGCCACCAGTTCACGGCGGCTGTCATGCTGGCCACCCGTCATCTGGTCCACTGCGATGGCGGAGAAAATCGATTCCAGCGAGCCAATAAACGCCAGCATGGCGGCCGTCAACAAGACAGGGACGCCGTGCACCTGCCACAAGGCGCGTGTGGCGGCGTCACGCAGCGGCAGCAGCGCATCCGGCGTGACCCAGCCCTGCGGCAGGGCGCCCACCAGGCTGCCGAACCGGGCCTCCGGCATCAGGCCGGACAGGACTGCGTACAGCCCGACGCCGGTCGCCAGGCCCAGCAGCGACGCCGGCACCGCGCGCCATATCGGGCCCAGCAGCCAGACGGCGGCTGCCGAGGTCAGCCCGATCAGCAAGGCCAGGGGCTGGATCTGCGACAAGGTCGCCAGGTCGGTCAGTACGCTCGTCATAGGCAGGCCCAGCAACGGCCTGACCTGCGCAAACAGGATGAGCAGCACGATGCCACTCATGAACCCCGCCAGTACCGGCTGCGGTACGAAGCGCGCCAGTCGGCCCAAGCCGGCCAGGCCGAAGCCGATCTGCAGCAGCCCCATCAGCACCACCGCGCTGCCCAGCACGGCGAGCCATGACAGCAGGCCCTGTGCGCTGGACAGGTCGAGCTGCGGATCGCGGCCCACCTGCAACGCCAGTGCGGCAAAGATCACCGTGGTGGCCGAGCTTGGCATGGCGGCTGGCGACGCCGTCGTGCCGGTGAGTGCATAGACCAGGCCGCCGGCAATCACGGCGGTCAAGGCGGCTGCAATGCCCAACTGCATCGCGGCGGGCCCCAAAGCGCCTGTGGCCACGATGCCCAGCGACAGCACAGCGACCAGGGCGGTGAGTGCATTGACGGCGCCGGCAAGCACATCGGCAGGCGGGCTTGCGGGGCGGCTGAGGACGGCACTCATCTGCCGATCAGTTTAGGCCCGGCCGGTGCAGCGCGCCGTGCCGGCTTTCCCTGTGTGCAGCGGGTGCTCGGCGTTGCGTTGGGGCGATTCGCGCCGGCGGGCGGTCACGGCCACCCAACCTGCTGCCACCCTGCCCTGCTCGCCTAACATCTCTGGTTCAATGAGCCCGCCGAAACCGCCCACCACGCCCCAAACGGGCGACCTTTCTGCGCACACCCCGATGATGGCCCATCATCGAGGTGACCCAGTGTTTGCATAGCTTATCGGTCGAAACAGCACAATTTGGCGGCGGTTTGGCGGCGATTTCAGACCTCCATTTTCACGGATCGGCCTGACGGGACCCTTGGGCATGCGTTGATTGCTGAGACAGGTACAGCAGAGCCGCACAGCATGCAGGTCGCTGGACCGAAAAGTCCGCCAAAAGCGACGAAGACAATGCCCGGCCCTTTGAACTTCATTTCGAATAGAACCGCCATGTCGGCCAAGAAGCCCACCCCAACCTGGATCGACGTCAAGACCAAGTTGTCGAACTTCGACCAGGCAGCTTTGATCAGTCTCGTACAGGACCTCTATGCAGCCAGCAAGGACACGCGAACCTTTCTGCACGTCCGGCTCCGCCTGGGCGGCGACGCGCTCGCGCCCTACAAGGCCAGCATAGACCGCTGGCTGTGGCCGGACGTGCTGCAGCTGCAGGACACCTCGGTGGCCAAGGCCAAGAAAGCCATCGCAGACTACAAGAAGGCGTCGGGCACGGCCGATGGTCTGGCTGAGCTGATGGTGTTCTATTGCGAACAGGCTTCGGGGTTCAGCAACGATGTCAGCTTGGACGATGAAAGCTACTTCGAAGCGCTGGTACGGATGTTTGGCCAGGCACTGAAGGTCATCGACACCCTGCCTCAGACGCAGCGCCCAGCGCTGCTTGCGCGCCTGGATGCGGTTCGCCAGATCAGCCACGACATTGGCTACGGCGTGGGTGAGGACATGGACAGCTTGCTGAAAGCGCATGGCGGCTGGGGCTGAGCCCAATGCGGTCGGGGCGCTGCAGACTGAGAACGCTCGGCTGGCTGCGCTGCTGGATGCTCACGGGATCGAATGG
>JANMXG010000432.1:0-8931 GCA_031394235.1 Betaproteobacteria bacterium
ATCGTCTGCACCCGGAAATGCGGGTCGGTGGGCAGGTCGCAGGCGGCCGCGCCCCACAGCCGGTAGGCGTGCGCTGCGGGTACCTCGTGCGCCATCAGCGCCTTGATGCAGAACGGGATCATCGAGACCCAGGTGCAGCGGTGCTTGAGCGACACCGGCCAGAACCGGCTGGCTGAGAACCGCGGCAGCACCACCGCCGTGGCGCCGGCCCACAGGCAGGCCAGCACCGAGTAGGCCTGGGCGTTGGTGTGGAACAGCGGCAAATGCACCAGGTGCACATCGCTGCCTTGCAGGTCCTCATGCACGGCGTTGATGCGGGCGCCCCAGAGTGCGTTGGCGTGGGTCCAGAGCACGGCCTTGGGCCGCGAGGTGGTGCCCGAGGTGTACTGCACGCTGCAGGGCGCCAACGGATCAGGCGCGCGGCGCGGCGGTGGCTCGGCGTCCAGCGTCTCGAAGCGCTGGCCGGGCTCGACCGGCCGGGCCGGTGCGGCACCGTTGTCGGTGGCGGTGACGACGACCCAGCGCAAGTGCTTGCAGTGCGCCGCCACCCGCTCGGCAAACTTGGGCTGGGTGACGGCGGCCACCGCGCCGCAGTGCTCGGCGTAGTAGGCCAGCTCATCGTCGGCGGCGCGGGCATTGGTGGTCACCGCCACCGCGCCCAGCTGTGCGCAGGCGTACCAGACGAGCAAAGTCTCCGGGCAGTTGTCGAGGTGGATCAGCAGCCGGTCGCCCGCCACCACGCCGCGCCGCGCCAGGCCGCCGGCGATGCGGCCGACCTGCTGGTGAAACTCACCAAAAGTCCAGGTCTGGGGTGGGCCGTCGAACGGCTCCCAGGCAATGAACACATGGTCACGCCGGGCCACCGCCCGCTGCGCCAGCAGGGTCGGCACGTCGAAGCGGTTGAACGGGTGCAGGGCGGTGGGCTGGAGCGCGGGCGGCAAGGTCATGGCGCGGGTTCAGAGGTTGTCGATGTACATGCGGTTCCAGGTCGGGCTGATGATCAGCTGGTTGACGCAGGCGTGGGCCGGCAACTCGGCCACAAAGCGGATGGTCGCGCCCAGGTCCTCGGCTTGCAGCATGCGCGAGCGGTCGAGCGCGCTGGGCGGCACCGGCCGGCGGTCCATGATCGGCGTGGCCACCTCGGCCGGGCAGATGGCACACGCGCGGATGCCGTTGCTGCACTCCTCCATGTTGATGGTCTCGGTCAACGCGGTGACCGCATGCTTGCTGCCGTTGTAGGCCGCGCCGGTCAGCTTGGGGTGGTGCACCCCGGCCCAGGACGAGATGTTGATCACCAGCCCGTCGTGCTGGGCGCGCATCGCCGGCAGCACCGCGTTGACGGTGTAAAAAGTGCCGTCCAGATTGGCGCCGATCACCGTGCGCCAACCTTCGTTGGTCTGGTTTTTCCAGAAGCGGTTGGGCGTGTTCAGCCCGGCGCTGTTGACCAGGATGTCGATCCGGCCATGCCGCGCCAGGATGCGTGCGGCCACTGCCGCTACCGCGTCGGCGTCCGCCACATCCAGCACCTCGACCTCGGCGCGGCCGCCGCCGGCGCGGATCTTGTCGGCCTCGGCCGCCAGCACCGCTTCGCGCCGGCCCGACATCACCACCACCGCGCCGGCCTGCGCCAGGGCCACCGCGCCGGCCAGTCCGATGCCGGTGCCTGCGCCGGTGATCCAGGCGATCTTGTTGTTGAGTTTGCTCATGGGGTTGTCTCGGTTGGGGGTGTTGTGACCGCGCTGCAATCGGGCGGGCTACTCGAAGCCGACCACGGCATGCGGCAGGTAGGGCGCTTCCAGTGCCGCCGCCTCGGCATCGCTCAGCGTGACGCCCAGCGCCGCCACCGCGTCGTCAAAATGCCCGGGCCGGGACGCGCCGATGATCGGTGCCGTCAGCCCCGGCTGGCGCAGCAGCCAGGCCAGCGCCAGTTGCGCCCTCGGCAGGCCACGCGCGGCCGACAGCGCCGCCAGCGCGTCGGCCACGCCCCGGTCGGCGGCCTCGGTGTGGGCAAACAGGCCGGTGCCAAACACATCGCTGGCGATGCGCGGCGTGTGCTCGCCCCAGGGCCGGGCCAGACGGCCACGTGCCAGCGGGCTCCAGGGGATCACGCCCACGCCCTGGGCGCGGCACAGCGGCAGCATCTCGCGCTCTTCTTCGCGGTAGAGCAGGCTCCACTCGGGCTGCATGCTGACAAACGGCGTCCAGCCGTGCTGCCGCGCCACCTGCTGGGCCTTGGCAAACTGCCAGGCATGCATTGACGATGCGCCGATGTGGCGCGCCTTGCCGGCCTTGACCACGTCGTGCAGCGCCTCCATCGTCTCCTCGATCGGGGTGTGCGGGTCGGCGCGGTGGATCTGGTACAGGTCGACGTAGTCCATGCCCAGGCGCTGCAGGCTGGCGTCGATCTCGAACAAGATCGCCTTGCGCGACAGCCCGCCCACGTTGGGTGCCTTGCGGTTGGCGTAGCGAACCTTGGTGGCGACCACGATCTCGTCGCGCCGGGCAAAGTCGCGCAGCGCACGGCCAACGATCTCCTCGGACGTGCCGTCCGAGTAGGCATTGGCGGTGTCGAAGAAGTTGATGCCCAGCTCGATGGCGCGCTGGATCAAGGGCCGGCTGGCGGCCTCGTCCAGCGTCCAGGGGTGGGCGCCGCGCTCGGGCACGCCGTAGGTCATGCAGCCCAGACACAAACGGGAGACGCTGAGGCCGCTGCGGCCCAATCGGGTGTATTGCATCGCGGGGATCCTTGGCGAGTGGGCCGGCAAGCCTAGCAGCGGGCGCAGTGCCCGGGTAGCGCGGTGGTGACACCGCGGAACGGTGTGCCACCGCGGCCGCAGGTCGTGTCGGTCATGCCCAGGCCGGCCCCTGCGTCACCGTTGTCTCTAGGGATGCCCAACCGCAGTGGCCCAAGCCATCATGCCCTTGGCCGGCGTCGGGACGCAGGCGGGACAACAGCATGACCCAAAGTACCGACAACCCGGGTCAAGACCCGGCGGCAGCCGCCCTGCCCGGCGGCGAGATACCGGCAGTTGGCGCCGAGCATGCCGACCCGGCACTGCCCGTTGCACCCGCCGATGCCACGTCCCCAAGTGCATCCACGGCCGCCACCGCGGCGGCAACCGCCGAGGCCACGTCCCCAAGCGCGTCCACCGCCGCCACCGCCGCGGCAACTGCCGAGGCCGCGGCGGTCACCGCCGAAGCCGCCGCCGTGACCGCCGCCACCGCTGCCACCGCCGCCATCCCGGTACTGCGGCCCGATCCCGACGATGCCCAGCTGCTCGAGCGCGACAGCCTGACCTATCCCGATCTGGCCTTGGCGGTGTTGGCGATGTTCTTGATCGTCTCCGTGGCCAAGCTGGACCTGTTCCATTTTGAGTCCGACACCACCGGGCAGCGGGTCAACGGCCTGGCTACCGTTGTCTTGGGGCTGCTCACCGCCATCTGGTTCATCCGCTGCTTTACCGGCGATGCCAGGCACCGCATCGCCGACATCTTCGTCTTTGCGTATGCCTTCACGATTGGCTCTTTTGCCATGTTGGTGCTGCCCTTCGTGTCTGACGGGCCGACATCGGGCGACAGCCGAACGGCCACGCTGGAGTTGGTGCGGGGTTGCGTGCGCGGTCAGGCGATGGGCGGGCTGAGCGGCGTGTCGGCGGTGGTGCTGTGCCCGTCCGACCTGCCCAAGGGCGACCCGTGGCCAAGCCGGCGCCAGGCCAACGGCAAGGACGAGCCCTACGACGGACCGCTGCGCTACACCTTGATGCTGGCCATCGGCGGTGTCACGGCCACGGTGATCGATACGTCGGCATCCCCGCCGTCCGCCGCCGGCGCGCCGGCGGAGGCGTCACCGGTGGCGGTGGCGGGCGCGGGTGCGAGCGCAAGCGCAAGCGCGAGCAAACGCACTTATCCGGCCGAACACCGCCACCACCTCGAGGTGATCGGCGGCCTGGCTGTTCCGTTTTTCGTGCTGGTGATGGCCTACATCGGCGGTGCGGTCAGCCTGTCGCGACGCATCCCCGAGTACCAGCGCCGGCTGCACCCCAACTACATCCCCACCGACAAGGAAGGGCGCATGCGGCCGTTCGAGGCGCGCGAGGTGGTGGTGTTCCAGATCATGCAACTGGTCTCGGCACCGTTCCTGGCCGTGGCCACCTGGTTCATCGTCAGCCCGACAAGCCTGACCTCGGCCGCCACGCTGGCCTTTGGCACCGGTTTTGCGTCTGAACCGCTGCTGCTGATGATTCGCGGCTTGGTTGAAGGGATCCGGCCGGCGGGCAATTCAGCCAAGCCGGTCACCGCGCCGAAGCCCGACACCAAACCCGATCCGGCGCTGACCGACGGCGCTGCACCGGCGGTGGTCAAGCCGCCGCCAGAGGGCGGTTGATCCTGAGGCTCAAGCGCTCAGGTCGGATCGGTCAAGCCCATGCCGATCATCCGCAAAGCCGTCATGCTGGGGGCGAAGAAGTAATCGCCGCCGCGGGTCGAGACGAACTGCGGCAAGGCTTGGGCGATGAACGGCGCGCGGCCGCTGGCGGGGTCAGCGGCGATGACAAAACGGGCGCCATCCGGGTGGTTGCCCACCAGCGGGCAGCTGTCGTTGCCGGCGTTGAAATCCAACCCGAAGTTGACCCACTGCTGCTGCACAAACTCGAACTGCCGGGCCAGTGCGGTGCAGTGCGCCAACATCACGATGCCATGCTCACCCTGCGCGTCGTCGCGTGCGCCGTAGGGCAGGCCGCGGCGCAGGATGCGGCGGCGGTTGTTCAGTGCGCTGCCCATGCGCTCGGCCGGCACTGCGCTGGCGCGCGGGTCCAGTGAATCGCGGGTGTTCATGCGGCGCAGGTGCGCCGTGACCGGGCAACGGATGCCCTGCGGGTCGTCCTGGTAGCGAAACTCGACCAGCGCCGCTTTGCGCTCAGCCGAGCCGGGCGCAAAGCGGCGGTTGAACTCGGCCCACGCCGCCAGGTCGGGCGCCACGCTGAGCGGCACGCCGTCGGTCCAGCGCCCGGCCATCTTGGCCAGCAAGGTGTGGCGGGCAGCGGTGGCGTCGGGCAGGCCCCAGGCCGCACCCAGCCGGCCGCTGGTCTCTGCCACCCAGCGCTCAAACGCCGACACATGCTGGTGCAGCTTGCGGTAGCTGAAAAAGCTGCCGTTGCGGCTGAAGTCCAGCGGCATCGGCGCGCCGGCCACCTCTTGGGCCTCGTCGGTCCAGCCCAGCAAGAACTCACCGGTGGCCAGTGGCCGCCAGCGGCCTTGACCATCCACCGCACCCTGGCCCACCGCCAGCCCCTCCTCGGCACCGCCGGGATACTGGCCGACAAACACCGGGTCGCCGATCGCGTCCATGAAGCCAAAGTGCTCGAACGGCGTGGGTTGGCCGTCCGACATCAAGGCCGACAGCTCTTGCCAGCGGGGGTCGGGCCCGCGGTGGCCGGCAAGCAGGGTCAATGCGGTGCTGCCAGCATTGAGTCGGGCCATCAATGCCAGGATCGCAGCGGTATCGGTGGCCAGTTCGGGCACCGGACCGCCGTCTGCGCCCAATTGCGCGTTGAGCGTGATCAGCAGGTGCACGGCCGGTGCGCCGGCTTGCCAGACCGGGTCCCAGTGCGCGGGGGTGTTGTCCAGCACGTCGTCGCCCAGGATGGACGCGCGCGCCTGCATGCCGTCCATGAAGTCGTCGGGCAAGCCCCGCAGCGTGCGGGTGGGCAGGCCCAGCGCCACCAGGCCGCGGTAGCTGAAAGCCAGGTTCAGCGCCACCTGCGGCCGCTTGACCGGGTTGTTGCCCAGCGGCACACCCTTGCGCGAAGACGGCCAGCGCAGCGCGGTGGTCACGCGCCGGCGCAATGCGTCGACAAAAGCCCGGCCGGTCGGCGCGTCGGTGATGTGCACCAGCAGGTAGCGTGCCTTCGGAAAACCCAGCCGGCCGTACGCCGACAGGATGTTGCCCTGGATGTCGGCCAGTTCGAGCAAGTCGGTCATGGTGCGGGCCCTTTGCCAGGCGTGGTGGCGGCGATTGCGGCGGGGGTTTCGGTTGCGGTTGCACTTGGGGTTACGCTTGCGCTCACGGTCACGCTTGCGGTCACGTTCAGGGTCGCGTTTGCGGTCAACCGCCCAGGGCGCGTCATGCCGCCGCCTTGACCGGCACGTCTTGGTGGGCCACCAGCGGCACACCGTCGGACCGGATCACGCCGGGTGCCTGGGTCGGGCCGGCCGGGTCAGCGGGCCGGACCTGGCGCAGGAAGTCGCCAAACCGGGCGTGCACGGTGGCGGCGTCGGCACCCTGCAGCTCAGCGGCCAGCAGCGCAAAACGCTGCTGCACATGCAGCGCCTTCAGCACCGCCGGCAGGTCGGTGCCGGCGCCGGTGGGGTAGGGCTGGCTGCCCTTTTCCCACAGCACCGCCAGCCAGCCCAGCACCGCCAGCACTGCCGCCAGCGGCGCGGCCAGCAGCAGCCAGCCCAGGCTGTGCTGCAACACCAGCAACACCGCGGCGGCAGCTGCCGTCAGCACGCCGGTGGCCACTGCCATGCCCTTGCCCACCTGCGGCAGCGTGTAGGCGTCGAGCGCAGGCATCGGCACGTAGTAGTCGTTGAAGCTCATCGTGGTCTCGATCTGGCAGCGCTTGAGCCAGGCCGCAAGCGCCGCCCCGCTGTCGACCGCATCAAAGCCGACACAGTGCTCGAACACCGCCCGCAACTCGGGCTCGGTGCGGGTCCACAGGCCGGCAGCCCAACTGGCCAGGCCGCCGTCGGCCTCGTCGCTGCGAGCGTCGAAATCGGCGTTGAACATCAGCCAGGGCCGCGACAGGCTGTCCACCGGTTGCGCTGCCAGCAGGTTGACCTTGCGCAGCGCCTGCACCAGCGCATTGCCACCGTCGCGGCCGTTGTATCTTGGCTGGTCGATCACCACCGCCCGGACAAAATGGCTGCGGTGGCAGCGCGAAAACGGGCTGCTGAATCCGGCGGCCACGCTGGCCGGGCTTTGCTGGGCGGTAGGCAGGCTGGCCAGCGCCTCGCGCAGCAGGTGGCTGGGCACCGTGAAGCTGCCATCGTCGCGCCGTACCGGGTCGGTCAGCACCGGGATCAGGGTGCTCAAGAAGTAGTGGCCGCCATCGATATTGGCCATCTCATTGCCCCCCAGCCGCGGGCCGCGCCGGGCCGCCCCAGCGTGCGGCCACAAAGGCCTGGCGGTGCCGGTCGGCGTGGGTGGTGTCGTTGCTGGCCACTGGCGCAAAGCCGGGTGAGCCCAGGTCGTTTTGCACCGCCTGCAAGGCCACGGTCCAGGCCGTCGCAAACTGCGCAGGCGTGCACTGGTCGTGCTGCGCGGCCAGGCTGGCCAGGGCCTGCTGAACCCGCATCGCGCACTTGATGTCGCGCTGGGCCGCGCCCGGCGTGGCGTTGTAGTAGTAGTCGGTGTCGACCTGGTTGGCGCGGATGTAGTTCTTGAACGGCGTCACCGGGATCGAGCCCGGGTAGCGGGTGGATGAATACCAGAACAGGTCCAGCCCATTGGGCAGGCCGTCGGAGAAGGCGTCGATGTACTGGTCCCAG
Source organism: Betaproteobacteria bacterium (assembly GCA_031394235.1). GTDB lineage: Bacteria > Pseudomonadota > Gammaproteobacteria > Burkholderiales > Burkholderiaceae_C > Pseudaquabacterium. Next base: position 7,549 of record JANMXG010000432.1, read on the forward strand.
GTGCCGTTGAAGTTGCTGCAGAACATCATGTAGTCGTTGTTCAACGACTCCGCACCCTGGCCCAGGTCGGGCCACTGGTCGCGCTTGATGATGAACCAGCGCGCAAAGTGGATGATCGACAAACCCATCAGCCCGGCCAGCTGGTCGGGCAGGGCCCGCGAGACGATGAAGATCAGGCGGTTCACCCAACTCAGGCGCGGACGCATTGGCGTCAGCACGTTCATCGCGTAGGCCTTGCCAGCCACATTGCTCATGGTTTGCCTTTCGGAAATGCCGCGACATCGGTGGACAGCGCACCCGCACCACGGCGCGCAGGCCCGCCAACGGGACAAATGATTGTGGTTCAGCGGGCTGGCGCAGCGGGCCACCCCGTTCACCGATACCCGTGAAACAGCGGCTCAAACTAGGGATGGCGGACAGCAGTCACGGCAAGGCGGCGCGTCAGACGATCTTGCTTGCGTCAGGTACCGAACAGGACAGCCCGTGGTGCAGGCAGGTGGTGCAGAACGGATGGCGGTACCGGGCGGCCTCTAACTCGGCATGCGGGGTGACGATGAAGCGCAGGCCCAGCCGGTTGGGTGTGTCAACCACGCCGCGGCACAGTGCCACCGTGCCGTCCTGGTTGATGACGGTCGGGTTGAAGCGCCATTCGCAGTCATGGCGGGTACTGCGCGTGGCGGCGATGCGCGGCAGGTAGGCCTGGGGCGGCTCGGCCAGCGCCATCCACTGCGGATCGGGTGCGCCGCGGCCGTCCAGCAGGTCTGCCAGCCGCTCCAGCGGCCGGGCGATGACCGTGATCGGACGGTGCGCAAAACCCAGCGCGTCGCAAAGTGCGGTCATAGCGGCAACCGCCGCCTCACCGCCGGGGTACAGCGGCTGATCGACGCAGACCCGCGTGGTGGCTCGCGCGTCGTTCAGGCATTGACGCAGCCGGCGCATGTTGGCGCTCACTTGCGACAGGTCGGCGCGCGGGTACGGCTGTGCACCATGGTTGAGCGCAAGCGGGGCGAGCCAGATTGTCACGTCGTCGGGGTTGGCGTCGGCCAGTTCGCGCAGACGCTTGTCGCTGCTCAGGTGGGTCTTGAGATGGCAAGACAAGCCGCGCTGCTTGACCGCCTGAACCAGCGCCGCGAGCGCCGGCTGACGCAGCGGCTCGCCCCAGTTGCCAAGCCAGACCACCGGCCGGTCGGCGACAGCGTCGGCAACGATTTTGTCGAGGATGCGCTCGAACAGGTCGGCCGGCATGATCCCCCCAAGCGGGTCCGCGTTCGAGGCACTGACGGCCCGGCCAGTGGAGCTGACCGGGTAACCGGCGCCGACCACGTCGATCGCATAGACGTAGGTGTCGGATTCGCGCGGCGAGAAGCGCAGCAGGGTGCGCGC
>JANMXG010000433.1:0-7518 GCA_031394235.1 Betaproteobacteria bacterium
AACGTTTCGGGCGGCCAAGGGCGTTGGGTGACCGGATCCCGTAAGTAAAGGAGGAGATGTCGGCCAGTTGGCCGGCATCGGAGGACATGGAGGGAGCCGGTTGCCCGACGGCCTTGGCCGTCTCGCGCAGCACGTCGAACGTCGAATGACTGCATCCACACCAAGCGAAAGACAGCTCAGAGCCGCGAGCCGCCCGCCAACACCTGCTTCGAGTTCATTTGCAGAACGCGCCGCGGCGAGTTGCGCGATGATGGGCAACCGTCTTACAAGCGCCTCGACGTGAGAATGAACATGACCACCGCACAGCGGTCCATCCCGACCTGTCACCCTGGCGCGGCAATGCGCTTGCGGGGTGGGCTGTTTATCATGCTGACCCTGGTCCTGGCTGCAGCCGGCTGCGTCGGCTTCGTCGGCTACCCAGCCGAAGCCTTGCGCGCCGGTCAGACCGAGGCCGAGGTGGTGGCGGTCATGGGTCATCCGACCGGCCGTTACCCTTTGCTGGGCAGCGCGCAGCGGTTGGAGTTTGCACGCGGCCCTGCCGGCCGGGTGACCTGGATGGTCGATTTGGACAACGGAGGCCGCTTGACGCAGGCCGAGCAGGTGCTCGACCCTCTGCACTTCAACCAGGTGCTCGACGGCATGACCCAGGATGGCCTGTTGCGTCTGCTGGGCCGGCCGGCAGCGCGCCAACGCGAATACCAGGACAAGCAGACCTGGTCCTGGCGCTACGAGACCCGTGATTGCGTGTGGTTCCGGGTCACGCTCAACGCCGCCGGGCAGGTGATGGGGGGTGGTGCGCACATGACCGATCCCGCTTGCGACGCCGGACGCGGTGCCGATCGCAACTGAACCGGCCTTGCCCATGATCCCCACGCTCTACGGCATCCCCAACTGCGACACGGTCAAGCATGCCCGCGCCTGGCTCACCGCGCACGGGGTGGCGCATACTTTTCACGATTTCAAGAAAGCCGGTGTGCCCGACGCCGCGCTAGACCACTGGCTGGCTGCGGCCGGCTGGGAGCGTCTGCTCAACCGCAAGGGCACCACCTGGCGCAAGCTCGATTCCGCCACCCAGGAGGCCGTGACCGGTGCCGCTACCGCCCGCACGCTGATGCTGGCCCAGACCAGCGTGATCAAACGCCCCGTGGTGGACTGGCCCGACGGCTCGGTGAGCGTTGGATTCGACGAGGCAGTGTTTAGCCAGCGGCTTTGACGGGTGACCGGGTCGGCGCAGCGGCGGCGCCGGCACGTTGAGCGCCGGTCACGCCCGCCCGGTCCGGCACCGCCCCGGGGCCCGCCGCCCATTCTTCGCGCAAGGCCGCCTTGTGGATCTTGCCGGCCGGCGTCATCGGCAAGGTGTTGCGCAGCACCACCTGGCGCGGCACCTTGTAGTCGGCCAGATGCTCGCCGCACCAGGTCCGCACTTCGGCCTCGGTCAGGGCGCTGCCGGGCCGGGGGATGACATACAGCCACCCCACTTCGCCCAGCACCGGGTCGGGCACGCCAACGCCGGCCGACATCAGCACCTTGGGATGGCGGTTGACCAGCGACTCCACTTCGGCCGGGTAAACGTTGAATCCACCCTGGATGTAGAGATCCTTCTTGCGGCCCTTGAGCGTGATCGCGCCGCGTGCGTCGGCCAAGCCCAGGTCGCCGGTCTGCAGCCAGCCATCCGAAGAAAAACCGACACCCGCGGCAGCGCCGATGTAGTCCGGCACCACGCCCACGCCCCTGAACCACAGTTCGCCAACTTGGCCGGGCGGCAGCGCCTCGCCGTTGTCGCCGGCGATGCGCAGGCTGGCGCCGGCAAACGGCAGGCCGATCGTGCCGGTCAGGTCGGCCGGGCTGCGCTGCCACGGGGTCATCACGATGGCACCCGAGGTCTCGGTCAGGCCGTAAAGGTTCATCAGCGTGGCCTGGGGCATGCGCTGCTGCAGGCGCTCCAGCAAGACCGCATCGACATTGGACCCGCCTGAGAACACCAGCCGCACCCGGCTGAAGTCGACCGTGTCGATCTGCGCGTTCATCAGCAGCAGCGTTAACACGGTGGGTACGCCGGCAACGATGGTCGGCGGCACCTCGCGCATCAGCTTGATCATGCGGTCGGCCTTGAACTCGGCCACCATCACCACCGTGCCGCCGCCCACCAGGTGGGTCAGCGCGGCGCAGGTGATGCCACCGACGTGGTTCAGCGGATTGGCCATGTGGATGACATCGTCCGCACACACCCGTGTGTGCACAGCCTGGGCGGTGGCGCTGGCCAGCAGGCTGTGGTGGGTCAGCCCGGCACCCTTGGGCCGGCCGGTGGTGCCCGAGGTGTAGATCACCATCGCCACGTCCGACGCCACCACCTGGCGCCGCGCCACCGACAAGCGGCCGGCGTCCAGCGGCGTGGCCGCCAGCGCGTCCAGGCTGTTCAGGCCGACGCCGTCGATTGCGATCACGTGGCGCAGCGCGGGCAGTTGCGGGCCCAGCCGGTCCAGCATCGAGATGAAGTCAAAGCCGTCATGGCCGGACAGTGTGAACACGGCGCGGGTGTCGCTGTCGGCCAGCATCGTGGCCAATTCGCTGTCGCGGTAGCGCACGCTCAGGCCCACCACCGCCACACCGATCTTGGCGGCGGCGTAAAACAGCAGCATCCACTCGATCTGGTTCAGTCCGATGATGCCGATGCGGTCACCACGCTTGAGCTTCAGGCCCAGCAGGCCGCAGGCCAGCTGGTCGCTGGCGGCGTCCACCGCCGGCCAGTCGTAGCGGTTGCCGCTGTCGATGTAGGCCGTGGCGCTGCCACGCTGGCGGGCAATTTGCGTCAACAGTTGGCCGAGGGTGCCGGATGCAACGGCCGGCGTGGCGACCGGGGGCATTGCAGCGGTCGACGATCGGGCGGTGGCGGGGCTGGTGCGCATGGGCAAACTCCTGGTCTGGCAGCATGTTGCCGCGGCGGGCACGGCGCAGTCTTGCGCGGACTGGCCGATTCCGCATTGAAGCCCAGGGCGGGGCTGTGCCTACATCGTCGTTTTCGACGATTCAAGCGCCACGGCCGATCTGAAACACTGCCGGATGCCCCGAGCAGCCGCGCCAAACCATGCCTGACACCCTGACCGAGCCCGCCGCCGACGCGGTCTTCCGGGCCGACGTGCGGCAGTTTCTGGCCGCGTCGTTGCCCGAGGACTTGCGCCAGGCCGGCCGCCGGGCCTCGGGCGTTTTTGCCGACTACGCGGACGGCAACCGCTGGTTCCGAATCCTGGCCGCCAAGGGCTGGAGCGTGCCGCACTGGCCCATCGAGTGGGGTGGCTGCGGCTGGTCAGCACGCCAGCACGACATCTTTGCCACTGAGCTGGCCGCGGCCGACGCCCCGGCGCTGGCGCCGCAGGGCCCACGCATGGTGGCGCCGGTGGTGCTGGCGTTTGGCACGCCCGAGCAGCAGCAGCGCTGGCTGCCGGGCATCCGTTCGGGCGAGGATTACTGGGCCCAGGGCTACAGCGAGCCGGGGTCGGGGTCCGATCTGGCGTCGCTGCAGTGCCGGGCGCAGCGCCAGGCCGGTCCGCACGGCGACGAGTTTGTCATCAACGGCACCAAGATCTGGACCACCCATGCTCAGTGGGCCAACAAGATTTTTTGCCTGGTGCGCACCGACAACTCTGGCCGGCCCCAGCAAGGCATCAGCTTCTTGCTGTTTGACCTGCACCTGCCTGGCATCAGCATCCGGCCGATCATCAGCATCTCGGGCGACCACGAGCTGAACCAGGTGTTTTTTGACGGCGTGCGGGTGCCGGCCAGCGCGCTGCTGGGCGAGGAGAACCGCGGCTGGACCATCGCCAAGTACCTGCTGACGCACGAGCGCGGCGGCAGCTACACGCCGATGCTGCGGGCGCGCCTGGTGCGCTTGCACAGGGCGAGGGCCGCTGCATTTGCCGGCCGACCGGCGGGCCGGTTGGCGGACGACCCCGAGTACACCGACCTGGGCCGCTTGCTGGCCGACGCCCGCTGCCGCATCGACGCGCTGCACGCGCTGGAGCAGCAGGTGCTGGCGGCCCGCATGCGGGGCGAGGATGACGCCACTGCGCCGTCGGTGGGCAAGCTGCTGGGCACCGAGCTGCAGCAGTTCCTGACCGAAATCGGCGTGCTGATCGCCGGGCCCTATGCCGCCGCCCGGCTGCCGATGGCCGAGTGCGCGGCGCACACGCTGGCGGTGCCCGAGGACGCGGTGTTTGCGATGGGCGCCTACCTCAACGACCGTGCCGCGTCGATCTACGCTGGCACCAACGAGGTGCAACGCAACATCATTGCCCGGCACCTGCTGGCGCATTGATCGAATGAGGCGAGCCGGCGATGCAGGCGATGTTTGATCTCACCGACACCCAGGCCCTGGTGCAGGCCAGCCTGACGCGCTGGCTGGCAGACCACGCCGGCTTTGAGCGCCGGGCCGGCCTGCTGAGCAGGCCCGAGGCGATCACGCCGCTGTGGCGCGGGCTGTCGCAAGACCTTGGCTTGCTGGGCGCCGCGCTGCCCGCGACGGTGGGCGGGCAGGGCGGCGGCCTGGCCGACCATGCCGTCATATTGCACGCGCTGGGCCATGCGCTGCTGCCCGAGCCCTATACCGCTTGTGCGGTGCTGGGCGCCGGCCTGCTGCAGCGCCTGCCCGGCGCGCTGCCGCGCCAGCTGCTGGCCGGCCTGGTAGACGGTACCGTGCGGCCGGTGCTGGCCACGCTGGAGCCCGGCGCCCGGCATGACCTGGCACAGGTGCACAGCAGCGTGCACTGGGCTGATCCCGCCACGCCTGCCGACGGCGCCCACCCGGCCACCGCCACGCTGCGCGGGCGCAAGGCCGTGGTGCGCGCAGCGCCCTACGCCACCCACTGGCTGGTCAGCGCCCGCGACAGCGCCGGTGTGCTGCGGCTGGCCGTGGTCAGCCCCGGTGCCGCTGGCATCACCCGGCGTGACTTGAGGCTGGCCGATGGCGGCTGGGCGGCAGAGCTGGCGTTTGAGAACACGCCGGTGCAGGCCGTGCTGGGCGAGCCCGGATGCGATCTGCTGCCGTTGATCGAGCAGACCAGCGACGACGCGCATTTGGCCAGCGGTGCCGAGGCCATCGGCGTGATGCAGCGCCTGCTGCAGGGCACGCTGGATTACGTGCGCCAGCGCAAGCAGTTTGGCGTGGCGATTGCCGGCTTCCAGGTCATCCAGCACCGGTTGGTCGACATGCACCTGGCGCTGCTGCAGGCCAATGCGCTGGTCGGCGCCACGCTGCTGCGGCTGGACGGGCCGGCGCTGCCCGCCGCGCAGCGCCGGGTGGCGGTGGCCTCGGCCCAGGTGGCAGTGGCGCGCGCCTGCCGGACCGTGGGCCAGGGCGCGGTGCAGTTGCACGGCGGCATGGGCATGACCGATGAGCTGGTGATCGGCCACGGCTTCAAGCGCCTGACCCTGATCGAGGGCGCGGGCGGCGGCATCGATGCCCAACTGCGCCGGGTGGCCGCCGAGGCCGAGGCGGGATGAAGCACGAAGCCTGGCGGCATGACCCCGCCGCCTTTGGCAGCACCCAGCCGGTGGCCGCGCGCTACGCCGATGTCGACACCCGCCGCCATGTCAACAATATCGCGGTCTATGGCTTGCACCAGGAGGCCCGGCAACGTTGGCTGCGGGCGGCCGGGGGAGGGTCGGCTGGTCTGGTGGATCGTGAAGCGGACTGTGCGGCGGACCTTGCCGCGGACCGCGCGGCCGTTCGACCCGCCGGCAGCCTGCTGCTCAAACCCCTGTCCAGCCGCACCGAGTTCTGGCGTGAGTGCCATTACCCGGCGCCGATCGACGCGCGGCTGCGCCTGCTGCAGGCGTCGCCCGCGGGCTTGACCCTGGCGGGTGGTTTGTTCCAGGGCGGCGTCTGCGTCGGCATGCAGCAAACCCACCTGACTGCCTGGGCGCCCGACCTGCGCACAACCGCTGCGCTGCCCGAGGACTGGCTGGGCAGTCTGGCCGGCAGCGTCCAGCCTGCGGGCGCCCTGCCAGCCAGCCACTGCCCGGCTGGTGCTGCGCAGCGCCACAACTACCCCGTTGCCGCCACGCTGGCCTCGCGCTACGGCGATTTCGACGCCGATGGCGGCAGCAGCGAGTTGGCGGTGATGCGAGGCATCGAGCAAGCCCGCGCAGCCCTGCTCAAAGCCGCTTTCACTGCCGCCGGTGGCGACGACCCGACGCACGACTGGACCCGCTTGCTGGTGGCCCGCATCGACCTGCACTGGCTGCACCACCGGGCGCCGCCCGCACACTGGGCACTGGCCTCGGCCGTCACCCACACCGGGCGCAGCTCGGTGGTGCTGCGGGTGGCGATGTTTGACGGCCAGGCCTTGCAAGCCATGGCCGACTGCGTGATGGTCTATACCGAGCCTGCCGGTCCGCCCGGCGCCGCGCCTTTGCCGCTGGCGCTGCGCGCCGCGCTGCAATCCTTCCACTGGTTTACCGGAGACACCTCATGCCCTTGACCTTCACCCGCAGCTGGACCGACGAAGACCTGGACCGCTGGCGCGACACCTGCTCGCGCTTCGTCGAGGACGAGTTGCTGCCCGACGACGCCGCCGCCCGCGAACGTGGCAACGTCGGCATGGCCCTCTGGCGCAAGGCCGGTGCGCTGGGCCTGCTGTGCACCGACATCCCCGAGACCTGGGGCGGCGGTGGCGGCGACTTCCGCCACGAGGCGGTGCTGTACGAGGAATGCGCCCGCCGCGGCATCAGCGGCTGGGGCAACTCGGTGCACACCATCGTCGCGCACTACTTTTTGAACCACGGCACCGAGGACCAAAAGCAGCGCTACCTGCCGCGCATGGCGCGCGGTGAGCTGGTGGGCGCGATCGCGATGACCGAGCCCGGCGCCGGCAGCGACCTGCAAGGCATCCGCACCCGGGCCGAGCAGCGCAACGGTGCGGGCGGCGACGAGTTTGTGGTCAACGGCAGCAAAACCTTCATCACCAACGGCTTGCTGGCCGGCGTGGTGCTGGTGGTCTGCAAGACCGACCCGACCCAGGGCGCACGCGGCACCTCGATCCTGATCGTCGAGACCGAAGCCTGCGCCGGATTCAAGGTCGGCCGGGTGCTGGACAAGCTGGGCATGAAGTCGCAGGACACGTCCGAGCTGTTCTTTGACGGTGTCACCGTGCCGGCCGCCAACCTGCTGGGCGGCGCCGTGGGTCAGGGCTTCTACCAGCTGATGGGCGACTTGCCCTACGAGCGCTTGATCATCGGCGTTACCGCGCTGGCCGGCATGGAGGGCGCCTACCAGGCCACGCTCGACTACGTGCGTGAGCGCAAGGCCTTTGGCAAACCCATCGCCGACCTGCAGAACACCCGTTTCAAGCTGGCCGAGGTGGCCACGCAAATCCAGGTCGGCCGGGCTTTTATCGACCGCTGTGTCGAGCAACTGGTGGCCGGCACGCTCGACACCGCCACCGCGTCGATGGCCAAGCTTTGGGCCAGCGAAACGCAAGGCCGGGTGCTGGACGAATGCCTGCAGCTGTTTGGCGGCTACGG
>JANMXG010000434.1:0-13049 GCA_031394235.1 Betaproteobacteria bacterium
GGCATCCCGATCACGCTGGCGTTGCTGTTTTGTGAGTTGGCCACCCAGCTCGGCCTGACCGCTCGAGGGGTGAGCTTTCCGGGGCATTTCCTGGTCAAGCTGCGCATGCCACAGGGCGAGGTGGTGATTGACCCGATCAACGGCCGCTCGCTGTCGCGCGACGACCTGGACGAGCGGCTCAGCCCCTACCGCAGCCGGCACGGGCTGGAGGGCGATTTCGAGGCGCCGCTGGGTTTGTTCCTGCAGGCGGCACCGCCGCGCGATGTGCTGGCCCGGCTGCTGTTCAACCTGAAGGAGATCCACCGCACCGGCGAGGACTGGCCGCGCCTGCTGGCGGTGCAGCAGCGCCTGGTGCTGCTGCTGCCGCAGGCCTGGGAGGAGCGCCGCGACCGGGGCATGGCCTGGGCCGAGCTGGGCCGGCCGGTCGAGGCCGCCGAGGACCTGGCCGCCTACCTGGACGCCCGGCCCGATGCCGACGATGCACCGGCCTTCCGCGAGCGGCTGGCCGGCTTGCAGGCCGAGTTGAGGGCGGGCGGTGCGCCCGGTCTGCATTGACCCGCCTCCTACAATGTGGAATGCGCAGCTTGCCGGACTCTCGCGTTGTTTCAGCGCAGATCTCGCGGGCGCAGATCTTGGGAGCGCCCGTCTTGCCAGCGTTGCCCCCGACGAGACCGGCCTGTGCGGGCCGGTGCAGCCCGTGAGGCAACTGCCCCTACCGATATTGCCGATACCCGCCGACGGCTTCGACAGCCTGGTCGTCGGCCGCAACGCCGAGGCGGTGGCGCATTTGCGCAGCCTGTGCAACAGCCCGGTGGTGGCCGCGCCGGTGTACCTGTGGGGCGATGCCGGCACCGGCAAGACCCGGCTGCTGCGCGCACTGGCCACCCAGGTCCAGGTCGAGGGCGACCGGGTCGGTTGGTTCGACGCCGCCGATGCGCTGCCCTGGGTGCTGGACGAAGGCTGGCGCCTCGTCGTGGTCGACCGCTGCGATGCGCTGGACGCCGCTCACAGCCGGGCCGCCTTTGCGCTGTTTGTCGAGGCCGACGCCCAGGGCGTGCAGTGGGCAGCGGCCGGCCGCCTGCCGCCGGTGGACCTGGCGCTGCGGGATGATTTGCGCAGCCGGCTGGGCTGGGGCAATGTGTTTGCGCTGCACGCGCTGGCCGAAACCGAAACCCGTGCCGCACTGCGCCGCGAGGCCGACCGGCGCGGCATCCTCTTGTCCGACGAAGTGATGGACTACTTGCTCAACCACTTGCGGCGCGACATGAGCCACCTGATGGGCCTGCTGGGTCGGCTCGACGGCTTTGCGCTCGCCGAGCAGCGTTTGGTCACCGTGCCGCTGCTCAAGAAAATGCTGGCCGAGGAGGGCCACGCTGCATGAACCTCGCTTTGTTCGACCTGGACGGCACGCTGATCCCCGGAGATTCAGACCATGCTTTTGGCGATTTCATGATCGCCCTGGGCTGGGTGGATGCCGACGTGCACCGCCGCCGCAACGATGAGTTTTACCGCCAGTACCTGGCCGGCTGCCTGGACATCGACGCCTATGTGCAGTTCTCCACCAGCGCCTGGCGCCACCGCCCGCTGGCCGAGCAGCAGGCGGCGAGTGCCCGTTTCATGACCGAGGTGATGGCGCCGCAGCTGACGGCGCCGGCACGTGCGCTGCTGGCCCAGCACCAGGACGCGGGCGATCTGGTCGCCATCGTCACCGCCACCAACGACTTCGTCACCCGGCCGATCGCCGACGCGCTGGGTGTTGCCCACCTGCTGGCGGTGGACCTGGAGCGCGACGCCAGCGGCGCTGCGACCGGCCGCATCCACGGTCTGCCCTCGTTCCGCGAGGGCAAGATCGCCCGGGTGCACGACTGGCTGCACAGCCTGGGGCACACCCTGTCCGGCTTCGAGCACAGCGTGTTCTACAGTGACTCCACCAACGACCTGCCGCTGCTCGAGACCGTGCATGAGCCGGTGGCCACCAACCCCAGCCCGGCGCTTGAGGCCATTGCCTTGCAGCGCGGCTGGCGCATCCTGAGGTTGTTCGCATGATCAAAAAATTCATCTCCCGCCTGCTTGGCAAGCCGGCAGCCGGTGCTGCGGCCGACGCAGCCCAGGCCGCAGTGCCCGTTGTGGCCGCCCCCGCCGCGCCCACCGCACCGGTCATGCCCGCCGGCAAGCGGGTCGAGGTGCCGGTGTCCCAGCACCACATCGACCCGTTGCTGGTGGACGAGCGCGCCGTCAAGGTGGTGCGCACGTTGCAGCAGGCCGGCTTCCAGGCGTATGTGGTGGGCGGCGCGGTACGTGACCTGCTGGTGGGCTTGCGGCCCAAGGACTTCGACGTGGCCACCGACGCCACGCCCGAGCAGGTGAAGTCACTGTTTAGGCGCGCCTTCATCATCGGCCGGCGCTTCCGCATCGTGCACGTGATCCACGGCCGCGGCCGCGACCATGAGGTGATCGAGGTCTCGACCTTCCGCGCCTACATGGACAACAGCGAAGCGACGCAAGTCGCCGGCAACGAAAAAACCAGCAGGGCCGCGCTGGCCGGCTCGGCGCATGCGGTGGACGCTAGCGGCCGGGTGCTGCGCGACAACGTCTGGGGCCCGCAGGTCGAGGACGCCGCACGGCGCGACTTCAGCATCAACGCGATGTACTACGACCCCGCGAGCCAGCTGGTGATCGATTACCACGGCGGCATTGCCGACGTGAAAGCCAAGCTACTGCGCATGATCGGCGACCCAGCGACACGTTATCGCGAGGACCCAGTGCGCATCATCCGGGCGCTGCGTTTTGCCGCCAAGCTGGGTTTCGAGTTTGAGCCCAGCACCGGCGCGCCGATCGCCGAGACCGCGCCGCTGCTGGCGAACGTGCCGATCTCGCGCATGTTCGACGAGATGATCAAGCTGCTGCAGACCGGCCACGCGCTGGCCAGTATCGCCACCCTCAAGCGTTACGACCTGCACCGCAGTGTGTTTCCGGTGCTGGACGCGGTGTTCGACGAATCGCGGGGCTCACCGCTGGAGCACGGCCAGAAACAGGCGTTCATCCGCCAGGCGCTGGCCGACACTGACCGCCGGGTCGGCGAGGGCAAGCCGGTAGCGCCCAGCTTCTTGCTGGCCTGCCTGCTCTGGCACGACGTGCTGGCCGGCTGGACTCAGCGCCAGGCCGAGGGCGAACCTACGGTGCAAGCGTTGCAGCAGGCGGTGGATGCGGTGTTCGACGCCCGCATCGGCGACATCTCGGGCCGCGGCAAGCTGGGCGCCGACATGCGCGAGATCTGGATGATGCAGCCGCGCTTTGAGCGCCGGCAGTCCAACACCGCGCACGCGCTGATCGAGCTGGCCCGGTTTCGCGCCGGTTTCGACTTCCTGCGCTTGCGCGCCGATGTGGGCGAAGCCCCGACCGAACTGGCCGAGTGGTGGGAAGACTTCTCGATGGGCAGCGACGAAGAGCGCGAGGCCTTGCTGGTTGCCGTGCGCGAGGTTCAGCGTCCGCGCAAGGGCGGGGCGTCCCGGGGTGGCAAGCCGACGGCACGGGCCGCCAGTGGCGAAGCGGCCGAGGCCGCGGCGCACGAGCACCCGGCCGGGGACGACGCCGACCCCAAAGGGCAGGCGCATGAGGTCGTCGACAATGACCTTGACGATGCCGAGGGCGCTGCCGAAACCACGGCGCCCGCCCGCAAGCGCCGGCGTCGGCGCCGCAAGCCGGCTGGTGCGGCGGCTGGCGAGGCCGCAGCCTATGGCGGCGGTCAAGGCGGCACGGGTGACGCGCCTGCAGGCAGCGCCTGAAGCCAACGGGCCTGGCGCGATCGCCTTTGTCGGGGTCGGCGCAAACCTGGGTGACGCCCGACGCACTGTGGTCAAGGCGCTGGCTGCGTTGGGCCGGCTGCCCGGCTGCACGCTGCGCCGCGCCTCGGCGCTGTACCGCTCTGCGCCAGTCGACGCCGCCGGGCCTGATTTCTTCAATGCCGTTGCCGAGTTGCACACCCTGCTTTCGCCGCCCGAACTGCTGCAGGCCTTGCAGGCGATCGAGCAGGCGTTCGGCCGCGAGCGGCCCTACTTCCATGCGCCGCGCACACTCGATCTGGACCTGCTGCTGCACGGTGATGCCGTGCTGGACACGCCGGTGCTGACCTTGCCGCACCCGCGCCTGCAGTTGCGGGCGTTTGTGCTGCGGCCGCTGCTGGACCTGGCGCCCGACCTGGCCGCCCCCGGCCTGGGGCCGCTGGCCGACTGGCTGCCCGGCACCGACCCACAAATCCTTGAAAAACTACCCTCCCCATAAACCCCGCCGTGTCCATCAGCCTCCCCGTCATCCTGCAGACTACTGGTCTGCTGGTGGCCTCCAACCTGTTCATGACGGTGGCCTGGTACGGCCACCTCAAGTACGAGGCCGACAAAGCCTGGTACGTGGCCGCGCTGGTGAGCTGGGGCATCGCCTTGTTCGGGTACCTGCTGCAGGTGCCGGGCAACCGCATCGGCTACACCGGCGGATTCACGTTGGCGCAGCTCAAGATCACGCAGGAGGTGATCCCGCTGGCGGTGTTTGTGCCGTTTGCGGTGTTCACGATGGGCCAGCCGCTCAAGTTGGACTACCTGTGGGCCGGCTTGTGCATGGTGGGCGCGGTGTACTTCATCTTTCGCGGCTGAACCTGGCCTGGTGCGGCATTGCCTGCGTCGGCAGGGCCAGAAGGCAGCAATGGCCCCGCATACAATCGATTTGTGACGAAACGCTGACCGTTTCGCGACAGATTCCGGCCGCGTCCCACTGCCGATCACCCTGGAGTTTTCCCATGTTCTTCGGCAAGCTGCTGCCCCGAGAAGGCAACTTCTTCGAGCTGTTCAATGACCACGGCAAGCACATCGTGGCCGGCGCGCGCGCCTTCATGTCACTGGTGCAGCACTACAGCGACGAGACCCTGCGCGCCAAATATGCCGCCGAGGTCGACAGCGCTGAAAAGCAGGCCGACCGGGTCACTGCCGAGGTGCACCGGCTGCTGCACAAGACCTTCATCACGCCAATCGACCGCGAGCAGATCCACAGCCTGATCAACGCGATGGACGACATCCTCGACCTGCTGCAGGACTCGGCCGAAGTGATGCAGCTCTACGACCTCAAGAGCGTCAGCGAGGATGTGCTGCGCCTGGGCGAAATATCGGCCAAGTGCTGTGAGCGGGTGCAACACGTGATCACGCTGCTGCCGCAGCTCAGCAAGTCCACGGTGGCGGCCGATGCGCTCAAGACCTGCGAGGAGATCGACCAACTCGAGAGCGACGCCGACCGGGTGATGCGATCGGCAATGAGCAAGCTGTTCCGCGACAACATCGAAGTGCGTGAGCTGATCAAGTTGAAGGCGGTGTACGAGCACCTGGAGTCGATCTCCGACCGCTGCGAGGACGTGGCCAACATCGTCGAGGGCATCGTCCTCGAAAACTCGTGAGCGCGGTCAAACGCAGCCAGCGCGCCGTGGGCCGTTGCCCGCTGCGCTGCGCTGGCGGGCACTGACGATGGACGCACTCCAGATCAACTTCTGGGTCGTCGTGCTGCTGGTGATCCTGGCGGTGGCGTTCGACTTCATGAACGGCTTTCACGACGCCGCCAACTCCATCGCCACGGTGGTGTCCACCGGCGTACTCAAGCCGCAACAGGCGGTGTTGTTTGCGGCGTTTTTCAACGTCTTGGCGATCGCGGTGTTCCACCTCAGCGTGGCGGCCACCATCGGCAAGGGCACCGTGCAGCCGGGCGTAGTCGATCACCACGTGGTGTTTGGCGCACTGATAGGCGCGATCACCTGGAACCTGATCACCTGGTATTACGGCATCCCGTCGTCGAGCTCGCACGCGCTGATCGGCGGCATCGTGGGCGCGGTGATCGCCAAGGCCGGTGCCGGCAAGCTGATCGGCGCCGGGGTGTTGAAGACGGTGGTGTTCATCTTCATCTCGCCGGTGCTCGGCTTCATGCTGGGCGGACTGATGATGGTGCTGGTGGCCTGGGTCTGCCGGCGCTCATCGCCGCTCAGGGTCGACAAATGGTTCCGGCGGCTGCAACTGGTGTCGGCGGGCGCCTACTCGCTGGGCCACGGTGGCAACGATGCGCAAAAGACCATCGGCATCATCTGGATGTTGCTGATCGCCGCCGGCTATGTCGGCGCCGGCGACAAGATGCCGCCGTCCTGGGTGATCTGGGTTTGCTACATCGCCATCGGCATGGGCACGATGTTTGGCGGATGGCGCATCGTCAAGACCATGGGCCAGCGCATCACCAAGCTCAAACCGGTGGGCGGCTTTTGTGCCGAGACGGGTGGCGCGATCACCTTGTTCATCGCCACCGCGATGGGCGTGCCGGTGTCCACCACCCACACCATCACCGGTGCCATCGTCGGCGTGGGCGCGGTGCGCAATGCGTCAGCGGTGCGCTGGGGCGTGGCGGGCAACATCGTCTGGGCCTGGGTGTTCACGATCCCGGCCACCGCCTTTGTCGCGGCGGTGTTTTACTGGATCAGCTTGACACTGTTCTAGCCGGGCCGCGCAGCGGGCTGGTTTGCCGCTGCGCGTTGGCCAGCTTATTCGGCCTTGGCGCCCGAATCCTTCACCACCTTGGCCCATTTGACGATCTCGCTGGCCTGGTATTTGGCCAGTTCGTCAGGCGTCGAGATCCACGGCTCCAGGCCCAGAGTTTTCAACTTGTCCACCACATCCGGCAACTTGAAGACGCGCTGCATCTCGGCGTTGATGCGTGCCACCACCGCCGGTGGCGTGCCGGCGGGCGCAAACATCGCAAACCAGGTGGTGGCCTCGAAGCCGGGCACGGTCTCGGCCACCGTGGGCACCTCGGGCGCGGCGGGGGACCGCTTTGCGGTGGTCACGGCCAGCGCGCGGATCTTGCCGTCCTTGGCCATCGGCAAGGCTGAGGGCATGTTGTCGAACATCAGCTGGATCTGGCCGCCCACCAGGTCGGGGATCGCAAACTGTCGGCCCTTGTAGGGCACATGCTGCATCGTCGTGCCGGTGAGCGACTTGAACAATTCTCCGGAAACATGCACCGAGCTGCCGATGCCGGGCGAGCCAAAGCTCAGCTTGTTCGGGTTGGCCTTCATGTAGGTGATGAGTTCGGCCACGCTCTTGACCGGCAGGTCGTTGGTGACCACCAGCAGGTTGGGCGCGCTGGCGACATGGCCCACCGGGGTGAAGTCACGGACCATGTCGTAGGGCATCTTGGGGTAGAGCGAGCCGTTGATCGAATGCGTGCCCACTGTGCCCATCACCAGGGTGTAGCCGTCGGGCGGCGACTTGGCCACCTTGTCGGCGCCGATGTTGCCGCCTGCGCCGGCCACGTTGTCCACCACCACCGGCTGGCCGAACTGGGCCTTGTCCGCAAACAGCCGGGCCAGGATGTCGGGCGCGCCGGCCGCCGGGAAGGTGACGACCAGCCGTATCGGCTTGGTCGGGAAACCCTGCGCGCTGGCCGGCGCGCTGAGGCTGGCGAGGGCGGCAAAGGTGGTGCCCAGGGCCAGGGCGGCGTTGCGCAGTGTGTGGCGTGTCATGGGGGTGCGTGTCTTTGTGAGGGGCTGATTGGGGTGGCTGGTTTGCGGGGCTGCGCGGGGGCCTGCGCAGCCCCGGCAGTGCGGTCTAGGATCTGGTCAGCATACGCAGTTGCAGGTCGGTCGCTTGCCCGGGATGTCCCTTGCCCATCCCGTCGCCTTGGCGACCCACTGGCCAAGCCGCCGCTTCTAGGATCCGTTGATCGGCTTTTGCCCGGTCCTGTCAGCCAAGCCCAAGGAGACCCCATGCCCGTCGCACGACCCTTCAAAGTCTCGGCACTTGCCGTGCTGGCGCTGCTGGTGGCCTTGCCCGCCGGTGCCGGAGAGACCGTCAAGATCGCGTTTATCGATGTGCTCTCGGGCCCGTTTGCCCGCGCTGGCGAGGGCTCGCTGGCGCAACTGCGTGAGGTGGTCAGCCAGATCAACGCCAAGGCGGCGCCCAACGACCCGAAGTTCGAGGTCGTGCCGTTCGACGGCAAGGGCACGCCGCAGGAAAGCGTGACCGTGCTCAAGGCAGCTACCGACCAGGGCATCCGCTACATCACCCAGGGCGGCGGGTCGGGCGTGGCCTTTGCGCTGAGCGATGCGGTGGGCAAGCTGGCCGAGCGCGAGCCCGACAAGGCCACGCTCTACCTCAACTACTCGGCAATGGACCCGGGGCTGACCAACGACCGCTGCAACTTCTGGCACTTCCGGTTTTACCCGACCAGCGAGATGAAGATCGAGGCGCTGACCACCTACTTCCAGCAGCAGCGGCCGGACATCAAGAAGGTATTTCTGCTGAACCAGAACTACACCCACGGCCAGCAGGTGTCCAAGGCCGCGCGGGAGTACCTGGGCCGCAAGCGCCCCGACATCCAGCTGGTCGGCGACGACTTCATCCCGATCGCCTCGGTGCGCGACTTTGCGCCGCACATTGCCAAGATCCGCGCCTCGGGCGCTGACACGGTGATCACGTCCAACTGGGGCAGCGACCTGACGCTGCTGTTCAAGGCCGCGCGCGACAGCGGGTTGAACATCAACTTCTTCACGATGAACGCCAACAACCCCGGCACGCCGGCCCAGATGGGTTCGTGGGGCGAAAACAAGGTCGGCGTGATCTGGAACTGGGGCCACAACGCGCCCACGCCCGAGCTGGAGAAGATCTACGTCGACTACAAGAAAAAGACCAACGACGACTTCATCTTCGCCGCACACTGGAACAGCATGCAGATGCTGAAGGCGGCGATGCGCGCGGCCCAATCCACCGACACCAAGAAGGTGGCCTTTGCGCTGGAGGGCATGAAGTACAAGAGCCCGGTGGGCGAGGTCGAGATGCGCAAGACCGACCACCAGCTGCAGGCGCCGCTGTTTCTGGGCATCTGGGCCAAGCAGGGCAGCAAGGGCGTGAAGTACGACGCCGAGGGCACCGGTTACGGTTTCCGGTCCGAGGTGGTGTGGGATTCGTACGTCAGCGCGCAGCCCACGTCCTGCCAGATGAAGCGGCCGGGCGCCTGAGGCCGAATTGGCGCTGAACCGGCATTGACGCGGCACCCGGCTGGCGCTGCTGCGCTGGGTCTCGCGGGCGGCGTCAGGCCATCGCGCCGTGGAATTCCTGCTCCACCTGGGCCACCAGCGCGTCCACCGTCAGCACCGCGCGCACGCCCGACACGCTGTGGCCGGCGCTCCAGATATCGCGCCAACGGCGTGGGCCCGCCGCGCCAGCGGCGCCCGGCGGGTCTTGATGCGCAGCGCCGCCAAACAGCTGCGCTGCAGTGGCCGGGCTGACCTGCTCGTCGAGCCTGGCTGGGTCCAGCCCGGCGCGGCGGATGGCCGGGGCCAGCATGCTGGTGGGCAGGCCAGTGAAAGCGCGGGTCAGCAGCACGTCGTCGGCGCTGCTCTCGACCAGCATCTGCCGGTAGGCATCGTCGGCCAAGCTCTCACGTGTGGCGATGAATCGGGTGCCCATGTAGGCCAGATCGCAGCCCAGCACCTGGGCTGCACTCAAGGCTACGCCGTCGCTGATGCCGCCGGCCAGCACCAGCAAACCATCGTAGTCGGCGCGCAACGCCCGCACAAAAGCCAGCGGATTGAGCCAACCGGTCTGGCCGCCGGCACCCGCCGACAGCAACACCAGGCCGTCCACCCCCGCTGCGATTGCCTTGCGGGCGTGTTCGAGCGTCGCCACATCGGCCAGCACCAGGCAGCCGATGCTGTGCAGCGCCTGCACCACCGGCGCGGGCGAGCCCACGCTGGTGATGACCATCTCGACCCGGTGCGCCAGCAGGCAGGCCAAATCCTCGGCCAGGCGGGGGGAGCGCATGATCAGGTTGGGACAACAGGGCGCGGCCTCTTCGGGCGCGGCAAACAGCCGCGCGGCGATGTCGCTCAGCCACTGGTCGAGCTGGGCGGTGCTGCGGGCGTTGGCGGTGGGGAAGGCCCCGATCACGCCGTTGCGGCAGGCCGCCACCACCAGATCGACACCCGAGACATTGAGCATCGGGGCGGCGATCAGGGGCAGGCGCAAGCGGCGGGTGATGTGCGCGGGCAGGCGAGGGGGCTGGGGCATGGCGGGTGGCCGGTCAGGGTGGCGGATCAGTTGACGGCGCGGCTGCGGCCGGTCCAGAACGGCGCCCGCAACGCATGCTTGAGCAGCTTGCCGGCGGCTGAGAGCGGCAGCGCGCTGCGGAACTCGACCGTGCGGGGGCATTTGTAGCCGGCGATCTGTTCGCGGCAATGGGCGATCAGCGCCTCGGCATCCAGCGCCAGGCCATCGCGCAGCACCACCACCGCGTGCACCCGCTCGCCCCAGCGGTCGTCAGGCACGCCGATCACCGCCACCATGCTGACGGCGGGCAGCAGCGCGATCACGTTTTCGACCTCGGCCGAATAGACGTTTTCGCCGCCGCTCACGATCATGTCCTTGAGCCGGTCGACGACGTAGACAAAACCGTCGTCGTCCATCCAGCCACCGTCGCCGGTGTGCATCCAGCCGTCTTGCACCGCAGCGGCGGTCTGTTCGGGTTGGTTCCAGTAGCCGGCCATCACACAAGGCCCCTTTGAGACGATCTCACCCACCACGCCGTTGGCCACCGGCTCGCCTTGCGGGTCGACGATGCGGACCTCGGCCACTGCGACGGCCCGGCCGGCTGAGCGCAGCCGGCCCGGTGGATGGCCGGCTGCATGGACCCAGGCGGGCAGGGCGGTGACCACCGGCGACAGCTCGGTCATGCCGTAGAGCTGGCAAAAGCCCGCCGCCGGCAAGGCTTGCTGGGCCAGTGCCAACAGCGACTCGTCGATCGGCGCGGCGCCGTACAGCACCAGTTGCAAAGGCGAGGTGTCGAACTCGGCAAAGCGGGGATGCTCGACCAGGCGCTTGAGCATCGTTGGCACCAGAAAGGTCTCGCTGCCCCGCTCTTCGGCGATGGCGCGCAGCAGTGCCATCTCATCAAACCCGGGCAGGATGACCTGGCGACACAGCCGCTGCATCAGCTGCAGCACCAGTCCCAAGCCCCCCACATGAAACATCGGGGCGACGGTGATGCCCACCGCGTCCACCGGCCGGGTGGCGGCCTGGTTGGCGGCCAGCAGGTTCAGCACCAGGTTGGCGTGGGTCAGCATCACCCCCTTGGGCCGGCCGGTGGTGCCGCCGGTGTACATCACTGCCGCCAGGTCCTGGCCAGCCCGGCCCGCGTCGGCCATCGGTTGGGCTTGGTCGGCCAACAAGGGGCCGTCCAGCAGGTCGCCACCTTCGGGTGCCAATCCGTTGCCCCAGTGCATCAGACAGCGCAAGCTGTGGCTGAGGCTGCGCAGCCCCGCCACCGTGCCGTGAAAGTGCTCATCCACCAGCAGGATGCGGGTGTCGCAGTCGTCCAGCGAGTAGGCGATCTCGCGGGCGTTCCACCGCAGGTTGACCGGGTTGATTACCCCGCCGGCCCACCACACGGCATAGAAAAAGACGACGTAGTGGTCGCTGTTGTGGCCCAGCATGGCCACCCGGTCGCCCGGCTGCAGGCCCTGGGTGCGCAGCACGGCGGCCAAGCGGGCCACCCGGTCGGTGAGTGCGGCAAAGCTGCTGCGGCGCTGGCCGCAGACCAGGGCCGTGGCGTCGGGTTTTTCAAGCCGCGCCTGGTGCAGCGGCTGGGTCAGCTGCATCGCGCTGGCCGATGCCGGGGTTGACGGGTTTTGAGCAAGGCCATCGCAGTCTCCTGCGCGGCACTCTAGGGCGCGCTCTTGGGCGGCTCAATCGTCCTTTTCGACGATGTTGGCGGGCTGGGGCTGGCCTTGAATACCGCCGGTTTGCCACCGCTGGGCGCGAATGCCGGGGCGCTGGTGCGGGGCTGTCTTTGCATCTCGGCCCAGTGCAACACCGCATGGCGCAGGACGGGGCGCAGGTGCTGGCGCAGGCCGGAGACAATCTGGCCCCCGAAGACCTCCAGCCTGCCGCGGTCAATGCCGGGCCGTGCCGCGTGCTGCCGCGCCATGCGTCCCGCCGCTGACCCTGGGTTCCCCGATGCAACCCCTGCTGTCTACCATCGCCACCCTGCCGCTGCCCGGCGACGCCCAGCGGTTTTTTCATGGCCGGGGTGGCTTGCATCCCGGCTGCGCGCAATGGGCGCTGGACGCCTACCCGCCGGTCTGGTTGCTGACCAGTTTTGGCCCCGCCACTGACGCCGAGCTGGCCACCATCGGCGAGGCCTTGCAACAGCGCTGGCAGCAACTGGCGCCCGGTCAGCCCTTGAACTGGGTTTACCAGTGCCGGCAGGACGGCCGCAGCAGCACCCGGCTGATGGCCGGCGCCGTGCCGCATCCGCATGCCGTGACTGAGGACGGCGCACGGTATCTGGTGCATGTGCTGCAGGGCCAGAACCACGGGCTGTTTCTGGACATGGCTGAGGGCCGGCGTTGGCTGCGCGCTGACCTGGCAGCCCGGCCCGGACAAAAACTGCTGAACCTGTTTGCCTACACCTGCGCGTTTTCGGTGGTGGCGGTGCAGGCGGGGGCGGCCCAGGTGGTCAATATCGACATGAGCCGGGGCGCGCTGGCCATCGGTCAGCAGAACCACCGGCTCAATGGCCTGACGGATGGCGGCGCCAGCTTTTTGCCGCATGACGTTTTCAGCAGCTGGGGCAAGCTGGGTCGCAGCGGACCTTACAGCCTGGTCATCGTCGACCCGCCCAGTTACCAGCTCGGCAGCTTTGTCGCCACCAAGGACTACCCCCGGCTGATGCGCCGCCTGCCCGACTTACTGGCGCCCGGCGGCCGTGCCCTGCTGTGCCTGAACGCACCCGAGCTGGGGCCGGATTTTTTACAGGCGCACATGGCCGCGCAAGCGCCCGAATTGCTGTTCGAGCAACGGCTGGCCAACCCGGCGGCGTTTGCCGATGTTGCCGAGCAGCGGTCGCTCAAGGCGCTGGTGTACCGCCGACCCGGGGCATGAGCTGCTCGCCTCGGGCGGAAACGGTTCTGCGTTGCGGCCTTGCGGTGCGGCTTGAGCGGACGCTGGCGATCTCAACGCACTGAAAAAGTGCAG
>JANMXG010000435.1:0-1903 GCA_031394235.1 Betaproteobacteria bacterium
CTGGGCGCCCAGGCGCATCGTGCCGCCCATGTCGCTCTTGGCGTCGCGCTTTTGCACGGTGCCGTCGGCGTCCTGCCATTCGTCGATCAGCGCAATCACCGGGTGCGGCGTCTCGGGCTCAAACTCGGTCGAGTTGGCGCCGGCCAGGCCGGCCATGTGGCGGGCGTATTCGATGGTGGCCACCTGCATGCCCAGGCAGATGCCCAGGTAGGGCAGCTGGTGCTCGCGGGCGTACTGCACCGCGATGATCTTGCCCTCGATGCCGCGCTTGCCAAAACCGCCGGGCACCAGGATCGCATCAAAGCCGGCGAGCTGGCTGGCGTTGTCGGCGTTGAGGGTCTCGGCATCGACATACTCGATCTTGATCCGGGCATGGTGCTGGATGCCGGCGTGGCGCAACGCCTCGTTGAGCGACTTGTACGAGTCCGACAGGTCGGTGTACTTGCCGCACATCGCGATCCGCACGTCGAACTTGGGGTGGCCGACCTCGTGCACCAGGTGGTCCCAGCGGGTCAGGTTGGCAGGCTTGGTCAGCAGTTGCAGCTTCATGCAGATCTGCTCGTCCAGGCCTTGCTCATGCAGCAGGCGGGGCACCTTGTAGATGGTGTCCACGTCCCACATGCTGATCACGCCGTGCGGCACCACATTGGTGAACAGCGAGATCTTCTCGCGCTCTTCATTGGGCACTTCGCGGTCGGCGCGGCACAGCAGCACGTCGGGCTGGATGCCGATCTCGCGCAGTTTTTGCACCGTGTGCTGGGTCGGCTTGGTCTTGAGCTCACCGGCCGCAGCAATCCACGGCACGTAGGTCAGGTGCACAAACGCGGTGTTGGTGGGGCCGAGCTTGAGGCTCATCTGGCGCACCGCCTCCAGGAAGGGCAGCGACTCGATGTCGCCCACCGTGCCGCCGATCTCGACGATGGCCACCTCGACATCGGCCGCGCCGCGCCGCACAAAATCCTGGATCTCGTTGGTGACGTGCGGAATCACCTGCACCGTCTTGCCCAGGTAGTCGCCGCGCCGCTCTTTCTCTAGCACGCTCTTGTAGATCTGGCCGGAGGTGAAGTTGTTGGTGCGCTTCATCCTTGTCGTGATGAAGCGCTCGTAGTGGCCGAGGTCGAGGTCGGTTTCGGCCCCGTCGTCGGTGACAAACACCTCGCCGTGCTGAAACGGGCTCATCGTGCCCGGATCGACGTTGAGGTAGGGGTCGAGCTTGATGAGGGTGACCCTGAGCCCGCGCGATTCGAGGATCGCGGCCAGCGAGGCCGATGCGATGCCCTTGCCCAGGGAGGACACCACACCGCCGGTGACGAAGACGTACTTGGTCATGTCGTGCAGCATCCTTGGCGCGGCCGCTGGTGGGCCGCAGGAATGCCCCTGTGGAAACCGCAATTATAGGGGCCGAGATCCCTCTGGCCGGCGCTCGTCCGGCGACGCTCCCTGCGCCCCAGGCGCCGGTTCAGGCGGCCATGTGCCCGTCCTTGGCATCGAGCACCACCTCGGGAGCGTCCGCCTCCAGTGCGGTTTCGCCGGCCAGGTGGGCCTGCATCCGGGGCACGTCCAGCTCGCCGCACCACTTGGCCACCACCAGCGTGGCCACGCCGTTGCCCACCAGGTTGGTCAGTGCCCGCGCCTCGGACATGAAGCGGTCGATGCCCAGGATCAGCGCCAGCCCGGCCACCGGCACATTGCCCACGGCCGAGAGCGTGGCCGCCAGCACGATGAAGCCCGAGCCGGTGACACCGGCCGCGCCCTTGCTGGTCAGCAGCAGCACCGCCAGCAGGGTGATCTGCTGCATCAGCGACATCGGGGTGTCGGTGGCCTGGGCGATGAAGACCGCCGCCATCGTCAGGTAGATCGAGGTGCCGTCCAGGTTGAACGAGTAACCGGTAGGCACCACCAG
>JANMXG010000436.1:0-11601 GCA_031394235.1 Betaproteobacteria bacterium
ACATGCCAGAGCCCGTCGGCGGTTTGCGCCAGGGCGCGCACGGGCGACGCCTGCTCAAGCTTGAACCGAAAGCTCACGGCCGGCAGCGCCGTGATCGGCTGCAGCTCCAGCACCTTGCGGATCGGGTTGCGGTCGACCAGCACGATCAGGCGCTGCACGCCGGGCAGGTCGACCGCGACCGTGATCGGCACGTTCATCGGATCTTCGGCTAACGCCCGCCCCTGAACCCGCACCCTCGCGTCGAACTGGGTGCGGGCGGCGGCACCCAAAAACCCCCTGCGCAACGCGGGCCACTGGAAGGACTGGAACGGATCGCCGTCCAACGCATCGGCGCTGGGTTAGGGCAATCCTGCGGCCAGGGTGGCGGACGATGCGACCCGTGGCGCCCCGCCCGCAGCCGCCAGCGCCAGCCCATGTACCAACCAGTGGCGTCGCCGGATCACCCGCTCACCAGCGGTGCTGCCAGCGCAGCGAGACCAGCCCGGCGCGCGGCGAGCCGGTCTCGAAAAAGCGCTGGTTTCCGTCGTTGACGATCACACTGCCGGCGTAGACGCGGTCGAACAGGTTGTCGATGCGGGCCAGCGCCTCGATCGAATCGCTGGGACCCAGCGGCAGGCTGGCAGTCCAGCGCAGGTTGGCCAGCGCATAACCGGCGGCAGCGGCGGTGTTGGTGTCATTGGCCAGCGTGCGCGCCACGGCACGCCATTCGATGGCCAGCTCGCCCGCGTAACGGGCCATGTCGCCGCCCAACAAAGCCCCCGGCCGCCAGGCCGCCTCGGCCCAGCCAGACGACCTTTGGGTACCGGAGATGTTGTTGCCCGCCGCCACCGGCACAGTGGGCTTGACGCAGGGCGTGGCAGTGCAGGTCAGGAAGCCGTCGCGGTAGGTGGCGTCCAGCCAGCTCGCGGCCGCCTGTAAGCGCAGGCTGGAGTTGACCCGCCAAGCGGTGGACAACTCGACGCCGCGGCGCTGGGTGCGGCCGACATTCTGGAACACCGAGCGCCCGCTGCTGTTGCTCAGCACACCGATCTCGTTTTCGGTATCCACCGAGAAAAGCGCCAGGTCGACCTCGACCGGCCCACTGCGCCATTTGCTGCCCAGCTCGACTTGCCGGCTGGTCTGGCCTTTCAGCGCGGTGTTGAAACCGCCTGCGCCATCGGCCCGGTAGGCCAGCTCACCCAGCGTGGGCGACTCAAAGCCGCGGGCCGCGCTGGCATGCAAGGACCAACCGGGCGCCGGCGTCCAGCGCAGGCCCAGCACCGGATTGGAGTAGCTGTACGCCAGGGCGCCCGAATCGTTGCCGTTGACGCCAACGATGTAGTGATCAACGGTGCTCATCTCGACCCGGCCGCTGCGCATGCCGCCGGTCAGGGTCCAGTCTTTGGCCAGCGGCGCGCTGG
The DNA here is from genome assembly GCA_031394235.1 of Betaproteobacteria bacterium. Classification (GTDB taxonomy): domain Bacteria; phylum Pseudomonadota; class Gammaproteobacteria; order Burkholderiales; family Burkholderiaceae_C; genus Pseudaquabacterium. Next base: position 1,401 of record JANMXG010000436.1, read on the forward strand.
CTTGCAGGAAGCCCTCGGTCGTGGTGGCCTGGTTGGTCTCGTCGCGTCGCAGCTTGCCGGTCACCCCCAGCGCCGTCGGCGCAGCGGCCGGGCCGGTGAAGTTCTCGTAGCCGCGCCGGTTGTCTTTCTGGGTCTCGCGGTTGAGGCCCGCGACCACATCCGTTTCGCCCAGCCGCAGCGTCAGCTTGCCTTCGACACCGCTGAAGACCCGGTCGAAATCGACCACGCCACCCCCGTGTTTGGCCGAGCTGGGATTGGCGGAATTCGATTGGGTCAGCGGCGGGATGGCCTGCCACTGCGTCACGCCGCGGCGGCCGCTGTAGGCCGTCAGCTCGCTCAGGCGCAGCGCACCCGACTCTCCAAAATCATGGCGCCAGTTCACGCCGGCCTGGGTCTGGTGGATCTCCTTGCGGGTGTTGTATTTGATGGCGTCACCATCGGTACTGCGGGGGTTGGCATCGAAGTCGGCCTGTTTCAGGCCCAACGGGTCCTGGGCCCGCTGGCTGTGGTCGGAGGCCAACAGCGTCACCTTGTCAGACTCACCCTGCCAACCCAGTCGCAGGTTGCTCAGCGTGCGGTGCGCCGCACTTTGCGGGCGGAACCCGTCGACCTCGGTGTCGGCATAGCTGGCGCGCAGGTCAAACCCGTTGCCCAGTGGCGCGGCCACGCTGACCCTGCCCTGCCGCAGGCCAAAGCTTGCGGCATCCAGCGACACCTCGGACTGGGCTTGCGTTGCCGGCGCGGTGAACAAGGCGATCACGCCGCCCGAACTGTTGCCGAACAGCACCGAAAACGGCCCGCGCAGGACTTCGATGCGCTGGGCGCCGGCCAGGTCGAAATGGGCCACCTGGCCCTGCCCATCGGGCATCGTGGCGGGAATGCCATCGGCGTACAGCCGCAGACCGCGCACGCCAAACGCCGCCCGTGCGCCAAAACCACGCGCGCTGATCTGCAGGTCCTGCGCATAGTTGTTGCGGTTGTTGACCATCACGCCCGGCACCCGCGCCATCACCTCAGACAGGTTGACCATGGCGCCGGCATCGCGCAGCGCCGACGCATCGATCGCGGTGATTGCAAACGGCGCGTCCAGCACCCGCTGGGCCCGCAATGACCCGGTGACCACGACCTCGCCAGCGGCCTCGCTGGCCTGGGCCTGGGCCGCCTGCGGCGACCAGGCCAACAAGCAGGCCAACGCCAGCGGCGCAGGTGCAAAACAGGAAGGCTTCGATACAGGCAAGTTCACAGCGGACCAATCAGAGCTGGGGTGAGTTTTCAGGCGCGACACTTCCTGCGGAAATATCACCATTGACCCGTATCAGACCGCCTTGGCGGCCTTGATCCAAGCCACGTTTTCCCGTGCGGCGTTGTTGCAGTGCTGCAAATCGGATCACCGCCCTGCCGCATTTGGTATCGTCGCTCGACAGGGACAAAAATGACTAATTTGACGTTTTACGCGGCGACACCTTTAACCTGCGGCGCAAACACCACGACAGCATGACCCGAATCTATTTGGTCGATGACCTGATGCTGCTGCGTGATGGCCTGCATGCCCTGCTGGAAACCGCGGGGCATCAGGTGGTGGGCGAAAGCAGCGACCCGACCCACGCCGTTGTAGAAGCACAACAACAACGGGCCCAGGTGATGCTGCTGGACCTGGGGCTGGGCGAACGCTCTGGCTTTGAGGTGCTGCAAGAGCTCAAACGCCGGGATTCGCCCGTGAAGGCGCTGGTGCTGACGATGTCGGCCCAGCCCCGGCATGTGGCTGAGGCGGTGCGCATGGGTGCGGCCGGTTATGTGCTGAAGGACTCCGGCGCCGCCGAACTGCTGCTGGCGATCGACACAGTGGCCTCTGGACGTCGCTTTTTCGGCCCGCAGGTGGCCGACCTGGCCCTGCAGGCCCTGACCCAGGACATGCCGACGGACCCTTTTTCGATCCTGTCGCCGCGCGAGCGGCAGATCGTCACGATGGTCGTCAATGGCTTGAGCAGTGCGGCCATCGGCCTGCAGTTGCACCTGTCGCCCAAGACCGTGGACACCTACCGCAGCCGCATCATGGCCAAGCTGGGGGTGACTGGCGTGACCTCGCTGGTTCGGCTGGCGGTGCGTGAAGGCCTGGTCGAAAAATAGGCCGGCCTGGCGGCTGGCGCGGCCCGACGGCAACCCCTTGACGCTGCGCTACGCCGCGCAGCTGCGAAACCCGACAAAGCCGCCGTCACAACCTGGTGCTGCATAGCGCCGGGCCTGGACATGGCGCAGGCGTGGGCTGCCCCAAGCCGACGCCCCACGCAGTACCCGCCAGGCCATGCTGTCGTTGCCGGCGACGGGCAAAGCGTCCAGTGCAGCCGGGCCGTCCTGACCGCCCGGATGCGGCACGGCATTGTCGGCCACCCATTCAAGCACCTCACCCCACTCAAAGCCACGTGCGCTGGCAGTGACGGCGGCCAAGGTCCATTCCGCCTCACTGGGCAGACGCCGGCCGGCCCAGCGGCACCAGGCTGAAGCCTCGTAGGCGCTGATGTGCAGCACCGACTGGGCCAGCGGCAGCCGCTGCAGCCGCCCCTGGCGCCGGGCCAGCACACCACCCGCCATTTGCTCGACATACCGCGGCGCGCGCCGGGCGGTGGCTTCCAGCATGTTCCAGCCCGCATCGGTCCACCAGCGGCGGTCGTCATAGCCGCCATCGCCGACGAATTCGGAATATTTCGCCCAGCTGACCGGCTGGGCATCGATCTCCAACGCCGGCACCCGCACCGGGTGGGCCCACTTTTCAGCATCCGGAACCGCCCCGCCACGCGGCGAGCCCAGTTCCACCACTTGCCCGGGCAGCCACATGGCGTCGCGTTGTCCACGGCTGGGCAGTTGCGGCCACAGGCCTCGCGCCACCAGGGCCTGGTGGCGCTCTGGCCCCAGGTCCAGCGCCTGCACCAGCACCGCCAGCGCCTCGCCCAGCCGGTCCTCGTGCCAGAGCGCCTGGCGGAAGACGTGCAGCGCGTCGTCGTCGCTGGCCGCCTTGTCCAGCAACTCCAGTGTGGTGTCCAGCGTGTCGGCCAGGTAGGCCTGCAGGTCGGCGGGGTCGGGACGCGATTGCTGCCAGCGCTGCGCACGGGTTCTGACCTGCGGGTCGAACCAGGCATCGGCCCGCAGCTCGATCGAGGCCAGCCGCAGGCCACCCGGCTCAGCGGCTTCGCCCCGACCCCGCTGCACATGGCGGGCGATCCAGTACTCCTGGAACCAGGCGGCCTGGCCGGCCAGCCACCAGGGAGGATCAAAACCGTCCAGACCGGACGGCAGCCTCAGGCCATCAAACGCGGCCAGCCAGCCGAGTGTGCGGGTGCGCGCGTCCATCAGCGCCAGCGACAGCAGGCCCGGGCCGGCCTGCCGCATGGCCTGCGCGTCCTGCACCCGGGCGTCGATCAGGCCGGTGCTCATTGCGCCAGACGGTCTGCGGATGCGCGTGCGGAACGGCGGACAGGCGTCACGGCCGGTCCGTCAATCGTTGACGGCGGGCTTGACCAGTACCAGCGACGGGCCAAAACGCTTGCGCACCGCCGCTTCGATGCCGGCAGCGTCCAGCCCGATGCCGGCCAGCAGCTTGGCCACATCGCCGTGCTCGATGAATTCGTCGGGCAGACCGAGGTGCAGCAGGGGCACAAACAGGCCAGCGGCGGCCAGGCATTCGCCCACCGCGCTGCCGGCGCCACCGGCGATGCAGCCCTCCTCGACTGTGACCAGCACATCGTGGCTGCGCGCCAGTTCGGCCACCAACGCGGCATCGAGCGGCTTGGCAAAGCGCATGTTGGCCACGCTGGCGTCGAGCTTTTCGGCCGCGGCCAGTGCCGGATGCAACAAGGTGCCAAAAGCCAGTATCGCGACGCGCTTGCCCTGGCCGGCCTGCACCGAGGTGTGCCGGCGCATCTCGCCCCGGCCCCAGGGCAGTTCGGTCAGCGCCACATCCACCGGCTTGCCAATGCCGGCGCCGCGTGGGTAGCGCACCGCCACCGGATGGTTCTGGCGGAAGGCGGTGGTCAGAGCCTTGCGGCATTCGTCCTCGTCGGACGGCGTAATCACGCTGACGTTCGGGATGCAGCGCAGGAAGGCGATGTCGTAGGCGCCGGCATGGGTGGCACCGTCGGCGCCCACCAGGCCGGCGCGGTCGAGCGCAAACACCACCGACAGGTTCTGCAGCGCCACGTCGTGGATCAACTGGTCATAACCCCGTTGCAAGAAGGTGGAGTAAATCGCCACCACCGGCTTGAGCCCCTCGCAGGCCAGGCCGGCGGCAAAGGTCACGGCATGCTGCTCGGCGATGCTGACGTCGTGGTACCGCTTGGGGAAGCGCTGCTCGAACTCGACCATGCCTGAGCCCTCGCGCATCGCCGGCGTGATCGCGACCAGGCGGTCGTCGGCGGCGGCCATGTCGCACAGCCACTGGCCAAAGACCTGGGTGAAGGTGGTCTTGGGCGCTGTGGTGGGCTTTTGCAAGCCAACTGCCGGGTCGAACTTGCTTGGACCGTGGTAGTTGACCGGGTCGTTTTCGGCCAGCTTGTAGCCGTAGCCCTTTTTGGTGACCACATGCAGGAACTGCGGACCGCGGCGCTCACGCAGGTTTTCCAGCGTCGGAATCAGCGACTCGAGGTCATGGCCGTCGATCGGGCCGACATAGGTGAAACCCAGTTCCTCGAAGATCGTGCCGGGCACGATCATGCCCTTGGTGTGCTCCTCGAAGCGCCGGGCAAACTCGTACAGTGGGGTGTTCTTGAGCACGCTCTTGGCGCCTTCGCGGGCCGCGCTGTAGAAGTTACCGCTCATCAACCGGGCCAGGTGTTTGTTGAGTGCACCTACCGGCGGGCTGATCGACATGTCGTTGTCGTTCAGGATCACCAGCAGGTCGGCCGGGCCCACGCCGTGCGGCGCGCCGGCATGGTTGAGCGCCTCGAAGGCCATGCCGCCGGTCAGCGCGCTGTCACCGATCACCGCCACGGCGCGGCGTCGTTCGCCCTTTTACTTGGCGGCTTGCGCCATGCCCAGCGCGGCCGAGATCGAGGTGGACGAATGCCCCGTGCCAAAGGTGTCGTACTCGCTCTCGGTGCGGCGCGGAAACCCGCTGATGCCCCCTTGCTGCTTGAGCTTGGCCATCGCCTCGCGCCGGCCCGTCAGGATCTTGTGCGGGTAGGTCTGGTGGCCCACGTCCCAGACGATGCGGTCGTGCGGGGTGTTGAAGACGTAGTGCAGCGCCACCGTCAGCTCGACCGTGCCGAGGTTGGACGACAGGTGGCCGCCGGTCTTGCTGACACTGCTGAGCACAAAGCTGCGCAATTCAGCCGCCAATCGGCCCAGTTCACCACGGGACAGGCGACGCAGGTCGGCAGGCGAATTGATGGTATCGAGCAGGGACGTGGGCATCGGGTAGGGGTGGTTCAACTCACGGTTCAGATCACGGTTCAAAACGCAGTTCAGCTTTCGCGCTCAACCACCATGTCGGCCAGCATGCGCAAGCGGCCGGCCCCCGGCAAAAGGCTGCGTGACAGCGCGTCAAGCGCCTGCGCATGCAGTGCCCGCGCCTGGCGCCCGGCCTCGACCAATCCCAGCACGGTAACGTAGGTGGGTTTGTTGGCGTGCAAATCCTTGCCGGCGGTCTTGCCCAGCTTGTCAGACTCTTGGGTCACGTCCAGGATGTCATCGACCACCTGAAACGCCAGCCCCAGCGCAGCACCAAACTCTGCCAGCGCGGCCCAGGCGGCCGGGCTGCAACCGCCACAGACGGCGCCCATCAACACGCTGGCCTGCAACAAGGCGCCAGTTTTGCGGCGATGCATGTCGCGCAGGCAGTCCTCGTCGATCGGCTTGCCGACGCTGGCCAGATCAATCGCCTGACCGCCAGCCATGCCGGCGTGGCCGGCGGCCCGCGCCAGCAGTCCGCACAGGCGGGCCTGCAAGGCTGGTGGCATACCGTCGTCGGTTGTCAGCACCTCGAAGGCCAGGGCCTGCATCGCATCACCGGCCAACATGGCACCGGCCTCACCAAATTGCACATGCACGGTGGGCTTGCCGCGGCGCAGCACGTCGTTGTCCATGCAGGGCATGTCGTCATGCACCAGCGAATAGGCGTGGATCAACTCCACCGCGACCGCAGCACGCAAGGCGGCGTCGGCATGGCCGTCTACCGCCTCGCAGGCGGCGCGCACCAGCAGCGGCCGCAAGCGCTTGCCGCCGTCAAGCACGCCGTAGCGCATGGCCTCGCCCAGGCCTGCCGGCGCATTGCCGGGCACCCACAGCGACAAGGCCTGCTCGACCCGGGCCAGTTCGTCGCGCATCCAGGCGTCAAAAGCCGCCGTGGTCATGGCGCAACCCAGTCCTTGAGTTGGCCGTCCTCCAGCACTTTGACCTGAGCCTCGACCGCTTGCAGCCGGTCACGGCAAAAAGCCAGCAACTGGGCGCCCCGGCGGTAGTTGTCGAGCAGGGTGTCAAGCGGCAGCTTGCTGCCCTCCATCGCCTGCACCAGGCGTTCCAGTTCGGACAGCGCGTCCTCGAATCGTTCGGGATCGGCGGCAGGGGATGGCGAGGATGGCGTCATGGTCTGCGCGGGGGTAACGGCGCATATTCGGCAGGGAGCCCGGATTTTAGTCGGGGGTTGTGGTGGCGCAGCGACAGCTGACAGCTACAATTTAGGAAGCGGCTGCCCTCGAGGTGGCCGTTTTCATCATCACTGATCATGCCCATCCGCGGGGCCACCGGGTGGGGGGTTGAGACATCCTTTTTGGAGATCCTGGGGATCATGTCGAACCTGAGCGTCCGTCTCGAAGCTCTTGCGCGCACCCGTCTTGACGACGTGTCGGCCCGCTCGCAACTCTCCGTCACCACCTATTTTTCGGATGAACTGTTCCGTCGCGAGATGGAGCTGATCTTTCAGCATGGGCCCCGCTACCTGGGGCACGAACTGGCAGTGCCCGAAGTGGGTGATTTTTACGCCCTGCCCCAGGAGGGTGAGGGCCGCGCCTTGGTGCGCACAGCGCAGGGCGTGGCGCTGATCTCCAACGTCTGCCGGCACCGCCAGGCGCTGATGCTGCAAGGCCGAGGCAATACCCGCGGCAATGGCGGCGGGCCGACCGGCGGCCAGATCGTCTGCCCGCTGCACCGCTGGACCTACGACCTCAAGGGACAACTGCTCGGCGCACCGCTGTTTGACCACGACCCCTGCCTGCACCTCAACAACTACCCCACGCGCACCTGGAACGGCATGGTGTTCGAGGACAACGGCCGCGACATCGAGACCGAACTGGGCCATGTCGGGCCCAGGGCCGATCTGGATTTTTCGGGCTACGTGCTCGACAAGGTGCACCTGCACGAGTGCAACTACAACTGGAAGTCCTTCATCGAGGTCTACCTGGAGGACTACCACGTCGGCCCGTTCCACCCCGGGCTGGGCCGGTTTGTCAGCTGCGACGACTTGCGTTGGGAGTTCAGCCGCCACCATTCGGTGCAGACCGTGGGCATCAACGACTCGCTGCGCCAGGCGGGCTCACCGGCCTACAAACGCTGGCATGAGGCGGTGCTGGCGCTGGGCAATGGCGCGCCGCCCAAGCAGGGCGCGATCTGGCTGACCTACTACCCGAACATCATGGTCGAGTGGTACCCCCATGTGCTGGTGGTCTCCACGCTCTACCCCAAAGGACCGCAGAAGACGGTCAACATGGTGGAGTTCTACTACCCCGAGGAGATCGCCGCGTTCGAGCGTGAGTTCATCGAGGCCGAGCAGGCCGCCTACATGGAGACCTGCATCGAGGACGACGAGATCGCGCTGCGCATGGACGCCGGCCGCAAGGCGTTGATGGAGCGCGGTGACGACGAGGCCGGCCCCTACCAGAGTCCGATGGAAGACGGCATGCAGCACTTCCACGAATGGTACCGGCGCATGATGGGCATGGGCCGGGCGCCCTGGTAGCCTGCAGTCACTGGTCAGCTGGCGTGACAAGGGCCGCTTTCGCGGCCCTTTTCAGGTACGAACCCGGAGCGCCGGGCCGTCAAGCATCACTTCTGGTAGACCCAGCCGCCCTTTTCGATCCTGACCATGACGCGCGCGCGCTGGTCCAGGCCGTTGTGGTCGGCGGCCGACATGTTGAAGGTGCCATGGGTGCCGACCACATCCTTGGTGGCCTCCAGCGCGTTGCGCAGCGCGGCGCGAAACTCCGGCGTGCCGGGCTGGGCCTTCTTGCCCACTGCCGTGACGGCCGCCTGGATCAACAAGCCAGCGTCCCAGGCATGCGCGCCGAAGGTGGACACCGACCCCTTGCCGAACTTGGCCTCGTAAGCGGCGGCGTAGTCCAAGCCGGCCTTGCGTGACGGGTCGCTGGCCGGCAGCTGCGCGGCCACCAGCACCGGACCGGCCGGCAGAAAAGTGCCCTCGCCGTCTGCACCCACCACCCGCAGGAAGTCGGCATTGGCCACGCCGTGGGTCTGGTACATCGCGCCCTTGAAGCCACGTTCTTTCAGCGTGCGCTGTGGCAGCGCGGCGGGCGTGCCTGAACCGGCCACCAGCACGGCCTGCGGATTGGCGCCCATCAGCTTGAGCACCTGCCCGGTGACAGACGCGTCGCTGCGGTTGAAGCGCTCGCTCACCACCACCGAGATGCCCTTGATCGCAGCGGCCTTGCCAAATTCTTGCGACCAGCCTTCGCCGTAGGCGTCGGCAAAACCGATGAAACCCACTGTCTTGATGCCCTGTGCCGCCATGTGCTGTGCAATCGCCAGCGCCATCATGATGTCGTTTTGCGGCGTCTTGAAGACCCAGCGGCGTTTGGCGTCCATCGGCTCGACCACCCTGGAGGACGCGGCCAGCGAGACCATCGGGGTCTGGTTCTCGGACACCACATCCAGCATCGCCAGCGAGTTGGGCGTGGTGGTGGAGCCCAGGATCAAGTCGACCTTGCTCTCGGTAATCAAGCGGCGGGCGTTGGCCACGGCCGCGGTGGTGTCCGAGGCGTCGTCGAGCACGATGTAGTTGACCTTGTGGCCAGCCATGGTGCGCGGCATCAGCTCGATGGTGTTTTTCTCGGGAATGCCGAGCGACGCGGCCGGGCCAGTGGCCGACAGCGTGACGCCAATCGTCAGGTCGGCATGCGCCGCCAGGGCCAGCGAGGCCAGCGCGGCAGCAACTGCCCCGGCTTGCAGGGTGCGAATCAGTGTCATGGGGGGAGTTCTCCTGGGTCCGATGTTCGGTTAATTGACCGACCGGTCGGTCGATTTTAGGGACAGCACAAACCTGACGCAAGCGCCAGCAGCTTCGGGTAAATACGGGATGTACGGGTGAGTCAGGCCGGCACACACGCCAAACACCCCGACCCGTGGGCCCCGCCACAGCCGCCAGATCAGCGCCCCGCCACCTTGCGCAGCAACTCGATCAGCATCGCGTGCTCGGCCCGGCTGAGACGGTCAAAGAGTGCACTCTCCATCGGCACGGCGGCAGCGCCGCTGGCCTGAGCAATACGGTGGCCCTCGTCGGTCAGCACCACATTTTGGGAGCGGCGGTCGACCTGGCTGCGCTCACGCCGCAGCAAGCCGCGCTCTTGCAGGCGGTCCAGCAGCAGGGTCAGGTTGGGCGCTGACAGCACCAGCGCCTGGGCCAGTTTTTTGGGTGACAGCGGACCGTTGGCCAGGACCAGCAGCAGCAGCGAATACTCGACCTTGCGCAGGCCGAAGGGCTGTCCGACATGACGCTCGAACAGGTCGACGGTGGTGACCGCAGCTTGCGCGATGTGGTAGCCCAGCACGTCGCTCAAGGGGCCCAGCGACAGTGCGGCCGGCACCTTGGACGCGCCGCAGTCATCGGGCAATGCCGGCAGCGGCGTGCGGTCACGCGTCATGCCAGGCCGCCCAGGTCTGGGTGACGACGGGCAACCGGTTCGTCACCCATTGCCTTTGGGCTACCGGAGCCGAGAAAAAGTACAGGGTCGTCACGGGGTGGGCGCCGGGTCAGGACGCCTTGCGCGCCGCGCCGAGGTAGGTCTCGATCACCCGCGGGTCACCGGCCAGGTCGGACGCCGGGCCGTGCAGCGCAATTGCACCGGTCTCGAGCACGTAGCCGTGGTCGGCCACCTCCAGCGCCGCGCGGGCGTTTTGTTCGATCAGCAGGATCGACACGCCCTGCTCGCGCAGTTGCACGATGATGCGGAAGATCTCGCGCACGATCAGCGGCGCCAGGCCG
>JANMXG010000437.1:0-8898 GCA_031394235.1 Betaproteobacteria bacterium
ATCATGCCGACGCCACCGCGCGCCCGCTCGGCAAAGTATTCGGCCATGCGTTCGTAGCCGTTTTCAGCCTCTTCCAGCCCAGTGTGCATCGAGCCCATCAGGATGCGGTTCTTGAGCCGGGTAAAGCCCAGGTCCAACGGGGAGAAGACGTGCGGGTAGCGTGTGGTGCCGATCATGGAAATGTCCGAAACAGGTGGCGCAAAGGGTGGCGATCTGGTGGCTCGGTGAACTTGCGGTCAGGCGCGCTGTGGCACCAGCGGCAGCAGCAAATCGGCCAGCCGGCGCCGGTGGTGGGCCGCATCACCAAACCACGGTTGCAGCCACAGCGCGCGGTGCAGGTAGAGTTGGGCGTCGCAGTCGTAGGTGAAGCCGAAGCCGCCATGAAACTGCACCGAGCGGTCGCCGGCCGCGACAAAGCTGTCGCCGGCCTCGACCTTGGTCATGCGGAGTGCGATTTCAATGGCTTGGGTATCAGGCGCAGGGCTGCCGGTCTCCGCGCCGGCGCCGCCCGCCTCAACCAGCAGCGTGGCCGCATGGTGCAGGTGTGAGCGCGCGCGCTCCAGCCCGATCAGGATGTCGGCACAGCCGTGCTTGAGCGACTGGTAACTGCCGATCTTGCGGCCGAAGGCGCTGCGGTTGTTGAGGTAATCCACCGTCACTGCCAGCACACCGGCAATGCCTCCCGCCGCCTCGGCCGAGGCTAGCAGCAGCGCAGCCTGCCTGATCGCGTGAAGTGCATGATGGGCAGCGGCGCCGGTGATCAGCGCCTCGGCCGGCAGGGTCAGGCCGTCCAGCGTCAGCCGGTAGCTGCGGCGGGTCTCGTCGATCACCGCTTCGCGCTGCAGGTGCTGGCGCGGCAGGTTTGCTGCGGGCAGCAACACCAGCGCGGGTGCACCGTTGTGCTGCACCGAGACCAGCAGCAGGTCGGCCACCGCGGCATCTTGCACCAGCGTCTTGGCGCCGTGCAGCGTGAGGCTGACGCCGTTGGTTTGCGCGCGGCAGGTCAGCGACGACAGGTCCCAGTCGCCTTCGTCCTCGAACAGCGCCACCGTGCCGATGCTGCCCTGGGCCAATTTGGGCAGCCACGCCGCTTGCTGGGCCGCAATGCCGCCGGCCAGCAGGCCCCAGCTGCACAGCAAGGTGCTGGTGAACGGTGCGGCCAGCAGATGCCGGCCCATGGCCTCGGCGATCACGGCGGTGTGGCCCAACGTCAGCCCGCTGCCGCCAAAACGCTCGGGCACGGCGATGCCCAGCCAGCCCAGCTCGGCGATGGCCTGCCAGACCGGAAGGTTGAAACCGGTGCTGCTGTCACCGGCGTTGCCGATCAGCTTGCGCACCGCCGACATCGGCGACTGCGCGCGGCAAAAGGCGACGGCGCTGTCTTGCAGCATCGCTTGCTCGTCGGAAAAGTGCATAGCGCTGCCCAACACGTCCGGTGATGAAGGTGTATTCATCGCAATCAATCCTTCGGCAGGCCGAGCACCCGCTCGCCCACGATATTGGCCTGGATCTGGCTGGGCCCGCCGCCGATGGTCGAGGCAAAGGCGTTGAAGTAGCCGCGCTGCCATTTGCCGCCGTCCACCGCGCTGGCATCGCCCACCCAACGCGCGGCATTGGCGCCTTGTAGCGTCAGCGCAAACTGCAGCAGCCGGCGGTTGTATTCGGTGTAGCGCAGCTTGTTGGACAACGGGATCGCGTCCGGCCGCTCGCTGCACAGCGCCGGGATCTTGGCCCGGACGGTGCACAGCCGGTCGCCCTGGCTTTCGATCAAGAAGCGCACCAGCTGGTCGCGCACAAACGGGTCTTCCAGTGCCGGCGCGCCGTCGCGGCGCGATCGGCGGGCCAGCTCGACGACATCACCCACGCCCACTGCCATGCGGGCCAGACCGCCGGCCTGGCCACCGGCAGCACCGCGCTCGAAGGTCAGTGTCTTCATTGCGATCTGCCAGCCTTCACCCTCGCGGCCCATCAGGCAGTCGGCCGGCACTCGTGCGTTGTCGAAAAAGGTCTGGGTAAAACCGTACTCGCCGGTGAGCTTGCGGATCGGTGTGGTGGTGATGCCCGGCACCTGCATCGGGATCAAGAAGTACGACAAGCCGGCATACCGTCTGGACGCCGGATCGGTGCGCGCCAGCAAGATCATGTACTTGGCGTATTGACCCAAGCTCGTCCAGATCTTGGCGCCGTTGAGCACGTAGTGATCTCCGTCGCGGGTCGCGCGGGTGGTGCAGCTGGCCAGGTCCGAGCCGTTGTCGGGTTCGGAAAACCCTTGGCACCAGATGTCGTCGCCGCTCAGCATGCCGCGGATGTAGCGTTGCTTTTGCGCGTCACTGCCGATCGCCAGGATCAGCGGGCCGGCCCAGTTCAGGCCGATGGTGTTGGGCACAAACGGCACTTTCTGGCGCGCCATTTCGGCGTTGACGATGTCCTGATACGCCTGGGGCCGGCCACCGCCGCCGCAGGCCGCCGGCCAGGCCATGCCCAGGTAGCCGGCGGCGAAGACTTTGCGCTGCCAGTCACGCAGGTAGTGAAACTGCGCATCGGTGCCCACCTCCATGAAGGATTCGGGCAGCAGGAAATCGGGCTCTGGCGGGCGGTGGGTGGCCAACCAGTCGGCCACCTCGGCCTGGAAGCTGTCAAGGTCAGTCAAGGCAATCTCCTGAGGGCGCCAAGCCAGGCTGGGCGGTTGGGCCGGGAACGGGGCAGCACGGCGCAGGCCTAGGGTTTGACCCAGGACGGTTTGCGCTTCTCTCGGAATGCCGCCATGCCCTCGGCGCCCTCGGCCGACAGGAACATGCGGCTGCTCCAGGCCGTGGTCTCGCGGAAGGCCTCATCGCGGGTCAGTTGCGGCACCCGCCGCACCAGCTTCTTGCACTCCGCCACGGCGATGGGGCCGGCGGCGCAGATGGCGTCGATTTCTTCTTGCACCGCGGCGGCCAGTTGCTCGGCCGGAACCGCCCGGTGTGCCAGGCCCACCTCGACCGCCCGGCTGCCGCTGAAGCGCTCACCGGTCAAAAACAGCTTCATGCCGTGGTGCTGGCCCAGCTTGGGCAAGCAGACCACCGAGATCACCGCCGGGATCACGCCGATCTTGACCTCGGAAAAGCTGAACGGCGCGCTATCGACCGTGACCACGATGTCGGATGCCCCCACCAGCCCCAAGCCGCCGGCAAACGCCGCGCCGTTGATCGCAGCGATCACCGGCTTGGGGGCGTCCTGGAGGTGGGCCAACACATCGGCCAGCGTCACACCCTGGCGGCCGTCGATCACTTGACCGGGCGGGCTTTTCAGGTCGGCGCCAGCGCAAAAGGCCGGGCCGTTGCCGGTCAGCACGATGCAGCGCACGTTGGGGTCGGCGATGGCCATACCGAGGTGGGCGTCCAGCGCATTGACCAGCGCGGTCGACAGTGCGTTGCGCTGCTCGGGCCGGTTCAGCGTGATCCAGGCGGCACCGCCGCGCACGGCGTAAAGCGTGGCGGGCGGATTGGTGGACGGGTTGGTGGACGGGTTGGTGGGCGGGCTGTCGGGGGCTGAGGTCATGGCTGGATTTTGCAGTGGGGTCCGGCCGGGGCATCTTCCCCGCCGCACCCGCCGCTGGGTGTCACGGCCGGAACAGTTGCGGCATCTGAGCCCGCCGACACTCGTCGGTCCGGTCTTTTTGCCAACCCGCCGCCCCGCCGCAGCCCACCCACCGCCATGATTCCTGACTCCACCCCCGCCGGCCTGGCCTCGATCGATGCGGTGACGGCCGCGCTGGCTGGCGTCGGCTACATCTCGACCCGGCAGATATCGACCGCGGTCTACCTGGCACACCACCTCAGAAAGCCGGTGCTGATCGAGGGCCCGGCGGGTGTGGGCAAGACCGATCTGGCGGTCTCGGCCGCCCGGGCGCTGGGCTTTGCGCTGCTGCGGCTGCAGTGTTACGAAGGGCTGGACGACAGCAAGGCGCTGTACGAGTGGAAGTACGGCAAGCAATTGCTCTACACCCAGATCCTGAAAGAAAAGATCGGCCTGCTGGTCGACCAGGCCGACACGCTGGACGCCTCGTTTGCCAAGCTCGCAGGTTTTCAGGACCTGTTTTTCTCGCGTGACTTTCTGGAGGCCAGGCCGCTGCTGCAGGCGATGGAGCAACGCGGTGGCAGCGTGCTGCTGATCGACGAGATCGACAAGTCCGAAGAAGCCTTCGAGGCGCTGCTGCTGGAGGTGCTGGCCGACTACCAGGTCACGATCCCCGAGATCGGCACGATCCGGGCGCAGGTGCCGCCGCTGGTGATCCTGACCTCCAACAACACCCGCGAACTGGGCGACGCGCTCAAGCGGCGCTGCCTGCATTTGCACATCGGCTTCCCGGATGCGGCGCTGGAGCGCCGGGTGCTGCGCGCCCGGGTGCCGGCCATTGCCGAGGAGTTGCTGGGCCAGTTGGTGGCGTTTGTGCAGTCGCTGCGGGTGGCCAACATCCGCAAGCCGCCATCAATTGCCGAGTCGGTCGACTGGGCGCGCACGCTGCTGTTGATGCATGCGGCCGTGCTGGACGAGTCCTTGGTGCGCGACACCCTGAACGTGCTGCTCAAGCGCGAGACCGACATCCAGGAGGTGCAGGGCGCGTTGGCCAAGATGACCCAGGCGGCGCTGCAGTCAACGGCGCCCGCCTCGCCAAACGCCCAGCCCGTTGCCAGCCCGGCACCCGACCAGCCCGGCTGATGGACCGCACGTTGACCGGCTTTGTGCGGGCGCTGCGTGCGGCCGGCGCTGACGCGTCCACCGCCGAGACGCTCGACGCCGCCCGCGCAATGGCGCTGGTGGGCTTTGCTGACCGCGAGACGCTCAAGGCTTCATTGGCGGTGGCGCTGGCCAAATCCCAGGACGAAAAGCTGATCTGCGAGCGGGTGTTCGAGCAGTATTTCAGCCTGCCGGCCGACGCGGCGGACGCCCAGCAGGCCGAATCTGCCCGAGCGGCGGGGGACGCACCCGGGCCGCGCACCGGCCCCCCTGAGGTAGACGCGCTGCTGGACCTGGCCGAGGGCACATCGCCCGGCCAGACGGCCGCTGCGCTGATGCGGGCGGCGCAGTCGGTGGGGGTCGATGACATCCGGTTTTCATCCCAAATCGCCTACCTCACACGCCGCACGCTGGAGGCGCTGGGCATCGCCGCGCTGGAGGCCCGGCTGCAACAAGCCGCTGCCGGCGGCGCCGCTGAGGTGGCCAGCGCCGAGGCCGCCCGGTTGGGCGCCGCCCGCGACCGGCTGCAGCGCCAGGTGCGGGCGCTGGTCGAGCAGCGTTTTGAGTTGTTCGGCCGGCCGGCCACCGAGGCGTTCATGACAGACGTGGCGGTGCAGCGCCCGCTGGGACGTTTGAGCCCGCCCGACATGGACCGCATGAAGACGGCGGTGGCGCGCATGGCCAAGCGCTTGGCGGCCCGGCACTCGCGCCGGCGCCGGGTGCTGCTGCGCGGCCAACTGGACTTTCGGCGCACGCTGCGCGCCAACGCCGGGCACGACAGCGTGCCGGTGGCGCTGCACTTCAAGCACCGGCGGCGTGACAAGCCGAGGATCGTGGTGATTTGCGACGTGTCGGGCTCGGTCTCAGCCCATGTGCGTTTTTTGCTGTTGTTCTTGTACGCGCTGCAAGGCACGGTGGCCGATCTGCGCAGCTTTGCGTTTTCACACGCACTCCAGGACGTGGCCGCACCGCTGGAGTCCTTGCCGTTTGACGAGGCGATGGCGCTGATCCTCAGCGAGGTGGGCGGCGGCGCCACCGACTACGGCCAGGCCCTGGTTGACCTGCGTGAACACCACTGGGACTGCATCGACCGCCGCACCACTGTGCTGGTGCTGGGCGACGGCCGGTCCAACCACAGCGACCCCCGGCTGGACTTGTTTGCCGAGCTGGCCGAACGCGCCAAGCGGGTGGTCTGGCTGTGCCCGGAGCCGGCGGGTCGCTGGGGCAGCGGTGACAGCGAGATGCTGCGTTTTCGGCCGTTTTGCACCCATGTCAGCCACTGCGCCACTGCGACCGACCTCGAGCAAGCGATAGACGAGGCGCTGTCGGCCTATGGCTGAGACCTGCGCCCCGGCCCTGAGCCAGCGGTCCCCCTGATTCCAACCCGACAAGACGAGAACCCCCATGGCCACCTTCAACCCTGGCGCACTGCTGGTCAACCACCAACCTGGCCCCTGGGGCGAGGCCGTGCCCATCCGCTACGACCAGCGCGACGTGCTGCTGTACGCGGTGGGCGTGGGCGCCAGCGACCTGCGGTTTGTCTACGAGCAGCACCCGCAGTTCGCGGTGTTGCCCACCTTTGCAATCCGCTGGGGCGGCGCCGGGCTGGTGATCGACCGCTCAGCACTGCCGCAGTCGCCCGGCCCGTTGACCATCGACGCCGAACGCCGGATCGAGCAGTTGGCGCCGCTGCCGGTGCCGGGCTCCTCCACGGTCACGGTACAGGCCCGCTCACGCCTGCTGGCGGTGTACCCGCGTGGCAAGGGCAGTGCCTTCACCGAGTTCGAGACCGAGGTGACCGACGCCAACGGCCAGGCCTGCGTGCTGATTTCCACCGGCATCTTTCAGCGCGGCGTGGCGACGATTGGCGACATCGAGCCCTTCGAGGGCTGTGGCCTCAGCCGATCCGCCAAGTCCAGCCCGCCCGAGCGGGCGCCGGATGTCGAGGTGGTCGCAGCGATTGCCGTCAACCAGGCCCAGCTCTACCGCCTGTCGGGCGACTACAACCCGCTGCACATCGACCCGGCCGCAGCGCGCTTTGGCGGTTTTGATGCGCCGATCCTGCACGGCCTGTGCACCTACGGCCACTGCGGGCAATTGCTGCTGGGCGCGCTGTGCGGCGGCGACCCCGCGCGCTTCGGGTCGCTGGCGGCGCGGTTTTCGGCACCGGTCTTCCCGGGCGACCGCTTGCAGGTGCGGGCCTGGCAAGACGGCCCCGGCCGGGTGCTGTTTGACGCCCGGGTGGGTGAGCGGACCGTGGTGTCCAACGCCAGCTTCAATTTCAGCTGATCGGCGCCAGCCGCCGCCCGCGCAGTCATCGCTGAACTTGATCCGATGAGCGCCGCCCACGCCAGCCGCTTCACCGAGGGGCCGATCACGCCCACGCTGCTGCGCTTTGCGTTGCCGCTGCTGGCCACCAACTTCTTGCATTCGCTGGCCGGCACCTGGGGCGCCATCTGGGTCGGCCAGAGCCTGGGCGCCAACGCGTTGACGGCGGTGGCCACCGCCAGCGTGATCCTCTACATGATGATGGGCGCGGCGATGGGCATCGGCACGGCGGCCGGTGTGGCCATCGGGCAGTCGCTGGGCGCAGGCGACGTGCCGGCGGTCAGGCGCGTGGTGGGCTCGGCGCTGGCTTTCGTGATGGTGTTTTCGGTGGCGGTGGCGGTGGTCGGCTGGCTGCTGACACCGGCCCTGGTCGGCTGGATCGGCACCCCAGAGCCGGCGCGCGACTTCACCATCACCCACCTGCGCTGGACCTGCCTGTCCATGCCCAGCATCTTCACCTACCTGGTGATGACGATGATGATGCGCGGCACCGGCGACTCCAAGACGCCGTTCAAGTTCACCTTGCTGTGGATCTCACTGTCGCTGCTGCTGGGGCCACTGCTGATCACTGGCAGCCTGGGCCTGCCGCGCTTGGGTATCGCTGGCCTGGGCGTGGGCAACCTGCTGGCCAACGGCGTGGCGCTGGGCGCACTGGTGGTGTTTGTCTACACCCAACGCCTGCCGATTGCGCTGCACGGGGATGATTTGCGCCACCTGCGGCCCGACCCCGCGCTGCTGTCGCTGCTGGTGCGCCGCGGCCTGCCGATGGCGCTGGAAACGCTGGTGGTGCAAGGCTCGTACTTCACGCTGCTGGGCATGGTCAACAGCTACGGCGCGGCCACCGCAGCGGCCTACAGCGGCGCGGCGCAGCTTTGGGTGTTTGTGCAGATGCCGTCCAACGCGCTGGCAATGTCGATGTCGGCGATGGCGGCGATGAACATCGGCGCCGGCCACTGGCCGCGGGTCGAGAAGATCGCGCTGCGCGGCTGCACCATGAGCTTTTTGATCGCGTGCGCCGCGACAGTCGGCGTCTACGCGTTGGGCGACCTGCCGCTGCGGCTGTTCATTCCCGCTGGCGGCGAGGTGCTGGACCAGGCCTGGCGCATCAACCTGATCGCGCTATGGGGCTGGATCGCGCTGTCCGCCAGCATGGGGCTGTTTGCCATCATGCGGGCCAATGGCGCGATGCTGGCGCCGATGCTGATCTTCGGCTTGACGATGTGGGTTTTTCGGGTGCCGTTTGCGCTGCTGCTGCGGCCGCTGCTGGGCGAGGCCGCGATCTGGTGGAGCTTCCCGTTTGGCTCGATCACCGCCGCGCTGATGGCGCTGGCCTATTACCGCTGGGGCCGCTGGCGCGAGCGCCGTTTGATGCTGGCCGAGGTCGCCACCCCGCTTGAAGAGGTGCATGCCGGCGCGTAGCCTGCTTGCTTCCTGGCCCCACCCACTTTTCCCTACCCCAAGGAGACGTCATGAGCACCACCATGCCCACCGCCGGCAGTAACGCCTGGCTGGCCCAGGTCCAAGAGGCCGTGATCGACCCGGGCCGGGCCATCATCGACCCGCACCACCACCTGTGGACTGACACCTTTGGCCGCGCGCCCTACCTGCTGGCCGACCTGTGGGCTGATACCGGCGCGGGCCACCACATTGAAAAAACGGTGTTCATCGAGTGCCGGGCCAGCTACCGCGAGGACGGCCCGGATCACCTCAAGCCGATCGGCGAGACCGAGTTTGTGGCGCGCATTGCCCGTGCTGCGCGTGACGGCGGCAGCGGCGCGCTGATCGCCGGTTTTGTCGGCCATGCCGATCTGCGGTTGCCCGAGGCCACGCTGCGCGAGGTGCTGGCCGCAC
>JANMXG010000438.1:0-31425 GCA_031394235.1 Betaproteobacteria bacterium
CATCTACAACGTGTTCCAGAGTTTGCTGGCAATCCTGGGCGTGGTGGGCGGCGAGTGCGACTGACCATTCAGCACTGCATCCCCAAAAAGGGCTCCTGCGGGAGCCCTTTTCCATGGCGAGACCGCATCAAGCCAGTCAAGCCCGTTCGAACACCGCCATGCTCTCCACATGCGCCGTGTGCGGGAACATGTTCACCGCACCGGCCGCCACGCAGCGGTAGCCCGCCTGGTGCACCAGCAGGCCGGTGTCACGCGCCAGGGTGGCCGGATTGCAGCTGACGTAGACGATGCGTGAAGGCGGTGTCCAACCCGCATGAGCGCCGGTGGGCGGCGTCTCAAGCAGCTCGACCAGCGCCTTGACCAGCGCAAATGCGCCCTCACGCGGCGGGTCGACCAGCCATTTGTCGGCCGCGCCAAAGGCAAGCAGATCGTCCGCCGACAGCTCAAACAGGTTGCGCGCGGCAAAGCTTGCCTTTGCCTCCAGCCCATTGCGCTGGGCGTTGTCGCGCGAGCGCTGCACCAGGGATTCGCTGCCCTCGATGCCCAGCACCTCACGCGCCAGGGTGGCCAGCGGCAGCGTGAAGTTGCCCAGGCCGCAGAACCAGTCGATCACCCGCTCTTGGGCGGTCGGCGCCAGCAGGCGCAGCGCCCGACCCACCAGCACCGTGTTGATGGCATGGTTGACCTGGGTGAAATCGGTGGGCTTGAACGGCATGGTGATACCGAACTCGGGCAGCGAATAAGCCAGCTCGACCCCGCCCTCGTCCAGCAGGTGCACGGTGTCCGGCCCCTTGGGCTGCAACCACCACTGAACCCCGTGCTCAACGGCAAAGCTGCGCAAACGGTCCCGATCTGCCGGCGTCACCGGCGCCAGGTGGCGCAGCACCATCGCAATCACCAGGCCTTCGCTGCGCTCACCGATGGCCAATTCGATTTGCGGCAGGGTATCGCGCTGGTCCATGCCACCAATCAACGCCCGCAGCGGCATCAGCATCTGGCTGACCCTTGGCGGCAGCACCGGACAGACTTGCATGTCGGCCAGGTAGCGGCTCTTGCGCTCATGGAAACCCACCAGCACCACGCCCTTCTTGGTCACATAGCGCACTGACATCCGGGCCCGGTAGCGGTAGCCCCAGGTCGGGCCCTCGATCGGCCGCAGCATGCGCTCGGGCTTGACCTTGCCCAGGTGGTGCAGGTTGTCCTCCAGCACCCGCTGCTTGACGGCGACCTGGGCGCTGGCGTCCAGGTGCTGCATCTTGCAGCCGCCGCAAGACCCCGGATGCAGGCCGAAGTGCGGGCAACCCGGCCGCACCCGCAGCGTGCTCTCACGCCGCATCGCGGTCATCTCGCCCTGCTCCCAGGCGCTTTTGCTGCGGCCCACCCGCACCTGCACCTGTTCTCCGGGCAAGGCGCCCTCGATGAACACCACCTTGCCTTCGGCGTTGCGGGCCACGCCCTGCGCCTCCAGATCGATCGAGTCGACTTTCAACCATTCATCACGAGCTGTCATGTTGTCGATTATCCGGCCCAGAAAAAAGCCGCCTGACGGCGGCTTTTGCGAACCCGGTCCGGGTTCAGGGCTTGATGTAATCCGAGACCACTTTCCAGCGGCCATCGGTGATTTGCGAAAGGCGGGACAGGTCGTTGCCCAGGCGCTTGGTGGCGGTGTAGGAGTTCTTCGGCGAGCCGAACATGTCGGGCTCGATTGTCAAGGTGTCCATGGCCTTGATGAAGCTTTCGGTGCTCAGGTTGGTGCCGGCTTTTTGCGCCGCCTTGGCAAAAGTGTCGATGATGAGGTAGCCGTAGACCGAGAACACCGTCGGGTCGTCGGTGAATTTGGTCTTGTACTTGTTGGCCCAGAACCGCAGCGGCTGCGAGGCCTCGTCCAGGTAGGGGTGCTGTGCCGTCATCGTGGCATACAGCCCGTCCATCGGCTTGCCGCCCAGCTTGTGGATCAGGTCGGTGTATGACGCACTCGACCCGAGAAAGGTCGGATTAAAGCCGGTCTTGCGCGATTCGCCAATGGCGCCGATCGTCTCGCGGATGATGGTGCCAAGCACCACGAGGTCACAACCGCCGGCCTTCATGCGCGCAACCTGGGACGAAAAATCCGTCGCGCCGCGCTTGTAGCTGGTCTTCTCGATCAACTCCATGTTCATGGCCTTCAGGGCTGCCTCGGCCCCGCGCATCACCTCCAGGCCGAACTCGTCGTCCTGGTACATCGTGCAGACCTTCTTCGCACCTTTCTCCTTGATCAGCGACGGCAGCGCAGTGCGGATCTGATCGAAATACGTGGCGGCGAACGAGTACTTGAGCTTGTGAAAAGGCTCGTACATCTCGCGTGCGGCAGTGATCGGCAGAAAGTTGATGACGTTCTTCTCGAACTGCACCGGCATCGCGGCGTTGTTGTGTGCGGTGCCGATGTGGCCGGCCATCAAGAAGATCTTGTCCTGGTTGACCAGTTTTTGCGCCGCCAGCACCGCGCGCTTGGGGTCATAACCAGCGTCCTCGACCAGCAACTTGACCTTTCGGCCGTTGATTCCCCCTTGCTCGTTGATCTCGTCCACCCGCAGTTGCATGCCGTTGCGCGACTGCTTGCCGAACGCTGCGATCGGGCCGGACAAGTCCTGGATCGAGCCGATCACGATCTCGGTCTTGCTGACGCCCTGGGTCTGGGCTTGGGCCACCGGGGCGGCCAGCAGGGCCAGCACGGTGAACGTGAGGAAAGCAAATTTCATGGTGTTTGGGCTCCGGATCAGGCAGCC
This sequence comes from Betaproteobacteria bacterium, assembly GCA_031394235.1. Taxonomy (GTDB): domain Bacteria; phylum Pseudomonadota; class Gammaproteobacteria; order Burkholderiales; family Burkholderiaceae_C; genus Pseudaquabacterium. The sequence goes on from JANMXG010000438.1 coordinate 2,766, forward strand.
GGTCGGCGCCTGCGGCCATGCTAGCGCCGGCAGCGGCGCTACTTGCCTGAGGGAAACGCTAAGCCCGCCAGCGCAAAAAATCGATTGAAACCCGCGCTCAGCGGCTGGGCAGCAGCCGGGCCGGATCGATAGGTTTGCCCTGGCGTCGGATCTCGAAGTGCAGCTGCACCCGGTCGCTGTCGCTAGACCCCATCTCGGCAATCTTCTGCCCGCGCCGGACCGGCTGGTCCTCTTTGACCAACAAGGCCTGGTTGTGGGCGTACGCCGTCAGATAGGTGTTGTTGTGCTTGACGATCACCAGATTGCCATAACCACGCAGGCCCGAGCCGGCATAAACCACCCGCCCATCAGCCGCCGCCAACACCGGAGCACCGGCTTTGCCGTTGATCGTCAGGCCCTTTTGACGGCCTTCCTCGAAGCCCGCCAACACAGCGCCCGACGCCGGCCAGGCCCAGTTTGGCTCGTCATCCGATTCAGACTTGGCAGCAGCCGGTGCTGCGGCGGCCACCGCAGGCGCCGGGGCGCTGGCCGCCGGTGCAGGCGCTGCGACAACCGCCGTGCCCGGGGTCAAACCCGCCGGCTTGCCGTCCAGCGGCCGCGATTCCACCTTGGTCGGCGCCACGCCCCGGCTGGCCACCAGGGCGGGATCCAGGCCGGGCGGTACCACCCGCAACACCTGTCCGACCTCGATCAAGTTGGGTTTGTCGATGTTGTTCCAGCGCGCAACATCACGCCAGTTCTGTCCGTTGTCCAGCCCGATCCGGATCAGCGTGTCACCCGGCTTGACCGAGTAGTAGCCCGGCTTTCCGGCGTTTTCGGCGCCGGGCAGGGACTTTGCGACATCAGCCGCTGCGCCTGTCGAGTCCCCGGCCGAGCTCGCCGGCGCCGCTGCAGGTGCGGACGTTGTCGGACGGCCAGGCTTGCGGTCCTCGATCGGCGCCCTGTTGGGCGCCGATGCACATCCGGCCAGCGCTGCGGCCAGAACCAGTGCCAGAAATCCTGCGACAACCGGGCGTGACGTCGAAAACGAAGGGTGCATGGTGGCGGACCGGGACGAAGGTCGATTCAGACAATGCCGGATTTTAGAGGAACGAAATTCACGGCCTCAAATTCGCTGCGCACGATGCCGGTAGCGTGGCGGTCCACCACCATCAGGACCTGGCCGCGCCCGCCAGCCCGGTGCATCGGCGCCACCAGCCGGCCACCCACGGCCAACTGGTCGAGCCAGGCCTGCGGCAGTGCATCACCACCGGCAGCGGCGATGATGCTGTCAAAAGGAGCGCTCGGGCCATGGCCCAACATGCCGTCGCCGTGCAGCAGCCGCACATGGTCCATACGCCAGGCGGCCAGGTGACCGCTTGCCTTGTCAAACAGGGGCCGGAGCCGTTCAATCGACACCACGCGCTTTGCCAAGCGGGCCAGCAGCGCGGTTTGGTAGCCGCAGCCGGTACCGACCTCCAGCGTGCAGCCGAGGTGGCCGCCGGCCCGGGCCTGCGCACTGTCGAACAACAGCTCGATCATGCGTGCCACAACCGACGGCTTGGAGATCGTCTGGCCATGCCCGATCGGCAGGCTGGTGTCCTCGTAGGCCTGGATCGCCAGCGCTGTGTCAACAAACAAATGGCGCGGTACCGCCTGCATGGCCTCAAAAACCGGCTCGCAGCGGATACCCTCGGCTCGCAGCCGCTGCACCATGCGCTGGCGCACCTGCCCCTAATCCAGACCCAGCCCTCGCGGTACAGCCTGCCGGCCCGCATCGCGGGCCGCTTCATGCACCGGCCGTTGCGGTCTCAGCGTCTCCCGCGGCCGGGCGGTGATGCCGGCACGGCCCACCCGCTCCAGTGCCAGGGGGAAGCGCGGCGACCGGACAGGGCCGCCGTCATCGCTCATGCCGCGCTTTCGAGCCGTGCGCGCCAATCGGGCAGGCGGGCGTGGTCAGTCAGGTCGACCTGCAATGGGGTGATCGACACGCAGCCATTGGCGGTGGCATGGAAATCGGTGCCTTCGCCGGCCTCGCGCGCATCCCCGGCCGGGCCGATCCAGTAGATCGGCTCACCGCGCGGGTTTTGCTGGCAGATCACGCCCTCGCTGGCATGGCGCCGCCCCAGGCGCGTGATGCGCCGGGGCAGGACATCGGCATCCGGTCGGTTGGGGATGTTGACGTTGAGCAAAAAAGGATGGCCTGCCAAACCCTGGGCCAGGACCTGCTGCACCACCGACCGCACCACCTGGCCGGCGGCGTCCAGATCGGTCCAGCCCTTGTGAACTTGCGAAAACGCTATCGCCGGCACACCGAACAAATAGCCCTCCATCGCCGCAGCCACGGTGCCGGAATACAGCGTGTCGTCGCCCATGTTGGCGCCTTGGTTGATGCCGGACAGCACCAGGTCCGGCCGGTAGCCCAGCAGACCCGTCAAGGCCACGTGCACGCAGTCCGACGGCGTGCCGTTGACAAAACGCACGCGTGGACTGACACCCGCCACCTCGAAGACCTGCAACGGCCGGTTCAGCGTTAAGGCGTTGGAGGTGCCGCTGGCGTTTTGCTCGGGCGCGATCACGTCGATCTCGCCCAAACCCTGCACCGCTGCCACCAACGCAGCCAGTCCGGGCGCCAAATAACCGTCGTCGTTTGCAATCAAGATACGCATAGCCGTCAGATTGTAGGCACCGTGCCCCACCCGCCCCTGCCTGGGCCGCGGACAAGCCCTGCACTAACCTCTGGTTAGTCTGGATGACAGGGACACAGTTTGACAGGCAACGGACAGCGACAACTGCGCTAGCATCCCTGTGGGGAGATATCACTATGACCGTCAAGGTCCTGATACTGGAAGACAACCCGGTAGCACGCAGCTTTTTGCGCCGCGTCGTACGCGAAAGCTTCAGCGACACGCTGCACATCACCGAGGCAGGCGACCTGGAATCGGCCCGTGCGCAGATCAGCCTGACGGGCGGCGCCACTGGCTTGCATGGTGTCGATCCATTCAAGCTGATCATGGTTGATCTTGAGCTTCCCGATGGCAACGGCATGGAGTTGCTGGCCGAGCTGACGCAGTACCCGGCCACGAAGATCGTGACCACGCTGTACTCCGACGACGACCACCTGTTCCCGGCCCTGCAGTGCGGCGCTGACGGCTACCTGCTCAAGGAAGACCGCTTCGAGGTGCTGGTCGAGGAATTGCAGAAGATCGTGCGCGGACAGCCGCCGCTGTCTCCGGCAATCGCGCGCCGGCTGCTCACCCACTTTCGCCACGGGCACCGCGGCAACGGCGCGGCACCGGAGTCCGGTTTTTCCATGCCACAGGATTTCAGCACCACCAGCGCGCCGGTGCCAATTGAAAAAATCCCCGACCACGACCGGCTGACACCCCGCGAGAGTGAGGTGCTGACCTACCTGAGCAAGGGCTTCACGATCAAAGAGATCGCCAGCCTGATGGGCATCAAGTGGTTCACGGTCAACGACCACATCAAGTCGATCTACAAGAAGCTCAACGTGTCGAGCCGGGCCGAGGCGGCGGTGCTGGCCACCAAGCAAGGCCTGGTCTGACGAGACGGCTGGCGGGCTGTTGATCGACGATGGCAGCGTCCCCGCCTCCGGCTCCGTCCCAGCCCACCGTCGGCGGCAACACCAGCGATACGCAAATCGATTCCGGCTGGCTGGGTGCGGCACTGGGCGCCCAGCGCCAGCCGCAATCAGGCCGCACGCTCTTGCGCGGCCTGCTGCTGGTGGGGCTGCTGGGCACGGTGCTGCTAACGCTCTGGCTGCACTGGCTGGCCGCCGCGCCGCACCTGCCGGGTGTCTGGCGCAACACCACTTCGGGCGGCCTGATACTCGAGTCCAGCACCGACGCCGGCCTGCAACCGGCTGCCGGCCGGCGACTGGTAGCGCTGCTGTTGGCCGATGGCCAGCGCCTCGACACCAGTGCGGCCAGCCTGGTGCGGTCACCCCGCTGGACGGTGGACGGCGTGCAAGCCACTCGCAGTTTGACGCTGCAGCTGCAGTTGGCGTTGGCAGTGGCGCAACCCGTTTTGACGCTGGTCTTCGAATCCGGTCCAAGCGTGGCGGTGTTTCCGCGGCCCCGCGGCTTGGCCGGCCTGGGTACGGCCTGCTGGCTGTTGTGCGGGCTGGCATTGGCGCTGTGCCTGGCTGCGGTTCTCGTGGGCAAGGCGGCGCCGGGGCGGGTTGCCGCGCTATTCGGCACCATGGCGTTGGCGCAGGCGGCCAACCTGGCCATGATCGGCACGGAAGCACTGCCCGGCCTGGCGCTGCCCGGTGGTCTGGCGGCGTTCAGCCCAGCGCTGCGCCTGCTGACCGACCTGGCGACCGTCGCAGCAGTGCTGCACGCCGTGACGATTTACCCCGCTCACCTGCCCGCAGCACGCAAATGGGCGATGCCGGCCTGGGCACTGGCACTGGGGGCGGCGCTGTTGTTGGGCTGGCTCGGTCAGCCTGAGCAGGACGGCGTCATGCTGCCCTCCGGCGTCGAGCGCTGGTCGGGGGGATGGGGGTGGGGGCAGGCACTGATGCTGGTTTACGGGCTGGCCGCGGCCGCGGTGCTGCACGGCTCACACCGGCAACAAGGCAGCCCGTTGGCCGACATGCTGCTGCGACTGGTGCTGGCCGGCTTTGGCACGCTGGCCCTCTTGACCCTTGCGGTGGCCATGGCCAGTCCGGCCAGCGATGCCCAACGCCAGTTGCACTGGGCTGCCCCGGTCGTGTGGACGGTCTTCCTGGCGACGCTGCTGGTACTGACACCGTTTTTGTCGCACGCCCGGCAGCTGCTTCGGGAGCTGGCAATCCTGGCGGGCGCCAGCACCGTGGCCTGCTCGCTGGCGCTGCTGATTGACGCGCTGTTCACACCTGACCTGCTGCTGACCTGGCTGCTGGCGTTGACTGCCGCGGTGGCGGTATACCTGACAGCGCGGCCTTGGATCCTGGGGCCGCTGGCAGGATCCGGCACCCTGAGCGCAGAACGCATGTTCGACAGCCTGTACCGGGTGGCACGGGAGCTGGAGCAGGCACCCGACCAGGCCGGGCGCCAGATCAGCGGCCTGTTGCGCGAAGTCTTCGACCCGCTAGAGATCGTGCGCACCGACAAGCAGGTGTCGCGCATCCGGGTGGCCGCGGATGGCGCCACACTGGTGGTGCCCATCCCGCAGCTGCCGGACGCCGCCGCCGCAGGCACCCGCCGCGGCACCATCGTGCTGCGTTATGCGAGACGCGGCCGGCGCCTGTTCACCCACGACGACCAGTTGCTCGCCGAGCGCCTGATCGAGCAACTGCGCCGCGCCCTGGCCTATGACCGCGCCGTCGAGCAAGGCCGCACCGAAGAGCGCACCCGCATTGCCCAGGATCTGCACGACGACATCGGCGCGCGTCTGCTGACCTTGATGTACCAGGCCCAGAACCCCGAGATCGAGGAATACATCCGCCACACACTGCAGGACTTGAAAACCCTGACCCGTGGCCTGGCCGCCGGCAACCATCGTTTGTCGCATGCCGCAGCCGAGTGGAAGGCCGACATCTCACAGCGCCTGGGCGCCACCGGCTGCGACCTGCACTGGAGCTTCTCCGCCGACCGCGACCTCTTGCTGTCGGTGGTGCAGTGGTCCGCCCTGACGAGAGTGCTGCGTGAACTGGTCAACAACATCATCACCCACGCCAGGGCCACGCAGGTCGAGATCGCCGTCCACTTCGACCGCGGCCGCCTGCAGTTGACCGTGACCGACGACGGCTGTGGCCGCCAGCCTCATGCCTGGTCACACGGCCTCGGGCTGGGTGGGGTGCGCAAGCGGGTCAAGCTGCTGGGCGGCCAGGTGCAGTGGTCCGAACAGGGTGGGCGCGGCATCCGCTGCGAGGTGCGCGCACCGTTGTCCAGCGAAAAAGGCTGACCCGGCGCTGTCGGGCACGCACCAAGCAGGTCATTGGGTCAGCGCGTGCCCTGGGCGCGCTGGCCAACCGACGCTGCAGGCGGTCATGCCAGTTGGCGGAACTTCTTCATATTCCCGTCATAAATGACGCTCAAGTCCATGATTGGAAAGCGCTTTTGAAAACTGTCCACCGTATCTGGGGATAACTTTGGGGGTAACTGGCCGCCAGCAGCGCCAAGTCCTTGATTTGGTGGGGCTGCCGCTAGATTGCCAGTTCAGGCGGCAGGCCGGTAAATTCATAAAAATCAATCACTTAGCACAGATTTCCGCAAGATTCTGTGTGCCGCTGAAAATTTCCCGACAGTGATTTCCTGGACGTAAGTTCTGGGGATAAGTCAATGATTTTGAAGTCCCAAAACCACCAATGCCCCGCGAGCGGGGCATTTTTTTGGCCAAGCCGGCTGCCGAGTTCGGGTTGCGCGCCTCAGCATGCAACCCCGCCTGGCAGTGGTCGCGTTGGATTACTTCGTCTTGCCCGCCGACTTGGCGGCCTTGACGGCCATGTCGCTGGCTGCAGCAAATTGCTTGCCAGCTGTTTCAACGGCTTGCTTGGCTTGCGACTGGACCGTGGCCAGTGCCGCTTGGCCTGTGCTCAAGGCGTTCTTGAACGCCGAAACCGCACCTTCACTGCCAGCCGGCGCGTTTTTCATGGCGGCCTCGATGCTGGCAACCGCCTGGGCTTGCACCTCGGCGAACTTGGCTTCGGTGGCCTTGCTCAACGCTGTGCCGGTTTCGGCGACGATGCCAGCCACTGCACGGCCGTAGGCCGCTGCCTTTTCAGCCATTGGCTGGACCAAGCCCGACACCGCGCTCAGATCCTGCGGTGATTTGATCGCCAAGCCAGCCTGCATCTTTTCAGCGGCATCGGCCATCGCGGCCTGGGCAGTGCTCAGGTTGAGTTCCATCAGCTTGCCAAAACCGGCCATCGCGGTGGACGTCATGTCGTTCAGGTCGGCCATCGCGGTCTTGGCAGAGTTGAGAAATTGGTCAGGGGTTTGGGTCATGCAGCGCTCCAGGAGGTTGATCTGCGACCCGCAGAACATGAAATGTTGCGGTGCAGCATTCAACGATGGTACGCCAGATTTCAGCCAAAGCAAGCATTATTTGCTGCAGTGCAGCATTTTTTAGGCACCGGCGCCAGAAGTGTCAGTGTCAGTGTCTGCAGATGGCGGATGGCAGATGGCAGATGGCGGATCGCGGATGGCGGATGGCGAATGAACGGGTACGCGCACGGCACGCAGGCGCGTTACGCTGACGTGCACGGTGCCCTCACGCAAGCGGGCCCGGCCGAACGCCGCCGGCCCTTCGACCAACCGCAGGCGGGCGCGCACTGGCACGCACCCGATCTGCCTGCGGTGATCCGGCAGCTTACTTGGCGGATTTCTTCGCCGAGGACTTCTTGGCCACCGGCGCCTTGTCGGCTACCCGCTTCGCTGCCGCCTTCTTCGCCACAGGTGGCTGGGCCGGCGCCGCCTTGACAGCCTTCACGGCCGCCTTGCCCGAGGCCTTCTTGGCCACCGGCGCCTTCGTGACGGCCTTCACAGCGGTCTTTGCCGCTGCCCTCTTGGACACCACGGTCTTGGTCGGGGCAGCGATTGATTTCTTCACCGCCGCAGCGTCCTTCTCAACGGCCTTCTGCAGCGCCTTGGCCTTGCGTTCCGCACTGGCTTGCAAAGTGGTCAGCTTCTTGCCGGTACTGCGCCGGATCGACTCCAACTTCTTCTCGGCCGCCAGCACCGCCTTGCGCGCGGACTCGCCGGCCTTCTGAAGTTCAGCCTGCGCTTTCTTGAGTTGCGATTCAGCCGCCTTGACCAGGCCGCTGATCTGCCCACTGACCTGGTTACGTTTTGCCAGAACGTTCTTCTTGGCCTTCTTGACGCCAGCCGACACCGCATCACTCAGCGCCTCGATCTTGTGCGAAACCGCTACACCGACCTCCTTGGCAGCGCTGCCGAGGTGAGCGCCTGCTTGGGCGAGTTCCGACTTCTTGGTTGTCTTGCGTGTGGCCATGTTTATCCTCTGATCTTTTGAACGGTGCGTAGACGTCCGCGACCTGTTCGCGAACTTCGGCGAATCTACGCTGCATAACCCAAGATGCAGCCGAACATCCATGAAAAGTGCAGCATCGCCGCAACAGTTACTGTGTGCAATCGGTGTGGACAGGGGTTTCGTGGGTCAGCGGCGGAGGCTGGTGCCATCGACAGTTGCTCAGCCGCAGCGACAACCCTAACGCTGCAGGTCAACTGGTCTGATGGCTTCTGCGGCGCCCGCCCACAAAAAAGGCCCCGAAGGGCCGCTGGCAACGCTGAATTTCTGGGGTGGCTGATGGGGCTCGAACCCACGACAACAGGAATCACAATCCTGGACTCTACCAACTGAGCTACAGCCACCATTGAATCGAAGATTATACCGGGATCAAGGCTTGTTGGCGGCCGAAGCCGCGTTGGCGGCTGCGGTGGCGCTGGCCACCGGGTCAACCCGCTTATCGACCTTGTAGCGCGAGCTCAACGCTTGGTAGTAAGCCTCTGACTCTGCGCGCGCCCAGGCCTGGCCATATTGCGCTTGCAACGCGCGGTTCTCTTCAGGCTTGATTTCTCGCGGCAGCACCTTGTCGATGCGCGCCACCAGATAACCCTGGCCGTCCAGCATCACGCCCACCACCGCCGGCAACTTGCTGGCGTCAGCGGCCAGCACGGCCTCAAGTGCCTTGCGGCTAAAACCTTCGGGCTGGGCGCGCGACACCAGGGTCGCAGCACCGAGACTGCCGCTGTTGACGTCGGCCTTGAGCTGTGCCAGCCGGGATTCGCCCTCCTTGCGGGCCAAGCTTTCTGCCTGGGTAGCCACCAGCCGCTGGCGCACCGCGTCACGCACCTCGGCCAGCGGCAGCGTGCGCGCCGGCTCGTATTTCGCGATGTGCGCTGCCGCCAGCTGATTCGGGCCCACCTCGACCGCGTCGGTGTTGCGCTTGTTCTTGACGGCGTCGTTGCCAAACACCGCGTCCAGCAGCTTGGCGGACCCCAGCGCGCCGCTGGCGCCCGGCGTCGGCGTGCGGCGCACGGTGGCGCTGCGTTTTTCCAGCTTGAGCTTGTCGATCACCGGTTGCAGGCTGTCGGCCTGTTCGAAGACGGTGTTGGTGAACTGCTCGGCGGCCTCGGCCCAGCGCTTGATGGCCAGTTGCTGGCGGACTTCGTCCTCAATGGCTGGGCGCACCGCCTCAAAAGGCTTCTTCTCGCCGCCGCGCACCGCGTCCAGCAAGATCACGTGGTAGCCAAAGTCGGACTCGACCACGTTGCTGATCTCACCCTGCTTCAGCGCGAACGCGGCATCCTCGAAAGGCTTGACCATCGCGCCGCGGCCAAAGAAATCAAGATCACCGCCTTGCACTGCCGACCCGGTGTCGTCACTGTTCTTCTTGGCCAGTTCGGCAAAACCGGCGGGCGCCTTGCGCGCCTCGGCAAGCAGGGCCTCGGCGCGCGCCTTGGCCTTTTGCCGCAAGTCCGGCGCTGCAGCTTTGTCGGCCTTGATCAGGATGTGACGGGCGCGGCGCTCTTCGGCAGCGGTGTAGCGCGCTGCGTTTTCGGCGTAGTATTTGCGCAGGTCTTCCTCGGGCACCGCAATACCCTTCTTGATGCCGGCCAGATCGAGCACCACGTAATCGATGGTGGCTTGCTCGGGCGCACGGAAGTCGGCCTCGTGTGCTTTGTAGAAAGCCTCGATCTCGGCGTCGCTCGGGTTGACCTTGCCGATGTAGTCCTTGGTCTCGAAGCGCGTCGTGCGGATCTCGCGACGTTGCAACATCGCGTCCAGCGCCTGGCCAACGTTGACCGCCGGGGCCAGCACCGACACCACGATGCCACCCTGCACCTGTTGCAGCGACAAATCCTGGCGCAAGCGTGCGGCGAATACTTCTGAGCTCATGCCCTGGGCAGCCAGAACATCCTTGTTGACGCTGCCATCGGCATTGCGCATCGTCGCAAATTGCGGATCATTGACAAACAGCCGCTGCAGCCGCTCGTCCGAGATCGCCAGGTGCTGCTTGTCGACCGCTGCGGCCATCACCCGCTCGCGCACCAGCGCGTCCAGCGTCTCGGCGCGGGCAGCAGGGGTGTCCAGCAGCTTGATGTCGATGTTGGGGGCTTGGCGGCGCACCCGCTCTACCTGTTGCTGGTGGCTGGCATCCCACTCGCCCTGGGTGATTGCCACACCGGCGACCTTGGCCACCGTTGCGTTGCCACCCTGGGTGAATGAAGAATAGCCCTGCACACCGAAGATCACAAACGACGGCAGGATCAGGATCAGCAGCAGGAACTGCAGCAGGCGGGTGTGCGTGCGGACGAATTCAAACATGGTCACAGCCTCGGGATTGGGCGAGCAGGGCCGAGGGCCCCACCGGAAGGTCGGAAAATCGCAAGGTCGCGGGGACAAAGAAGGTCAGCACTCGGGCAGCGGTCCGCCCCGCTGCGCAAGCCGGGGTTCCCCAGGGCGGATTCGCACCGCCACACCCGAGCGCCAAACCCATTATTCTACGGTCGACCTGTGAGGATGGGCACGGTCGCTGACGCGCTGTGGGCCCGGGACGCTGGCCTGGCAATCGGCGGCAGCCGTGCGACAACCTGGCGGCATGGCGGTGGTGGGTGCTGACGGGCTCGAACCGCCGACCTACGCCGTGTAAGGGCGCTGCTCTACCAACTGAGCTAAGCACCCGCTATGCAGCCAATGATTGTCACCGCTTTCTTGCCGCCGACGTCGGGACAAATCCCGAGCCTTGGACAGCCGAGCGGCGGCACGTTAGGGCCTGGCGGCCCGCCGGCCACCGGTTCAGTTCACAAAATCCTTCAAACCTTTGCCGGCGCGAAATTTCGGCACCTTGGCGGCCTTGATCTTGATCTCGGCACCGGTGCGCGGGTTGCGCCCGGCGCGCGCGGCACGCCTGCTCACTGCAAAGGTGCCAAAGCCGACGATCGAGACACTGCCGCTTTTTTTGAGCGTGGTCTTGACGCCACCGATCAAGGCCTCCAGCGCACGGGTCGCCGCGGCTTTGGAGATGTCGGCCTGTGCGGCAATGTGGTCGATCAACTCGGCTTTGTTCACTGGACTGCCCCTGCTCAATATTGTCGTTGTGCCGCAAAAAGGCCGAGATCCAGCCCGCCGCGGTCAGAGGTACAGCGCTGTTTGCTCGCAGACTGGCCCCGAGATCATTACAGCCGTCGCCGCGTGCGGGTGTCAAGGAATCCAGGGGTCGGGGCAACCCGGAGGCGGCGGGTTTGCGGGTGCAGACGGCGCCCGGTGGCTTGCGCCGGATCAAGCCGTGTCGGCGCGTCGCACCAAGCCGACACCCAGCGCACACAAGCCCATGCCGACCCATGCCAGGCCCGCCATCTGCTCGTCGAACAGCAACCAGGCCATTACCGCCGTACAGGGTGGCACAAGGTAGAAGAGGCTGGTCACCCGGGTTGCCGCACCGCGCTGGATCAGCATGAACAGCAGCGAGCTGCCGCCCAATGACAGCCCCAGCACCGACCAGGCCAGTGCCAGGATCAACTCGGGTTGCCACTGCATGCTGCCCGGCTCCAGCAGCGCCAGCGGCAGGGACACCAGCAATGCCGCACCCAGCTGCACGAAGTTGGCAGTGCGAACGTCGGTGGGCTGCACATGGCGCTTTTGGTACAGCGTGCCGGCAGTGATGGACAACAGCGCCAGACCGGACAAGGCCAGGTTGAAGCCGGTGACCTCGCCCCGGCCCAGCTTGGGCCACACCACCAGCGCCAGACCGACCAAGCCCAGCGCCAGTCCCAGCCACTGCAATGGCACCACCCGGTGCTGGCCGCGGCCGTTGACCCACAGCGCCGTCAGCAGGGGTTGCAGCCCGACGACCAGCGCCACGGTGCCTGCGGGGATGCCGGCCTTGACGGCCGCCCACACCCCGCCCAGGTAGCCTGCGTGCATCAGCAACCCGCTGACCGCCAGGTGGGCCCACTGTGCCCGGCCCCGCGGCCAGGGCAGGCCGGCCGCGGCGATCCAGGCGCCAAATGCCAGCAACGAGAAGGCATAGCGCCAGCACAGAAAAGTCAGCGGCGGTGCATGCGGCATCGCCAGCCGGGCCACCACAAACCCTGTGCTCCAGATGGCAACAAAAACCCAGGGCACCGCGGCCACCAGGTCAGGCCGGCCGGGCGGGCCTGCCGGGCCGACGCGGATCACCGGGCCTTGGCCCGGATTTCAGGCAAGGCGCGTTGCAGGTAGTACACCATCGACCAGATCGTCAGCACTGCGGCCACCACCACCAGCCCGGTGCCCCAGAGGTGGGTGTCGATGAAGCCGAACAAGTGGCCGTCGTACAGCAGGAACGGGATTGCGGTCATCTGGGTCGCCGTCTTGAGCTTGCCCAGCATGTGCACCGCCACGCTGTTGGACGCGCCGATCTGCGCCATCCATTCGCGCAGCGATGAGATGGCGATCTCGCGGCCGATGATCACCAGCGCGATCAGCACATCCACCCGGTCGAGCTTGACCAGCACCAGCAGGGCTGCACACACCAGGATCTTGTCGGCCACCGGGTCGAGAAACGCGCCGAAGGCCGAGGTCTGGTTCAGCCGGCGCGCCAGCCAGCCGTCCAGCCAATCGGTGGCGGCAAACACCACGAACATCGTCGTCGCCAACTGGTTGCGGGTGGCGTTGTCCAGCGGCAGGTAAAACACGCCGACGATCAGCGGGATAGCCGCGATGCGGGCCCAGGTCAGCAGCGTCGGCAGCGTCAGAAACATAGCCTGATTGTGCAGGACAGTCGATGACATCGACCGCCCGTTGTGCACGCCGAGGCCGGCGCCGTGCCGGCAGGCGGTCAGCCAGCGGTTGGCGGCGGGGCGACGAACGGCGCTAACGCAGCGCCCGGTAGATCGTTTCGGCCAGATCGTGCGAGATGCCGTCCACAGTGCGCAACTCGTCCACGCTGGCCGCCGCCACGCCTTTCAGGCCGCCGAAGCGTTGCAACAGGCCGGCGCGCTTCTTCGGGCCGATGCCGGCAATGTCCTCCAGGCGGCTGCCGCCGGTGCGCACGCTGGCCCGCTTGGCCCGCATGCCAGTGATGGCAAAACGGTGGGCCTCGTCGCGGATCTGCGCCACCAGCATCAGCGCAGCCGAATCATGCCCGAGGTAGACCTTCTCGCGGCCATCGGCAAACACCAGGTCTTCCAGGCCGACCTTGCGGCCCTCGCCTTTTTCGACACCGACGATCAGCGACAGGTCCAGGCCGAGCGCGCTGAAGACCTCACGCGCCATGCTGACCTGGCCGCGGCCGCCGTCCACCAGCACCAGGTCGGGCAGGCGCAGCGCCTTGGCTGGCCGGGCGGCCACCGGCAACACGATGCCCTCGGGCCGGGCGGCGCCGCTCAGGGCGGCGGCGTCGGGGGGTGCCGTGCTGTCAGCCGCACCGTCCACCGGCTTGTCCACTGAAAGGGGTGATTGGTCGTGCGCTGCTGCGCTCTCGGTCTGCGCGGCCTCGCTGCCCGACAACTGGGCTGCCGCACGCGCCTCAGCCACCTTGGCATAACGGCGCATCAGCACCTGGCGCATCGCGGCGTAGTCGTCGCCGCCGGTGATGCCCTCGATGTTGTAGCGCCGGTAATCGGCCGGCCGCATCGCGTGGTTTTCGTAGACCACGCAGCTGGCCTGTGTGGCCTCGCCGGCGGTGTGGCTGATGTCAAAGCATTCGATGCGCAGCGCGTCCAGGTCATCCACCGTCAAATCCAGCGCTTCGACCAGCGCGCGGGTGCGCTCACGCTGGCTGCCTTCTTCGGCCAGCAGCCGGGCCAGCGCGATCTGCGCGCCCTTCTCAGCCATCTCCAGCCAGACCTTGCGCTGCTCGCGCGGCTGGTGCTGGGCATTGAGCTTGGCACCTAGCTGCTCGCCCAAAGCGGCCAGCAAATCGCCCGATACAGCGTGGCTGAGCACCAGCAGGCTGGGGGGCGCCACACCCAGGTAGTGCTGCGCGATGAAGGCTTCGAGCACCTGCTGCTCGATCGACGCCAGCTCCGGCCGGTCATCGGCACCGGCCGCCGACAGCGCAGCCGCGTCCTCGACATGGGACGGGAAGTAGGCCCGGTCGCCCAAATGCCGGCCGCCACGCACCATCGCCAGGTTGACACACGCCCGCCCGCCCAGCACCCGCACCGCCAGGATGTCGACATCGCGGTCGCGCGCTTGCAGGCTGCTCTCGTCCATGCTCTGCTGGTGCAGCACCCGGGACAGCGCGCTGATCTGGTTGCGCACCTCGGCGGCGCGCTCAAACTCCAGCGCGTCGGAAAACGCCATCATCTGGCCCTGCAGCGTGGCCAGCACCTCGTCGGTGGCGCCCAGCAAGAAGCGCTCGGCGTGGGACACGTCCAACCGGTAGTCCTGGGCCGAGATCAGGCCCACACACGGGCCCGAGCAGCGGCGGATCTGGTACAGCAGGCAGGGCCGCGAGCGGTTGGCGTAAACCGTGTCCTCGCAGGTGCGCAGGCGAAACGCCTTTTGCAGCAGCAGGATCGTCTCCTTGACGGCCCAGGCGCCAGGGTATGGACCAAAATAAGTGTGCTTCCGGTCGATCGCGCCGCGGTAATACGCAATGCGCGGAAACGGATGGCGCTGCAGCTTGAGGTAGGGGTAGCTCTTGTCGTCCCGGAACAGGATGTTGAACTTCGGCGCCAGCGTCTTGATCAGGTTGTTTTCCAGCAGCAGCGCCTCGGCCTCGGTGCGCACCACGGTGGTCTCCATGCGCGCGATGCGGCCAACCATGTGGCCGATGCGGCTGGCGCCGTGGTCTTTCTGGAAGTAGCTGGCGACGCGCTTTTTCAGGCTGCGCGCCTTGCCGACATAAAGCACACCGCCTTGCGCGTCGAAGTAGCGGTAGACGCCCGGCAGCGCCGGCAGTGCGGCCACCTCGACCAGCAGGCGCTCGCGCACCGCCTCGGCGTTGGCGGCGGCATGGGCTTGGGCATCGGTGTCGGCTTGCAGCGCAGGTGCTGCCGACGGTGATGCCGGCATTGCTGCTGGCAACGGCAGGGTCGGGGCGGAGTCGGAGGGGTCAGTGGGCACGGGCTTCGGGCGTCCAGGGTGTCAACAGCGGCAGGCGATTCTGCCGTCAGCCCGGGCAGGCAGGCTTTGGCCGGGCCGGCATCCAATAATCACGCCATGGTCTGGGACATCTTCTGCCGCGTGATCGACAACTTTGGCGACATCGGCGTGTGCTGGCGCCTGGCTGCCGCGCTGGGCCGGCGCGGCCTGACCGTGCGCCTGTGGGCCGACGACAGCAGCGCGCTGGCCTGGATGGCCCCGGGCGGCGCGCCCGGTGTAGAGCTGCTGGCCTGGACCGACAACCCACCTGACCTGGCGCCGGGCGACGTGGTGATCGAGGCCTTTGGCTGCGCGCCACCCGACCGCTTTGTGGCCCGGATGGCCGCCGCCCAGCCTCGGCCGGTCTGGATCAACCTGGAGTACCTGAGCGCCGAGCCTTACGTCGAACGCTCGCACGGCCTGGCCTCACCGCAGTTCAGCGGGCCGGGTGCCGGACTGGTCAAGTGGTTTTTTTACCCTGGCTTCACGGCGGCCACCGGTGGCTTGTTGCAATGCGGCGCGGCGTTGTCCGGGGCGGCCGCACGGGACGACGGCGTGTCGGCGGCAGCCGCACGCGACTGGGTGGCCGAGCAGGGTTGGGCGGCTGCGCCCGGCGAGCAGGCCGTCACCGTGTTCTGCTACGACAACCCGGCCTTGCCGGCCCTGCTGCACGCGCTGGCGACCCAACCCACGCTGTTGCGCCTGCCGCCCGGCGCGGCCCGAGCGCAGCTGCGCAATCTGCAACTGACCGGGGCACTGCCGCCCGGCCTGCGGCTGTTGGACCTGCCCTACCTGCCCCAGCCCGACTTCGACCGCCTGCTGGCCGCGGCGGACCTGAACCTGGTGCGCGGCGAGGACTCGTTTGTGCGGGCGCAGTGCGCCGCCACCGCGCCCTTTGTCTGGCAAATCTACCCCCAGCGCGATGGCGCACACGGCGCGAAGCTGGCGGCCTTCCTGGATTTGTACCTGGCAGGCCAGCCCGCCGATCTGGCTGGCGCGGTGCGGGGCGTCTTCCGGGCCTTCAATGGCCTGGCCCGCCTGCCAGCGCTGCTGCCCAACCGGCCCGGGTGGCAGTCGGCCCACAGCCAGTGGCACCACGCGTTGCAGTTGCGAACCGACTTGTGCAGCCAGTTGGTGCAGTTTGTGCGCGGCAAGCAGCCCTGATGCCACCTGCCGGTGGGTTTGCCTGCGGGCCGGACAGGCCGCAGCCAGCCTACGGCCAGCGGCCACCGGACCATTCGCTGACACGCTCGACCCGGCAGCCGAGCCGGCGACCCAGGCCACGGGCTGCTGCACGCATCACCCGGAAATGGTTCCACTCGAACACTGGGCGCAGCAGCACCGACAGCAGGCGCATCCACCGGCGCTCCAGCCAGACCTCCCAGCGGTAGGTCAGGTCGACCCCTCCGCCCTCGGCCGGGTCCAGCAACCAAGTGGCCAGTCCTTTCAGATCGCCCTGCACCAGGCTGTCCAGCCGCTGCGGCCGTTCGGCATCAAGCACTTCGACACGCAGGCTTAGGGCATAGGGCAGCGCGCTGTGCCAACGCAGGTCGGCCACGTCACCCACCGGACTGGACGCCGCCCGCCGGGCGCGGCGCACACCCGGCCACCAGGTCGGCCAGGTGCCGGTATCGGCCAACAGTTGCCACACAGCGGCGGGCGATTCGTCCAACCGCCAGCGGCTGATCAGGATGACGCTATGGGGCATGGTCAAGATCAGATGGCACGCGGGCCATGCGCCGCGCTCCACCTGATTACGCCGGGCCACCGCGGGCGGATGCGGCCAAGGCAAGCGGAGTGGATCATCCGCAGGCCGGCTGAACGCGACGACGTCGGGCCAGGTGCGGTCTTCGCGGCGGACCGGGCGGCAGTTGCGGTGCGCCGGTGCGCTGCGCCGTGCACGATCGACCAGAAGCCTGCCCCGTGCTGCGAGCGGATCGGCGCTGGCGTGCGGTGTCAGGTTCGGGCGTGCGGTGCGGGCCGCACCGCTTCAGCGGCGTCGATCGAAATTTTCATCAAGGCCAAAGCACGCCGAATGTGCGACTTGACCGTACCCAGCGGCAAACCGGTCTGCAAGACGATTTCGGCTTGTGAATAGCCGCGCTGGAAGGCCAGTGCCACCAGCTGACGGCGCAGCGGGTCCAGCGCCGCCAGTGCCAGGTCCACCAGCGCTGCCGACTGCGCCGCGCCGACGCGCTGCGCCGGATCGTCGTGGCTGCTGCCGGGCTGCACGGCGTGATCGCTGGCCAGTTCGACGGCCATGTGCAGCGGGTTGCGGCCCAGGGCCCGCAACGCGTCCAGCGCGCGGGATCGGGCAATCCGGCGCACCCAGGCCAGCACACAGCCGCGCGCGGGATCAAAGCGCGGTGCCTCGCGCCAGACCTGCCAGAACACGTCCTCGACCACCTCCTCGGCACAGCCGGGGTTGCGTGTGATGCGCAGGGCTTGCGCAAACACGCGGCTGGCCAGGCTGCGGTAGAGCGCACCAAAGGCGGCTTCGTCCTGGCGGACGATGCGGTGCACCAGGGTGGCAAGCATCGCGTCGTCAGCTGCGGCGCCGGGGCTGGCCGGTGCGACGCTGTCGACGCCGACCGGCGCCGTTTCAAACCCTTCGTCGTCACTGGCCTCGCTGTCTGCCACCCGGTCGTCGGATTCGTCCACGGGGGTCAGCAAACCGTCGCCAGCGTCGCCGGGATCGAATGCGCCGGGCAACATCGTCAAGCGCCGGCGCGCTGACGCGTTGCTTGCAGCCGCAGCGCAATCCCGTTCAGCGGCGGCGCAACCCTGCCCGACGGCGGCGTAGCGTTTGGCAGGCGATGCACCCCAGCGCGCTGCGTCACCGGCACGGCAGGTGCCCTTGCTGAGACGGCGGCGCGCATGGTCAACGCGGGTCGGTGCTGATCACGTCGAGGTCCAGGTCACCATGCACCGCCAACAGCACACCGTGCTCGCTGCTGGCCTCGTGGTGCAGCCCGCCGGCCTGCGCGAGCTGGAAGTCGCCACCCAACAGCAACAGGTCATCCAGGTACATCTCGCCCGACAACACCATGCACTCTTCGGCGCGGCCGTGGCGGTGGGCGGGTACTGCTGCACCCGGCGCCATGCGCACCAGGTACGCCGCCGCTGCACCCTGTGGCGGTGCCAGCAGCCGCCGGCTGATGCCGTCAGCCAGCGGCTCCCAGGCCATTTGGTCGGCGCGGGTGGTGCGGGCGGTACGGTTGGTGAGGGTGGTGGGGCTGGCGCCTGTGGCGCGGGTGGCGTCCACGGCGCCGGCGCCCCCCGGGTCGGGTGGGCACGGCCGCGCTTCACGCAACATCAGGCGGGCACCGCCGGCGCTGCTGAGCATCACCCGGCCGTCGCCGGCATGGCGTTGCTGGTAGTCCAACGCGCCGCAAGGTACGCCGCCGATCTGGGCAGCGCCGTCCATCACCAGCCAGGCGCTGTCAGCGCCCGCGTCGATCGGCAGCTCGACACACGCACCCGCCAGCAGATCGATCAGGCGGATCCGGATGGGCTCGCCGGGCTGGGCGGCAGCAGCGTCGATGTCGTAGGCGACGCGCACGGCCACACCGTCGGGTCCGGGCTCGCAGGGCATGTCGGCCGCGCGCGCGGTGACGTGACGGCGAGCCCGCTCAGCGCTGCGTGCCAAGCGGGGCGACAGGCGCTGCCAAACCTGCGCCAGGGCGGCCTCGCGCTGCAAGCGCGGCGATTTGCGCTCCCAAACGGGCGGGTGTTGAACCGGGGGAAGAAGGGGATTCACAGCGCTGACTCCGACAACAATGCAGGATTGGATGCATTCCCGACAAATGTAATCAGGTAATCAGCGGCCGCCAAGCCCTTGCGCCGCCCCAAAGCCGGTGCTGACCGCGCCTACAGATTGCGCCCCTGACGGCGTTGGAACGCGCTAAAATCTTGGGCTTTGCTCCAGTTCGGCATGTGCAGCCCGCTGTACAGCAGGTCCAGGCTCGGGGTCAGGCCAATCGGGTGGACCAAGGCGCCAAGCCACGGCACCCGGACAGGGCAAGCAAAAAACAAGAAACAAGCGAACAAGCACGCAGGCCACCACCGAGCCGCCACACCCGACAACGTATGGAAACCCCATGAAAACCGCTCAAGAAATCCGCGCCGGCAACGTCATCATGCAGGACAAGCAACCCTGGGTTGTGCTCAAGACCGAGTACTCCCGCGGCGGCCGCAATGCCGCCACCGTGCGCATGAAGCTCAAAAGCCTGCTGAACAACCAGGCCACGGAGCTGGTGTTCAAGGCCGACGACAAGATGGACCAGGTCATCCTCGACAAAAAGGACTGTACCTACACCTATTTCGCCGACCCGATGTACGTTTTCATGGACAGCGACTACAACCAGTTCGAGGTCGAGGCCGAGAACATGGGCGACGCGATCAACTACCTTGAAGACGCGATGCCGGTTGAAGTGGTGTTCTACGACGGCAAGGCCATCTCGGTCGAGCTGCCGACATCGCTGGTGCGCGAAGTGACCTGGACCGAACCGGCCGTCAAGGGCGACACCTCGGGCAAGGTGCTCAAGCCGGCCAAGATTTCAACCGGCTTTGACATCCCGGTGCCGATCTTTGTGGCCCAGGGCGACAAGATCGAGATCGACACCCGCACCCACGAGTACCGCAAGCGCGTCTGAGCGCCAGATGCCGCCACGGCGGGCTGCAGACAAGGGCACCTCGGTGCCCTTTTTTACAGCCGCGACCCCGGTGATACCGTGCCGCCATGAGTTTTGATTTCGACGCTGCGGTCAGCGTGCCGCACCGCATGCAGCCTGGCCTGCGCCGCCTGGCGCCGGGTGCAGCACAGCTCACGCCCAGCGTGGTGCCGCAGCGCGGCTTGGCCAGGCATCTGCGTGAAAAACTGGCGGTGCTGGGCGCCTTTGCGGACCAGGCGCTGCTGTGCACACCCGGCTTCGACCCCCGCCACGCGCTGGACGCACTGGCCGCGCACGCGGCCAACGAGCATCCCGCCGCCTTCCAGGCTGACGGCAGGCACTGGCGGGCACCGTGGCTGGGTTGGGCGGTGGACGCCCAGGCCGAGCCGCAAAACCTGGGCAGCGGCTGGCCCGAAATCGGCCCGCTGCTGGCGCAACTGTCAGCCGACTGGCGTCACGCCGCGCTGCTGAGCCTGGCCTTTGCCGAAGACTTTGCCATCCTCGACTCCACCAGCGGCACCTTGCCCTGGCTGGCGATAGCGTTGCCGTCGGTGTGGGCGCCCGAGCACAAGGTCGGCCTCGGTTTTGCCGAGGCCCATGCGCCAGTGGCCGACAACCGGCTGATCCTGGCCGCTGCACCGCAGCTCATCCGGCTGGTCACCGGCGCCAGCGTGGGCAACACGCCGACCCGCCACGCCGCGGCGCAGCCCGACCCAACACACAGCACCTACAGCACCCCCAACGCCCACAGCACCCACAGCACCGACAGCACTGACCGCTGGGAACGGTTTGTCTGGACGCTCAGCGCCCATCCGCGCCTGCATGCGCACCCCCAGCGGGTGGATGCAGCGCGCTGGCCCGCCGGCCTGGACGACGATGCGCTGGCCGCGCAGACCTGGTGGCGCACCGAGCGCCAGACTTTCATCCCGGTGCCGCCGGCCGCCGGGGCCGCGGCGGGCTCGGCGGCCGGCGCGCAGGCCGTGTTCACCATCCTGGTCAACGTGACGCCACTCAGCCGGGCATTCAGCGATCCGGCGCAAGCCGGCCGGGTGCATGACGCGCTGGCGTCGATGAGCGACGCTGTGCTGGACTACCGCGGGCTGACCGCCGTGCGTGCACCGCTGCTGCGCTGGCTGGCCCGGCAGGCCCAGGCCAGACCCGCGGTATCCGGCAATCCGCCCGGCGACCCACCATGAGCTGGGGGCCGTTGCGCCCGGCGCGCATCGACTTCAGCAACCCCCAGGCCCTGGCAGCCATCGACCACGGCGGCGCCGCCTACCCGGCAGGTGCCGCCGCACTGGCCCGTGCGCAACAGGTTTTTCTGGCGGGCAGCCAGCTGCCTGCGCGCTGGGCCGGACGCCGCCGTTTTGTCGTGCTGGAGACCGGCTTCGGCCTGGGCCACAACTTTCTTGCCACCTGGGCTGCCTGGCAGCAAGACGCCAGGCGCTGCGACCGGCTGTGGTATGTCGCCATCGACAAGCATCCGCCGCTGCAAGGCGATCTGGCCCGCGCCCATGCCGGGTCCGCGCTGCCCAGCCAGGCCGCCGCGCTGGTCGCCGCCTGGCCGCCGCTGACACCCGACCTGCACCTGATCGACTTCGACGGCGGCCGTGTGCGCTTGCTGCTGGCGCTGGGCGACCTTGCCACGGTGCTGCCCGAGCTGGTGGCCCAGGTCGATGCCTTTTACCTGGACGGTTTTGCGCCCGCCCTGAACCCGGCGATGTGGGACGCCTGGCGCCTGCGCCAATTGCCGCGCCTGGCCGCGGCTGGCGCCACTGTAGCCGCCGGATCTGGACACACTGCGCTGCGCGACGGCTTGTCTGCGGCGGGCTTTGTCCTGAACGGCGTGGCCAGCCAGGCCCCAAGCCCGGTGTCCGGCCAGACAGGTGGCCCGACAAACGACCAGACAAGCGTCCCGACAAGCGCCCAAACACTCGGCCAGACCACCGGCCGCTTCGCCCCGCGCTTCCAAAGCCTGCCGCCCCCCGGACGGCAAGCCCGGCCCGACGTGCGCCGCGTGGCCGTGGTGGGTGCCGGGCTGGCCGGGGCCGCTGTGGCGTGGGCGCTGGCGGGCCGCGGGCTGGCGGTACAGGTGTTTGACCGGCAAGCCGGCTGCGCGGGAGAAACCTCGGGCCATCCTGGCGGCTTGTTCCACGGCACGCTGCATGGTCACGACGGCACCCACGCCCGCTGGCTTCGCGCGGCAGCGCTGCACACCGAGCGGGTGCTGCGGCCCCTGGTGGCCCAAGGCCTGGACGGCGCAATCGACGGCCTGCTGCGGGGTGAGCAATCAACCGATGCCGAGGGCATGGACGCGCTGGTCCAGCAGCTGGCATTGCCGGCCGACTATGTGCAGGTGCGGCGCCGTGCGCTGATCGGCGGCCAGCCGGCCTGGTTTTACCCCGGCGGCGGCTGGGTGGCGCCACCCGCGCTGTGTGCCCACTGGCTGGCGTCACCCGGCATCAGCACCCACTTTGGCGTGGCCGTGGCGCAGATCCAGCCGGCGCCTGGCACCGCTGGCGACCCCAGCCCCGCCGGCTGGCGCTTGCTGGATGCGGCCGGCCGCTGCCTGGCCGAGGTGGACGCACTGGTGCTGTGCAACGCCAGCGAGGCGCAGCGCCTGGTGGCCGACCTGGCAGCGTCAAGCCCGGACAAAGGCATCCCCAATGGGCCGGCCTGGCCGCTGCGCCGGGTGCGTGGCCAGACCACACTGCTGCCCGCCACCGCCACCGCCACCGCCACCGCCACCGACATCGACAACGACAACGACACCGACAGCCCGCCGACCGGACACCAGCCGCCACTCCCCCAGTTGCCACTGCCGCTGGCCGACACCGGCTACGCCCTGCGCCTTCACGACGGCCGCGTGCTGTGTGGCGCCAGCGCCCAGCCCGACGACGAGCACAGCGGCCTGCGCGCGGAAGACCATGCCGCCAATATGGCCACACTGCGGCGCCTCACCGGCTGGACCGGCACACCCGACCTGCATACGCTGTCAGGTCGGGTCGGCTGGCGGGTGCAGAGCGATGACCGCCTGCCGCTGCTGGGCCCGGTGCCAGCGGCCCCGCCATCCTGGCACAGCCCCCGCGCAAAGCCCGAAACCGAGACCCGCCATCACCCGCGCCGCCTCGACCAACCCCGTCTGCTGCCGCGCCAGCCCGGGCTGTATGTGTTCACGGCGCTGGGCGCCCGCGGCATCACCCAGGCCGCACTGGGCGCCGAGGTGCTGGCGTCCTGGCTGACTGGCGACCCAGTACCCGCACCCGCCTCGCTGCTGGACGCGCTGGACCCAGCGCGGTTTGCGGCGCGTGCCGTGCGTCGCACGCCGACGACGGACTGACCCCACACGCCCCGCAGCCCGCTCGCTGCTCGCCGCTCACCGCTCACCGCTCACTGCTCATCGCTCACCGCAGCACACGGCTGCCGGCAGCGCAGCCTCCCCCCAGCGTCAGTCGAAGGTCAGCGTGCGCACACCCTGCGCCGTGCCCAGCAGGCACACCCGGGCGCGGTGGCGGGCAAAAATGCCCACCGTCACCACACCCGGCCACTGGTTGACCTCGGTCTCCATCGCCAGCGGATCGGCAATGGTCAGGCCATGCACGTCCAGCAGCAGGTTGCCGTTGTCCGTGGTGACACCGGCCCGCACGCGGGCACTGCCGCCATAGGCCGCGGCAAAGCGCCGTGCCACCTGGGCCGCCGCCATCGGGATCACCTCCACCGGCAATGGAAACCGGCCCATCACCTCGACCAGCTTGCTCTCGTCGGCAATGCAGACAAAGCGCTCGGCCAGGTCGGCAACGATCTTCTCGCGGGTCAGCGCCGCGCCACCGCCCTTGACCATGAAACCGCGGTGATCGATCTCGTCGGCGCCGTCGATGTAGACCGGGATGGATACAAGCTCGTTGGCGTCCAACACCGGGATGCCGAGAGCCAGCAGGCGCGCCGTGCTCTGCACCGAGCTCGACACCGCACCGGCAATCTGGTGCTTGATCAGCGCCAGCGCGTCAATGAAGCAGTTGACCGTGGACCCGGTGCCCACGCCGACGGTGCTGCCCGGCACCACAAAGTCCACCGCGGCTCGGCCGACCAGCGCCTTGAGCTCATCCTGGTTCATTGGTTGGGGCAGTGGGTCGGTCATGGCAGGCGGCAGGCTACAAGGCGGTGGCGGACAGTCCGGGCGCTTGGCTGCGACCGGAAAGCCGGTCAGGCAGCCC
Organism: Betaproteobacteria bacterium; assembly: GCA_031394235.1. Lineage (GTDB taxonomy): Bacteria > Pseudomonadota > Gammaproteobacteria > Burkholderiales > Burkholderiaceae_C > Pseudaquabacterium. The sequence goes on from JANMXG010000438.1 coordinate 26,674, forward strand.
GGCATCCGGCCTCTGGGACAATGAATTATGGCTTTCGTCCCCTACGCTCTCACCCGCCCTTTCCTGTTCGGCCTAGACCCCGAGCGGGCCCACGACCTGACGATGGAGTCGATTTCCGCCCTGCAGGGCACCCCGCTGCAGTGCCTGTGGCAGCAAACCCGGGTTGACGATCCGGTGACCGTGGCGGGGCTGAAATTTGCCAACCGCATCGGTCTGGCGGCCGGGCTGGACAAAGAAGGCCGCTGCATCGACGGACTGGGGGCGATGGGCTTTGGTTTCATCGAGGTGGGCACCGTCACGCCCAAGGCCCAGCCCGGCAACCCCAAGCCGCGGATGTTCCGCCTGCCCGAGAAAGACGCGCTGATCAACCGGCTGGGCTTCAACAACGGCGGGCTGGCGGCCTTCATCGGCAACGTCAAGCGGGCACGCAGTTTTCGCGCTGGTGGTGGCCTGCTGGGGCTGAACATCGGCAAAAACGCCGCCACGCCGATCGAGGACGCCGCCAGCGACTACCTGCTGTGCCTGGACGGCGTCTACCCGCACGCCGACTATGTCACCGTCAATATCTCCAGCCCGAACACCCAGAACCTGCGGGCGCTGCAAAGCGACGAGGCGCTTGACGCGCTGCTGGGCACGCTGCAGGTCCGCAAGGCCAAGCTCGCCAAGCAGCACGGCAAGGCCGTGCCGGTGTTTGTCAAGATTGCCCCCGACCTGGCCGACAACCAGATTCGTCTGATCGCCGCAACGCTCAAGCTGAACGGCATCGATGGCGTGATTGCCACCAACACCACGGTTGCCCGCGACGCGGTGCTGGGCCAGCCCCATGCCGATGAGGCCGGCGGCCTGAGCGGCAAGCCGGTGTTCGAGGCCAGCAACCGGGTGATCCGCCTGCTGCGCAGCGAACTGGGCACCGCCTACCCCATCATCGGCGCGGGCGGTGTGATGCGTGCTGCCGATGCCGTTGCCAAGCGCAATGCCGGCGCCGATCTGGTGCAGATCTACACCGGCCTGATCTACCGCGGCCCGGCCCTGGTGACCGACGCCGCGCGGGCATTAAAGCTTGCGCCAAGCACGCAAGGCGCAAGCTGAGTACGGCAGCCGCTTGCGGCGCGGCTGCGGCAGGTCAGAGGCCGAAGGCGAAGACCTTCTTCACGCCCGTGCCCTGAAACGTACCGCTGCCCCAATAGACCATGCCATCGGCAACCGATGCGCCAGCGTTGCAGAACCCGCCGCTGTTGTACGACCAGAGCACAGCGCCGGTGGCAGCGTTCATCGCGTACATCGTGCCGGGCGGTGCCTTGCTGCAGCCGAAGATCACACCGTTGGCGCTGGAGACGGCCGCCTCGGAACGGCCACCGAGCGGATCGGCCTTGGTCCACAGCAGATCACCCTTCTTGGCGTCCATCGCCGCCCAGCCTCCGGCCGTGGTGGTGCTGCCGTCCATCAGTGTCCAGACCTTCGGTACACCGCCACTCAGAGAATCGCCAGCGTTCGCCGCCGCAGCCCAGATCGTGCGCCCGTCGGTCGACGAGCCCCATTGCAGGCCGCCGGTGACCCCGCCGGGTGCCACCTGGCGCGACCAGGCGGGCCTGCCGGTCTTGGCATTGAAGGCCCAGAACATGCCGCTCTTCTGGCCGGCACCCACCAGGTTGCCGCCTTCGTTGTCACCGCCATTGCCGCCGAACAGCATCGGTCCCTGCGCGAAGTCGTAATCCGGGCCCGACGGTGTGGGGCAGTTGTCGTTGGGCGGCACGAAGAAGCCCGGCACGTTCAGGCCGCAACCCACGTTCCACGCGTCGTACGGCAAGCCTCTCGCGCCCCAGCGGATGGCCCCCGTGGCCAGGTCCATCGCGATGATGGAATCGAAGTGGTTGTCCTGGCTCATGCAGTTGGCAGGCGCGCCGCCCGCATTCAGGCAATCCAGCACCGATTGCGGCACGGCCGTGTTGTTGCCGCTGCTCATGTACAAAAGGCCATGCGCGCGGTCGACCGCACCGGTGCTGCTCCAGATGGAGCCGCCGTAGTAGCCCTGCGGCACGGTGTAGGTCTTCCACTTGATCGCGCCAGTGGCCACGTCGAGCGCCACCGTGGCGCCGCGAAAGTGCCACTGCCAGTACGCCTTGGGCACAAATGCGGCCACCAGTTCCTCATTTGACGCCGTGCCCACATAGGCCACACCGCCGTGCACGATGGCCGAGTTGGTGACAAACGACAGCTGCGTGCTGTCGACCTGCGTGCTCCACACCGCCGCGCCGGTGTGTTTGTTCACCGCAAACACACGTGCCGGCTGCGGTGCCGGTTGGCCGAAGACCTGGAGAAACTTGCCGGCCTGGTTGCCCAGGATCAGCAGGTCGCCGGCCACGGCCGGCGTGGCGCGGGCGTAGTCGCCGGCAATGCCGGTGTACTGGCTGATCGGCTTCTTCCAGGCCAGTGCGCCAGTGATGCGATGCACTTTGTAGAGCGACCCCGCGCTGTCGGGGAAGTAGATGTAGTTGCCATCGACCGCCGGATTGGCGGTGACGTCGCCGTCGGTGTTCACGGCCCACTTGAGTTGCAGGGCACCTGCGGTGGCCGGGCTGATCGCCTTTTCGTCCGCCTGATACCGCGAGTTCTTGAGATCCTTGCCGGCCGACGACCAATCGGCTGCCGTGGCACCGGCCACGCAACCTGCCGCCACTATTGCGCTCAGCGCCATACAACTCAACCTGCTCTTGGACAATCTCATCGCGTTGCTCCTTGATCGAGAAAAAAAAGAGGTGGATTGCCGCAATCTGCAGACGCCCGAGGGCGCAGTGGGTGGATGCCGTGCGGCCGGCCCGGTCAGACCCACAACCCGGGCCTGAAGCGTGAACTCTGTCACGAGGGGGTGCCCATGTAATGGCAATCTGCACCAGAACATGGCCGCCCCCCTTGATCAGGGGGGATCGGTCGCGCAAACGCGGGGCTGAAACCCGCGCCGTCAGCGAGCGGCATGGGCCTGCCGCATCAGCGGGTCAGATCGGCTGCCCGTCCTTGGGGTGTGCAGGTTGTCTTGGGATGAACCCGGCCCCTCCCAGTTTGTCCACGGTCACACGGGCCACCGACTGAACAGCACCGCACCTGCCCATCAACAGTGGGCCAACACCAACTGACCATCGAGCACTGCCATCACCGCAGCCAGTGTCGGCACCTGCCCCGGCCCGCCCAGGCTGGCCACCGGGCCCGGGCCGGTGATGCCGGCCAGGCCGGGCTCGTGGTCGCAGTAGATGCCGATGGTGGGTGCGCCAAACGCAGCGCCCAAGTGCGAAAAACCGGTGTCCAGCCCGACGATCTGGCGGGCCTGGCCCAGCACTGCGGCCGTGTCGGCCACGCTGAGGAAGGGCGGCACAACACCACCGCAGCCCGCGGCGATGCGCTCGGCGCGCCGGCGCTCGTCGTCGCTGCCCCAAATCAGCACCGGCAGCAGGCCGCTGGCGCGCAAGCGCTGGCCCACGGCAATCCAGCGGTCCTCGGGCCAGAGCTTCTCGGGCCGGCTGGCGCAGGGGATCAGCGCGGCGCTGGGCGCACCGGCGGACCAACCACCGGCAGGCGCCGCAATGCCAAAATCCGGCGCGCTGTCGGGCACCGCATAGCCCAGGTGGGCCGCGGCCAGGCGGCGGTTGCGCTCCACGGCCTGCAGGCTGCGCGGCACGTCGGCGCGGCGGCGGTAAAACAGCGCGGCCGCGGGCTCGCGGATGCTGCCAAACCCATAACCCAGCAGCGGCCCGCGCGCCTGCAAGCCCCACAACACGCTCTTGAGCAGGCCTTGCAGGTCGAGCACGGCATCAAACCGCTCCCGTTGCAATTCGGCGCGCAAGGCCGCCATCGCTGCCCGCACGTCTGGCTTGAACAGGCTTTTGCGCCATTTGCGCCAGGCCAACGGCAGCACCCGCCCAACGCCGGGGTGCAGGCGCGGGATCGCGGCAAACGGCGCCTCGACCAGCCAGTCCACTTGCAGCCCAGGCCGTGCACGCAGCATGTCGCTGACCGCCGGCAAGGCGTGCACCACGTCGCCCATCGACGACGTCTTGACGATCAGCACGCGGGTCATCGCCGGCCGCCCGCCATCAAGCAACGTGGGCCGCACCCGCGGGTGCAAGTTGCAGGCCGGCGCGGCGCTGGCCCGCGCTCATCTGCCCTGGGCCTGGGACTCGGCCACCAGCGCCGGGTTGAAGCGCGGGTCGTTGTACATCTTGAACTGGCGGTAGACCTTGAAGTAGGCCCGGCCGGCTTGGGCATCGGCCAGCAATGCGTCCAGGCAAGCGCCCAGGTCGGCGCGCTGTTGCGCCAGACGCGCCAGTTTGATGCGGCTTGACTCGACGTGCTCGGCGGCCACGTCGTGGCGCTCGGTCTGGGCGCGCATCGCATGCACCTTGAGCGCCATGATGGACATGCGGTCAGCAATGCTGCCGGCGGTCTCGCTGTTCAGCCGGGCGCCGGGCGGCACGGTGGAGATCGGCGCATCGGTGCGGGCCGACGCCGCATCGACCAAGCCGAGTGCGGTCAGCAGCAACTCGTCGACCCGCTCGGTGGCGTCGTTGCGGGCCTGGTTGAAGCCGTCGATGGCGCGTTTGTTGGCGGCGATCTCGGTTGCGCTCACTGTGGTGCGGCGGGCCAGGTCTTCTTCGGCCCATAGCCGGCAGTTGAAGCGGTGGTTGGTCTGCACCCAGTGCCAGACTTCGGCTGCGCCTTCGCGAACCGGCGCGGGCAGCTCGGTCGGCCAGCCGACATGGG
>JANMXG010000439.1:0-2725 GCA_031394235.1 Betaproteobacteria bacterium
GCCGGCCTCGACCGCGCCCTTGCGGCTCTTGAACAGGGTGCTGGGGTTGATGGCCTCGATCACCCGCACCCCCGCCGGCACCTGCTGGCGCAAACCCAGCGTGATGCGGCGCGGGTCGATCAACAGCACGCTGCCCGACGGCAGCGCGGCCAGCGCGGGGGCGGCCTGGGCGTAGTCGGCCAGCAAAAAACCATCCGCCGCCAACTCGGCAGCCAGCGTGCCGGGCACCTTGCCGGCGCCGACAAACAGCGTGGCGCGGGTGGCGTCGATCAGCAGGTGGGCCAGAAACACCGGGTTGTACTCAACATCGGCACCGCGCAGGTTGGTGAGCCAGGCGATGTCGTCAACGGTGGAGACAAAGTGGTGGCTGGCGCCGTGGCGCAGTATTGCCTCACGCACCCGGGCCAGCCGGTCGGCGCGCGGCTCGGGCGCCTCGGGGCCGGTGTGGGCATAGACCGGCGCGCTGGGCAGGGCGTCGCGGTCTGGCCAGACCTCGGTCAGCAGGTCGTCTTCGGTACGCAAAGCAATGCCGGCGGCGTCCAGCGCCGTGCCCAGTTGCTGCGCCGCCGCCAGGCCCAGCACCTGGCCGTCGGCCAACACGGTCTGGCCGCGCGACAGCTGATCAACCAGCCAGCCGATGTGGTGGGTCGCCGCGCCGGTGGGGATCTTGACCAGGCTGATGCTGCTGCCCGCCAATTGCGCCTCGGCCTGCTGCCAGTAGCGGCTGTCGGCAAACAGCGCGGCGGCGTCCGAGGTGATCACCAGCGTGGCCATCGAACCGGTGAAGCCGGACAACCACTGGCGGCCTTGCCAGCGGCCGGGCAGGTACTCCGACAGGTGTGGATCGGCGCTGGGCACCAGCAAGGCCTGGGCACCGTGGCGGACCAGGGCCTCGCGCACACGGGTGATGCGTTCACGAACGGGGTTGACGCGGGTGTCCATGGGCGGGGCTCCGGGGGGTGTGGCGGGGGTTCGCCGGTGACGGGGGCGCCGGGTGGGCGCCGTGCCTCCGGCGGCAGTCCGCAGATTCTAGGGAATCAGCGCCACGGGTATGCTCGACTGAAACCCGCCCGCCCCACCCGCCTCACCCCCAGGACCCCAACTCCCGATGCGACTGCTGCTGGCTGAAGACGACCGCATGATCGGCGACAGCCTGCGCCTGGCGCTGCGACTGGAGGGCCATGCGGTGGACTGGGTCTACGACGTGGCCGCGGCACAAGCGGCTTTGGCGGCCGAACGCTTCGATCTGGTGCTGCTCGACCTGGGCCTGCCGGACAGACCGGGCCAGCCCACCCGGCCGGCCGCGGGGCTGGATGTGCTGCGCGCCCTGCGCGGCCGCAGCGATGCCACGCCGGTGATCGTGCTGACGGCGCGCGACGCCACCGCCGACCGGGTCGCCGGGCTGGACGCCGGCGCCGACGACTACCTGGTCAAGCCCTTCGAGCTGGACGAACTGGCGGCCCGCATGCGTGCCGTGGTGCGGCGCCACGCCGGCCGCGCAGACCCCGCGCTGGTGCATGCCGGCCTGCGGCTCGACCCCGCCACCCGGCAAGTCACCCAGGACGGCCGGCCGGTGATGCTGTCGGCGCGTGAATTTGCAGTCCTGCAGGCGCTGATGCAGCGGCCCGGCGCGGTGCTCAGCCGGGCCCAGCTGGAGGACCGGCTGTACGGCTGGGGCGACGCGGTGGAGAGCAATGCGGTGTCGGTCTATGTGCACCAGCTGCGCAAAAAACTGGGCGCCGAGCTGATCAGCAGCATGCGCGGCGTGGGCTACTTTCTGACGCCGGCGCCGTGACAGACGGCCCACAACCTGGCCGGCGACCCGGCATGCAAGCCGGCCCGCATGCCGGCCCACGTTCCGGCCCGCAATCCGACCCGCAATCCGGCCCACAAGCCAGCCCGCCCAGCCGCCTGCGGCGCAGCTTCGGCTCGATCCGTGCGCGCCTGCTGCTGTCGTTGTTTGTGGCGCTGGCCGCCGCTGCCGTGCTGGTGGGGGGCATCAGCTACCGCAACGTGCTGCACGAGACCGAAGCATTGTTTGACTACCAGTTGCGCCAGATGGCGCTGAGCCTGCGCGACCAGGGCGAGATCGCGCCCAACGACGCGGCCGCACTGAATGACGAGGACCTCGATTTCGTGGTGCAGATCTGGCGCATCGATGGCCGCAGCGTCTACGCCACCCGCGCCCACCGCGCCTTGCCGGCGCAGGCCGTACTGGGCTGGGCCGAAGTCTTGGTGGACGGCCAGCGCTGGCGCAGCTTTGCGGTGGCCGCCCGCGACAAGGTAATCCAGGTGGCGCAGCCGGTGCGCATCCGCCAGGGGCTGGCGGCGGACGCCGCGCTGCGCAGCGTGCTGCCGTTGCTGGTGGCCGCGCCGCTGATGGCCGCCGTGCTGTGGTGGCTGATCGAGCGGTCGCTGAGGCCGCTGGCGCGGGTGCCGCGCCAGGTGCGAGAGCAGGACGCTGGCGCGCTGGCGCCGCTGCCCGCCAGCGACCTGCCGGACGAGGTGGCCCCGCTGGTGACGGCGCTGAACGCCCTGCTCGACCGCGTGGCGCTGGCCTGGGCCGGCCAGCGCGCCTTTGTCGCCGATGCAGCGCATGAACTGCGCTCCCCACTGACCGCACTCAAGCTGCAGGCGCAGGTGTTGCGGCGCACACCGGACGAAGCCGGCCGGCTGGCCGCGCTGGACGGGCTGGTGGCCGGCGTGGACCGCGCCGGCCGGCTGG
>JANMXG010000440.1:0-37564 GCA_031394235.1 Betaproteobacteria bacterium
GTCCAGGAGTGGGTGATGCGCAGCGTCGGCGAAAAAAACGCGCAGGCCCGTGCGGCCGGCAAAAGCAGCGCCACGCCGCAGGCCAAGCTGGCGCGCAGCAGATCGCGCCGAAACAAGCGATGTGTCATGCGACGGGCCCGCTGCAAGGGTGGCTTGACGGCGATTTCAGTCGCTGCGGCGGCGCGTCATGAAACCGACGGCAACCCATCCTGCCAACAGCATGGCGTAGGTTTCGGGCTCGGGTACTGCGGTGATTTTGATATTGTCGAAAGCAATATTGCCGCCATTGCTGGAAAATACCATTGACTGGGCCGTGCCCTGGAATGTCAGGGTGATTTTTTGCCAGTTGCAGAAGGCGCTGCTGCTGCAATGGGGGGGTCGAGCACGTCGTTGCCGAGTGCCAGTGCACCGTCGCTGCAACTGGCACCCATGGGGCCGTAGGTATCGACCACCGGCACGGCATAGTCCGGGCTTCAAAATCAATCGTCAACGGGCTGTTGGCGAATGACGGTGCGGCAGCGGCCAGTGCGGCCAGCGTCAGCAGGGATCGGCAAGGTTTCATGGTCAGACTCCAGAATGTTGCGGGCCAAGGCATTGCCGGAACTGTTGAGGCCAGATCAGTCTAGAACCGAATTATCGATAACTTCAACCCTGAATCCGTGACATCGATTTGAATATATTATTGGGCGCGTCACCGGTTATCCATACCGGTGTCGCAAATCACTGCGTTGAGCTGGGTTTCAGGCGATAGGTTGGAGTTTTGACATCATGGCGTCATGCGGCCGGCCGGCCTTTGCGCCAGGTGTCAGCGTCGGGTGTGGTGTACGGCGCGCCTCAAGTGCGGTAAAAACGGGCCGATAGCGCGATCAGGCCCGGGTGCGTCGCGGGCTGTTCCCGACCGCCATCCCGTGCCGCCCGTAGCCCTCATCCCTGTCGCCCATCCACCGCCATGACCGACAACCGCCGCAACCACTACCGCGTGTTGCATGTGCAGGCCGATGCCCCGGCAGAGGTGATCAAGGCCAGTTGGCGCACCTTGTTGAGCCGGCTGCGCCAGCACCCGGACTTGGGCGGCAGCCACGCCCAGGCGGTGATGGTCAACGAAGCCTGGGCGGTGTTGGGCGACCCGGAACGGCGCGCGGCCTACGACCTGCACCGGCGCCAGATCACCACAGCCCTGTTGGCCGGTGACGGTGGGCACGGCATCCTGGCGCCGGGCGGTCCGTCCGGTGCCGAGGCGCAGCGGTCTGTGCCGCCGGTGTTGCGTTGTCCGCTGTGCACACAGCCGTTTGCCGGTTCGCTGCGGCCCGACAGCCGTTGCACCCAGTGCCACAGCCCACTCGCCTCGTTGCCGGGGTCGGGGCTGCAGGGCCAGGAACTGCCGGCCCATGACCAACCGGCCCGTCGCGGGGCGGTGCGGCGCGATCAAAGTCATGTGGCGCTGGTGCATGTGGGCTGGCCGTCCCCCGCGCTGCCGGTGCGCTGGCGCGACCTGTCGCTGACGGGGCTGAGCTTTTATGCGCCGCAGCCCCTTGCCGTGGGCCAGCGGCTGCGGCTGATCGACAGTGCGCTAGAGGGGGTGGTCGAGGTGGTGGGCTGCCGCGCACAAGGCCGGGTCTTTACCGTGCATGCCCGGTTGCTGACGGCGCTGCTGATGCAGGCCACCGGGGTGTTTGTCTCGACGCAAGCCTGAACCGCCACCGTGCCCGACTGCATCCCGCCCGCATCCCACCAGGCGCAGCAGGCCTTGTGGCATCATCCTGCGCCCCGACCCGATGGCCAGCACGGCCGCATGAGTGACCCAAGATGGACCTGAAACTGCCGATCACGATTCACGATGAACTGAACGACGAGGTGATCGAATCCACCGGCGTGCTCGATCTCGCCAGCGGTGAGATCCGCGACGTCAAGTATGTTGACTTCGACACCGAAACCGGAGGGTTTCCGGCCGAAAGCGCCGACTACGACTTCACCTGCGGCACGTTGAGCAATGGCAGCAAGGACGTCGAGTTCCGCATCGAGGTGGATGTGGTGGGCCGCAAATACTCGATCACGCCGAGCGAACTGCTGGAGCTCAAGGGCCGCGCCGCCAAGCTGTTCTCGGCCCCGCCGGGTGGTCATCCGGTTGCCGAGCCGGCAGCCAAGACCGGCGCCAAGCGCGGCCGCAAGTAAGTCTGCAAGCCGGTCGGCACCGGGGCCGGACAGGCCGGACAGGCCGGACAGGCCGGACTGGTCCTACAGGCGGTGCAGGCCGTACTGGCCAGCCTTGCTGGCTGCCGCAGCCGCTCAGGCCACGCAGCGGCAGGCGCCCGGCGCCAGGCTGTCAGTGTTTGTGGTCGGACATGGCGGCGCCCAGCGCCCGCACCGGCGCTTTGACCCGCACAGTCTCGCGCTTGCCGTCCTTGCCCTCGACTACCAGCATCAGGTCGACGGTGCTGCCAGCAACCAGGGGCGCCTTCAGGTCGAGCAGCATCATGTGGTAGCTGCCGGGCTTTAGCGCAACCGGCTTGCCGGCGGGCAGGTCCAGCCCGCGGATGGCGCGCATCTGCATGGTGCTGCCTTCCATCTTCATCTCGTGGATCTCAACCACGCCCGCCGCCGTTGAACTGACCGAGACCAGCTTGCCGCCGGTAACAGACGTCAGTTGCATGAAGGCGCCGGTGGCTTTTTGCTCGGCCACGGTGCCGCGCACCCAGGCGTCGGAGACACGGGTCTGGCTTTGCGCGGGCAGGGTCAGCAGTGCGGCCAGTGTCAAAGTGGCGGCGGCGATCAAGCGGGGTGCGGTCATTGCTGGGTTCCAGGATGGGGGTGTAGGACAGGGCCTGCGGCCTGTCTGCAAGCGCGCTGATCTCAGGGGTGTTGTCAGCGAGTGGGGCCGGTCATGGCATCGAGTTTAGGTGCTACCCCCGGTCGCCCGGTCCGGGCGTCGCCGTACACTGGACATCCTGTTGTCAGCATCATTGCCGGCGCCTCGGGGTCCACCGGTAGGACCGCTTGGCTTGCGGCCCTCTTCCATGGACCTGGTCTACAGCTATTCCGCGTTTTTCATCGCCTACATGATCGGCTCGCTGTCGTTCGCGGTGATCATCAGCAAGGCCATGGGTCTGGCTGACCCGCGCAGCTACGGGTCCAAGAACCCGGGCGCCACCAACGTGCTGCGCTCAGGCAACAAATGGGCGGCGGTGCTCACGCTGCTGCTGGATGCGCTGAAGGGCTATTTGCCGGTAGCGCTGGTGCAGTGGCTGGCGTTCGAGCTGGGCTTTGAGGACACCACCATCGCGTTTGTCGGCTTGGCGGCCTTTCTGGGCCATTTGTTTCCGGTGTTCTTCCGGTTCAACGGTGGCAAGGGCGTGGCCACCGCGTTGGGTGTGCTGCTGGCGTTCGAGCCTCTGCTGGGCGGGGCCACGCTGCTGACCTGGGTTGTGGTGGCCGCGTTGTTTCGCTACTCGTCGTTGGCCTCGATCATCGCCGCGCTGTTTGCGCCGTTCTACATGCTGCTGTTTTTTGAGCGCCCCTGGGTGGCGATGGCGGTGTCGGTGATGAGCCTGATGCTGGTCTGGCGTCACTGGCGCAATATCGGCAATCTGTTCAATGGCAAGGAAACCAAGCTCGGCGAAAAGCCCGCCGATCCCAAGCGCAGGCGCCCACGACGTGTTCGGCGCTTGCATGATGACGGCGGTACGCGCCCCAAACCGTCGTCCCACCCGTCCAAAGGAAATTGATCACCATGGTCCAGCGTTTTGATGTCGGTGCCCGCATGTCCGAGATGGCCGTTCACAACGGTGTCTGTTATTTGTCCGGCCAGGTGGCGGTAGAGGGTGATCCGGAAATCGCGGGCCAGACCCGCGAGGTGCTGGCCAATATCGATGCGCTGCTGGCACGTGCCGGCACGGACAAGAGCCGGATCCTGCGCACCGAGATCTACCTGGCCGACATGGCGGATTTTCCCGGCATGAATGCGGTCTGGGACACCTGGGTGGTGCTCAACCACACACCACCGCGTGCCACCGTGCAGGCCAAGCTGGCCAAGCCCGAGTGGAAGATTGAGATCGTCGTCACCGCGGCGCTGTAGCCGCGGGCCCGCCATGACCCGGTCGCAGCTGCGTTCTCTGGCGGGTCTGGTGTTGCTGGTGGTGGCGGCCAGCGCCGCCACCGGCTGGTGGCGCGATCGTCAGGCCGCGCAAGTGGGCCGCGAGCTGGCTGGCGTGGTGCAGCCAGGAGACATCCAGATGATCTCGTCGGCCAGCTGCGGGTTTTGCGACCGCGCCCGGCGTTGGTTGACCGCGCAGCAACTGCCGTTCACCGAATGTTTCATCGAGCGGGACGCGAACTGCGCTGCCCACTACCGGGCCCTGGGGGCACAGGGCACACCCACGCTGCGGGTGCGGGGTCAGACCCAGTTAGGCTTCAGTGCCGAGCGGGTGCGCGACCGTCTGCTGGCTGTACCGCCGGGCTCACCGAGCGCGGTGGCCCATAACCCGCCTCAGGGCGGTTGATCCCGCAGCGCAGCTCACAAGCCCAGGCGTGCCAGCTCGCCCCGACCCTGGCGCACCAGCTGCGGTTGTGCGTCGGTCAGGTCGATCACGGTGGTCGGCGCCATCGGGCAGGCGCCAGCGTCCACCACAGCGGCCAGCAGCTTCTGGAAGCGCTGACGGATTTCATCGGGGTCATTCAGCGGATCACTGTCGCCCGGCGCGATCAGGGTGGTGGCCAGCAGCGGCTGGCCCAGCTCGGCCAGCAGCGCCTGGGTCACCTTGTGCTCGGGCACACGCAGGCCGATGGTGCGGCGCGACGGGTGCGACAGCCGGCGCGGCACCTCCTTGGTGGCCTCAAGGATGAAGGTGTACGGCCCCGGCGTGCCCAGCTTGAGCAGCCGGTACTGGCGGTTGTCCACCCGGGCGTAGCTGGCCAGCTCCGACAGGTCCCGGCACAGCAGGGTCAGGTGGTGCTTGTCGTCGACCTGGCGGATGCGGCGCATGGCCTCGGCGGCCAACTTGTCGTCGAGGTGGCAGACCAGCGCATAGCTGGAATCGGTGGGCACGGCGCAAACGCCGCCGCCGTGCAGCAACTGCACGGCCTGACGGATCAGCCGGGGCTGCGGGTTCTCGGGATGAACTTCAAAGTACTGCGACATGCGCGGGTCCGGGGCTAGGCCTCAGGCCCGAGGACAGGCCAACCTCGCACTTTAACCGGGTGGCCGTGCCAGGGGCGCTGGGCCCAGGCTCAGGCGTTGTTCGGGCTCACGGCACGGGCGGGCACCCGGAGTGTCAGCGCTTGCCAGACCGGCGTCAGGCTGCCGGGCAGGTCGGGCAGGCTGCCCAGGTCGATCCGGCTCTCGGCGGGCGAGTGGAAGTCGCTGCCTCGCGATGCCATCAGGCCGAATTCCAGCGCCATCGCGCTGTACTTGGCGGTATCGGCCGTGCCATGGCTACCGGTCAGCACTTCGACCCCCTGGCCACCATGCGCTTGGAACTCCGAGAACAACGCAAATTCTTCGTTTACCGACAATTTGTAGCGTCCGGGGTGGGCGATCACCGCCACACCGCCCGCGCCGGTGATCCACCGCACGGCCTCCCCCAGGCCGGCCCAGCGGTGCGTCACGTAGCCGGGCTTGCCGTCGGTGAGGTAGCGGCGGAACACCGAGCCGGTGTCGGTGCAGACGCCGGATTCGACCAGCCAGCGCGCAAAGTGGGTGCGCGAGACCAGGTCGGGGTTGCTGACATAGCGCAGTGCACCGGCCAAGGCGCCTGGCAAGCCTGCCGCGGCCAAGCCGTCTGCCATGGCCTGAGCCCGCACCATCCGGCCGCCGCGGGTGCGCGCCAGGCCGGCTTGCAGCGCGGCGTTGCCGGCGTCGAAGCCCAGACCGACGATGTGCACGGTCTCGCCGGCAAAGGTGACCGAAATCTCCACGCCGTTGACAAACCCCAGGCCGAGCGCGCGGGCGGCATCTGCAGCCTCGGCCAGGCCCCGGGTTTCATCGTGGTCGGTCAAAGCCCAGAGGTCTACGCCATTGGCAGCAGCACGCGCTGCCAGCACGCTGGGGTTGAGCGTGCCGTCGGAATAGCGGGAATGGGAATGCAGGTCGGCGTTGAGTAAATGCACACCAGTATTTTCACCGTGCGCCGCCAACCCTGCCGGTGTGGGGTCACCGACAGCGGCTGTCGAGTCGCGCTGATTCGCGGCAAATGCCGCGGTGCAGGGCGTGCTGCACAAGCGGCAACGCTGCCAGTCCGGTCAGCCCGCGACCACACGCACCGCCGTGCGGTGGGGCTCGGGCTCGGAGTCGAAGCGCTCGAAACCGGTGTAGCAAAGGAAATGCCGGTTCGCAGCGCGGCCAAACAGCGTCATGCCCAGTTGCTCAGCCAGGCCGTGGCCCATTGCGGTGACGCCGTTGCGCGACACGATGATCGGCACGCCCATCTGGGCTGATTTCATGACCATCTCGCTGGTCAGCCGGCCGGTGGTGTAAAAAACCTTGTCAGCGCCGGTCACGCCATGCAGCGCCATCCAGCCGGCGATGGTGTCGATGGCGTTGTGGCGGCCGACATCCTCGACAAACATCAGCAACTCGGTGCACTGAAACAGCGCGCAGCCGTGCACCGAGCCGGCCTTGCGGTGGATGCTGTTGCGCTGGCGCATCTGCTCCAGCATGGCATTGAGCGCGCTTTGGCGAATGCGTGCGGCGCCGGCGTTGGGCAGATGCACCGTGTCGAGTTGCGCCATCAGGTCACCAAACACGGTGCCCTGGCCGCAACCGGTCGTCACCACCCGGTGTGCCGTCTTGCCCGCCAGATCGGCGATGCCCGAACGGGTCTTGACGGCGGCGGCGCCCACGTCCCAGTCGACCGTGATCGATTCGATCTCGTTCACCGCAGCCACCAGGCGCTGGTTGCACAGGTAGCCCAGCACCAGCAACTCAGGCGAAGCCCCCAGGGTCATCAGTGTCACGAGTTCGCGCTTGTCGACAAACACCGTCAGCGGCCGCTCAGCGGGAATGTGGATGCTGCGGCGGTCACCGTACTCGTCTTGCACGGTGATCTCGCGCAGCAACTCACCACAAGCTGCAGTCAGGCGCGGCGCGCCCGCCACGGGCGGCCGACAGCGGGGAACATCAAAGGCGAGCGGGGCGGCGAGCTCGGGCAGCATGGTGTTGGCGGAGATCAGTCTGCACGACAGAGGGTTTGCCATTGTCGGCCAGGCAGTCAGCCGAAGATGGACCTGTAAGTCCGACCTGCGCAGCGGCGACTGACCGCGTTACTTTTTGGCAGCCGCGGGCGGCGCCACGGCGGCGACAGGCGCAGGCAAGGCGGCAGCCGGTGCGGACGCAGCGCCCGCGGGCACGTAGACGAACGGACCCGGATCGGCGCACGGCGGCGTTTCGACGGGTGCTGACGCTGCCTTGCCGGACTTCTTGGCAGCAGCCTGGAAGCCGGCTGCTGTCCGGTCCATCGCCAGACAGAGCTTGTAGCCGTCGACCTTGCCGGTGTGGGCGGTCTTGGCCGCGGCTTCCGCCGATTTGGCCTTGGCTTCATCGCTGGGCGCGGGCAGTTTGGCGTGGGCGCCAGCCGATGCCAAGGCCAGCGCGGCGGACAGGGACAGGAACAGGGCAGCGGTGCGCATCATGCGGGCTCCAGCAACAAGGGGTCTAGGCGGGTGGTGGTGACGGTCGCCAACGGTCGGATGACAAAAATCGGCTTCCGGAGCAGAGGCGGCTTGACTTGTAACGCCCTTGTCCAGCGATGGCGGGTGAACTCAGGCACTTCGCCCCGGCGCAGCCAGCACGCCAGGCGCAGGCTCGGGCGACCGCTGGACCGGGATCTTGCCGGCCTTGATGTCGTCGTGCCAGAGCTCGTGGTGTTCCTGGGCCCAGGCTTCGTCGACATAGCCGGTGCGCATGCCCTTGTAGGCGCCGTGCATACCGACCGTTCCCAGGTAGATGTGCCCGGCAAACATGGCCATCATCAGGACCGTGGCAACGCCGTGGACCATTTGCGCCACCTGCATGTCGGCCCGCCCGTACACCATACCGGGTACGAGCTTGTCCAGCACCAGGCCGGAGGCCACGACCACCAGCCCGAGCGTGAACACGCCGCCCCAGAAAACGACTTTTTCACCGGCGTTGAACCGGTGTGAGGGTACTTCCTGACCGCCAAACAGACCGCCGCCGCGCAGCAACCAGGTCAAATCTTCTTTGCTCGGCAGGTTGTCGCGCACGAAAGTGATGAACACGATCACCAGCGACACGGCAAACAGCGGGCCTGCAAAGTTGTGCGCGGTCTTGAGCGCGTAGGTCAGGCCGCCAAACAGGGTGCCGCCAAACACCGGCAGCAGCACGAACTTGCCGAATGACATCACCAGCCCGGAAATTGCCAGCACGCAAAACGCGATCGCGTTGCTCCAGTGTGCCGCGCGCTCGAAGGGCGTGAAACGCTCGATCACCCGGCCGGTGTCTTTCAGGTGGCCGCCGAGTGGGCCTTTGCGCCAATAAAACAGCGCCAGCGCCAGCGCCACGATCAGCAGCAGCGAGCCGCCGTACGGAATGATCCATTGGTTGCGTACCTGACGCCAGGCTTCGCCAGCATTGGTCAGGCGAGATCCCGGGTACTGCACAAACGGCTGTACCAGCACGCCTTTTTCGATGCCTGGCAGATTGACCGTGCCCTCTTGCGTGCCAGATTGACGCACGGCACGCCAAAACGGTGCGTTGTTGCCGGGCTGCGACTTGGCGCGTGCCGCGTTGGAGTCGTCCGTCTTGGGGTCGGCGGGCGCCGCAAAATCTGCAGGCGGTGCCTGTGCTGCCGGCGAGTCCGCAGTGGGGGGGGGCGCGGCCGTCTGGGCGGAGGTGGGGCCGTAGGCCACCAGCAGACCAGCCGCCAACAGCACCGGGCCCAGCCATTTTTGAATCAGGGGTTGCATCACCTCTCCTTGCCGCTGGGGAACTGGCGTGCGTCAGGGCTTGGCCGGCGCGCGGGAATATTCGTTCTGGCCTTGTGACCGGGCGCGCAACTGTTGCTCCCAGCTGGCTTTGTCACCGACCACCCAGCCCTGTGCGGTGTGGGCGGTCTTGGTCGACTCCCAGGGCCTGCCGTCGGCTTTCTGGGTGGCGGCGGTTTGTTGCTTTTCGCCGCAGGCCACCAGCATCAGCGCAGCGGACAGGCTGAGCACCAAGCGCATGTTGATCATGATTTGGTGGCCTCGGTCTTGGCAGTCGCAGTGCCGGCAGGGCGGCCGTAGGCGGTTCCCCAGCCCCAGACCTCGCTGCCTTTGCCGCGGGTCAAAACCCGGGTGCGGAAAATGTCAGCCACCACGTCGCCGTCGCCGCCCAGCAACGCCTTGGTCGAGCACATCTCGGCGCAGGCCGGCAGCTTGCCTTCGCCCAGCCGGTTGCGGCCGTACTTCTCGAACTCGGCATCACTGCCATTGGCCTCAGGGCCACCAGCGCAGAAGGTGCACTTGTCCATCTTGCCGCGCAGGCCAAAGGTACCGTTGGTCGGAAATTGCGGCGCGCCAAAAGGGCAGGCATAGCTGCAATAGCCGCAGCCGATGCAGACGTCCTTGTCGTGCAGCACCACGCCCTCGTCGGTGCGGTAGAAGCAATCGACCGGGCAGACGGCCATGCAGGGTGCGTCGCTGCAGTGCATGCAGGCCACCGAGATGCTTTTTTCGCCGGCAATACCGTCGTTCAAGGTGACGACCCGGCGGCGATTGACGCCCCACGGAACGTCGTGCTCAGCCTTGCAGGCGGTGACGCAACCGTTGCATTCGATGCAGCGCTCACTGTCGCAGATAAATTTCATGCGGGCCATGGGGATGTCCTCTTGTGTGCTGGGGTCAGGCGCGTTCGATCTGGCAGACCGTCGTCTTGGTCTCTTGCATCATCGTCACGCTGTCGTAGCCGTAGGTGGTGGCGGTGTTGACCGACTCGCCACGGATGACCGGCATGGCACCGGCGGGGTAGTAGGGCGCCAGGTCCACGCCGCCGAGGCGGCCCGAGAAATGAAAGGGCAGCCAGACCGTCTCGGCGTCTACCCGCTCGGTCACCATGGCCTTGACCTTGATGCCCTTGAGGCCTGCCACACCCAACATCGGCGGGGTTTTGAGCCAGACGTCCTCGCCGTTACGGATACCCCGGTCGTTGGCGGCCGTGGGGTTGATCTCGACAAACATCTCCTGCTGCCACTCGGCCAGCCAAGGGTTGGACCGGGTCTCTTCGCCGCCGCCTTCGTACTCGACCAGTCGGCCGCTGGACATGATCAGCGGGAAGCTCTTGCCGATGTCTTTGTTCTTCTCCTGCACGCTCTTGTACAGCGTGGGAACCCGCCAGAACGACTTCTTGTCATCGTGGGTGGGGTACTTGGCCACCAGGTCGGCCCGGGTGCTGTAAAGCGGCTCGCGGTGTTTGGGGATCGGGTCGGGGAAGTTCCAAACCACCGCCCGTGCCTTGGCATTGCCAAACGGATGGCAGCCGTGCACCTTCATCGCCACGCGGATGATGCCGCCGGAGCTGTCGGTCTTCCAGTTCTTGCCTTCGGCAGCCTTTTGCTCGACCTCGGTCAGGTCGCCCCACCAGCCTAGCTTTTTCAGCAGCAAATGGTCGAACTCGGGGTAGCCAGTGGTCAGGTCGGCACCCAGGCTGTGTGAGCCATCGCCGGCCAGCAGCGACACGCCTTCGCGCTCGACGCCAAAGTTGGCGCGGAAGTTGCCGCCGCCGTCCATCACGTGTTTGCTGGTGTCGTACAGGTTGGGCGAGCCGGGGTGCTTCATCTCGGGCGTGCCCCAACAGGGCCACGGCAGGCCGAAGTAATCGCCGTCGAGGCTGTAGCCGGTCTCCTTGTCGATCCCGCCCTTGGCCTTGAGCGTTTTGACGTCGAAGACGTTCATGTTGCGCATGTGGGCCTTGAGCCGCTCCGGGCTGTGGCCGCTGTAACCGATGGTCCAGACGCTCCTGTTGATCTCGCGCAAGATCGACTCAACCTCAGGCTCCATCATGCCGCCCTTGCCGGCGACCATCTTGTAGTTCTTGACCAGTTCCTTGTCGAAGCCCAGCTTTTGCGCCAGCTGGTACATGATCATGTGGTCGGTGCGGGACTCCCAAAGCGGCTCGATGACCTGCTCGCGCCACTGAATCGACCGGTTGGACGCCGTGACCGAGCCAGCGTTTTCGAACTGGGTGCAGGCCGGCAGCAGGTACACCGCCCGGTTCTTGTTTTGGTCTGCGGGGTTGCCCGGCATGGCGGCCATCGCCGCGGTGGCCGACGGGAACGGATCGATCACGACCAGCAGGTCGAGCTTGTCCATCGCCGTTTTCATCTAGAGAACGCGGGTCTGCGAGTTGGGCGCATGGCCCCAGAAAAACAGGCCGCGCAGGTTGCTGTCCTGATCGATCAGCTCGTTTTTCTCCAGCACGCCATCGATCCAGCGCGACACCGTCATGCCCGGCTTGGTCATCATGCCGGGCGCGTATTGCTTTTTGATCCACTCGTAATCAATGCCCCAGGCCTTGGCAAAGTGCTTCCACGAGCCCTCGACCAGGCCGTAGTAGCCGGGCAGGCTGTCGGGGTTGGGGCCGACGTCGGTTGCGCCCTGCACGTTGTCGTGGCCGCGGAAGATGTTGGTGCCGCCGCCCGACTTGCCCACATTGCCCAGCGCCAGCTGCAGCAGGCAGGACGCCCGCACGATGGCGTTGCCGATGGTGTGCTGGGTCTGGCCCATGCACCAGACGATGGTGCTGGGGCGGTTGTCGGCCATGGTCTTGGCCACCTTGTAGCAGGTGGCCTCGTCAACGCCGCAGGCCTCTAGCACCTTGTCCGGAGTCCACTGGGTCAGGCATTCCTCGCGCACCTTCTCCATGCCGTAGACACGGTCCTCGATGTACTTCTTGTCTTCCCAGCCGTTTTTGAAGATGTGGTGCATCACGCCAAACAGGAACGGGATGTCTGAGCCCGAGCGGATGCGCACGTAGTCGTCGGCCTTGGCGGCGGTGCGGGTAAAGCGCGGATCGACCACGATCATCTTGCAGCCGGCTTCCTTGGCATGCAGCATGTGCAGCATCGACACCGGGTGCGCCTCGGCGGCATTGCTGCCGATGTAGAGCGCAGCCTTGCTGTTCTGCATGTCGTTGTAGGAGTTGGTCATTGCGCCATACCCCCACGTGTTGGCCACGCCGGCCACGGTGGTGGAGTGGCAGATGCGCGCCTGGTGGTCGGTGTTGTTGCTGCCCCAGAGGCTCATCCACTTGCGCAGCAGGTAGGCTTGTTCGTTGTTGTGCTTGGACGATCCAACGACGAAGATCGAATCCGGTCCACTCTCTTTGCGAAGGTCCAGCATTCGGGCGCTGATCTCCTGCAGCGCCTGGTCCCAGGACAGCCGCTGGTACTTGCCGTCCACCAGCTTCATCGGGTACTTCAGCCGGTACTCGCCATGGCCGTGCTCCCGCAGCGCGGCACCCTTGGCACAGTGCGCACCCAGGTTGATGGGCGAGTCGAACACCGGCTCCTGGCGCACCCATACCCCGTTTTCGACCACCGCGTCCACCGCGCAACCCACCGAGCAATGGCCGCAGACCGTACGCTTGACCACCACCGTCTTGGCCGCACCCGAGGCCGGCTTGGCGCCGTCGGCGGGGTTGGCGGCCTGCACCTTCTTGACCAGCAGCAGCTGCGATGCGGCGATGCCTGCACCCACGCCCAGGCCGGAGCGGCGCAGGAAAACCCGCCGGTCCATGGTGGGTATCGCACGGGCCATGCCTCGCGACAGGCTGGCAACCAGGCTGGACGGGGCGGCGCCGTTACCGACGGATGAAGTGTTTTTGCGGGTCAGCAACATGGCGGTCTCCGGTCTCAGACCTTGGTGGTCTGGTAGTAGCGCTGCACGTGAGCAGTCAGCTGATAGCCGCCGCCGGTCTCGGGCAGGGGCTTGGGCAGGGCAGCCGCCACCGGGGCGACCGGCTGCAATTGCCGCGGCAGCACCGCCGCCGCTGCCGCCAGCGCACCTGCGGTGCCTGCGCCGGCAAACAGGCGGCGACGTGACAGGGGGGTGGGTTCAGACTTGCTCATCAGCGGCTCCAGGTGGATGGGCCCACACAAGGCCCGACGAATCAACACTTGGTATTAGGGGGCAGTGTTAACCCGGTTGCAATCAGGAGGCTCCCGAGGTTCTTAGCGACAGTTTGTCGCGGATCGGCAGACAGACTGTCAACCGACGCCGACAGACAGGGCCTGCGGCTGTCTGGACGTTTTTGGCGGTCCGGCATTTCTACAATGTGCGCTGACTTCAGGTTCCTCCATGCCATCGACACCGTCTCCTGCGTCTTCGCCGGCCGCCCGCTGGCCGCTGGCCGCGGTATTGGTGGTCGACGATGAGCCCGGCATGCGCAATTTTTTGGAAAAGACCCTGGCCAGCCGGGTAGGCAGCGTGCAGAGCGCCGGGTCTGCCGAGCAGGCTGACGAGTTGGTGCAGCGCCACCGGTTCGACTTGATCGTGCTCGACGTCACGCTGCCCGGGCAGAGTGGCATTGCTTGGCTTCGTGAGCTGCGGCAACGCGGATTTGCCGGCGAGGTGGTGTTGATCACGGCCTTTGCCGACCTGGACACCGCCATCGAGGCTTTGCGTGCCGGCGCCAGTGACTTCCTGCTCAAGCCGTTTCGCGTGACGCAGGTGCTCAATGCCGTGCGCCACGGTCTGGAGCGGGCGCTGCTGCGGCGCGAAAACTGGGTGTTGCGGCGCACGCTGTCGCAGCGCACGCCGGCGGCCGACGGGCTGGTGGGCGGGTCAATCGCGATCAAGGGGCTGCAGGCAGCGCTGCAGCGTGTCGCCACCGTGGACAGCACGGTCTTGCTGGCCGGCGAGTCCGGCACCGGGAAGGAGCTGGCCGCGCTGGCCCTGCACAGGCGCAGCGGCCGTGCGGACGGGCCGTTTGTGCCGGTCAACTGTGCCACGCTGCTGCCTGACCTGATCGACAGCGAGTTGTTCGGCCAGGCCTCGGGTGCCCGGCGCGGCCAGCCACCACATGCCGACCACCCAACGGGCACGGCCACGTACCCGGGCCGCGACGGCCTGTTTGTCTATGCCCAGGGCGGCACGCTGTTTCTTGACGAGATCGGCGAGTTGCCGCTGGCACAGCAGGCCACCTTGCTGCGGGTGCTGGAGGACCACCGCATACGCCCGGTCGGCAGCGAGCAGGAGATCCCGGTCGATGTGCGCATCGTCGCCGCCACCCACCGCCGCCTGGCTGACGAGGTGGCCGCCGGGCGCTTTCGCAAGGACCTGTACTACCGGCTGCAGGTGGTCGAGATCAACCTGCCGCCGCTGCGGGCCCACAAGGAGGACTTAGCCGAGTTGGTGGCCCACTTCATCAACACGTTGGCGCCGCAGCTCGGTGTGCCGGCAATCGAGGTGTCTGCCGACGAACTGGGCTACCTGCGCCAGTACGACTGGCCCGGCAACGTGCGTGAGCTGCGCAACCTGATCGAGCGGTCGCTGATCCTGGGTGCGCTCAACGTGTCTGCGCTCTACCAGGGCCTGAACCGCCAGGACGGCCGGCCACGCATCCTGCCGCTGGCAACGGGCGCTGGCGGCGCTGGCGGCGCGGGTGCGACCACCGACCTGCAGACGCTTGAAAAGCGCCACATCCAGGCCGTGCTGGACAGCGTGGCCGGTGACAAGACCCGGGCGGCGCATCTGCTGGGCATCTCGCGCCGCACGCTGGAGCGGCGCGTCGCCGAGTGGGCCCAGCAGGCATGACGCTGCAGGCGTCGGGCCGGCTTGCCGCGTGGCCAGTGCGGCGCAAGCTGCTGGCGATGGTGCTGCTGCCGCTGGTGGGTGTGCTGCCGCTGCTGGGCCTGGTGCTGCTGGTCTGGGGCAATGCGGCGCTGGACCGCCTGCTGATCACCAAGGTGCGGTCGGACCTGGCGGTGGCGCATGGCTACTTCGACCGGGTACTGGGCGAGGTGGCCGCCAGCACCGGCGCGGTGGCGGACTCTCAGGCGCTGTATGCCGCGCTGCAGCCGGTCAGGGCCGCAACCGGGCAGACGCCTGGCAAACCGGCGGCAGGCTTGGCCGCGCTGGGCGGCGACCGTGCTGCACTGCAAGCCTTGCTGGCGCGCTTCAAGGACCGTGAGGGGCTGGATTTCATCAACCTGCGGGCACCCGACGGGCAACTGCTGCTGGCCGACTTCGATGGCGCCAGTGACGGCCCGGCCGTACTGGCAGCGCCCGGCCCGGCCGCCCGCACCAGCGCTGCCGTCGTGGTGTTGTCGCCCGCGGCGCAGGGCACGCTGTCGCCCGCGCTGCGCCAGCGTGTGGCCGTGCCGCTGGTAGCCACCCAGCAAGCCCTGCCGACCGGGCGGGGCCAGGAGGACCGGGCGATGGTGGTGCGTGCCGATGCGCCGGTACTCAGCCCCGATGGCCGGGTGCTGGCCTGGGTGCAGGCCGGCGTGTTGCTGAACCGCAACCTGCCGTTCATCGACCACATCAACGGCATTGTCTACCCCGAGGGCGCGCTGCCTTTTGGCAGCCAGGGCACGGCCACCTTGTTTCTGGACGACGTGCGCATCTCCACCAACGTGCGGCTGTTCGACGCGGTCACGCTGCCGACGCGGGACGCGGCCAGTACGGCCTCCGGCGCCCAAGGCGCTGCCAGCGCTGCCGGCACCGGTAACGGCGAGCAGCGCGCCATCGGCACGCGGGTATCGAGGGCGGTGCGCGACGCCGTGCTGGGCCGCGGCGACACCTGGCTGGACCGCGCTTTTGTCGTCAACGACTGGTATGTCTCGGCGTACCAGCCGCTCAGCGACGCCAGTGGACAGCGGGTGGGCATGCTTTACGTGGGCTACCTGGAGCGGCCCTTCACCTGGGCGAAATACAGCGTGCTCGCCGGCATCGGCGCGGTGTTTTTTGCGGTGATGATCGTGGCGGCGCTCTGGTCCGCGCGGCGCGCGCGCGCCATCTTCCGGCCCATTGAGCAAATGGCGCACACCATGCGGCAGGTCGAGGGCGGCGCGCTGGCCGCGCGGGTCGGGCCTGTCGCCAGCGCCGATGAGATCGGCGCACTGGCCGGCCACCTCGACCACCTGCTCGACACGCTGGCCGACCACACCGCCGCGCTGCAGCGCTGGAACGCCGAGCTGGATGCCAAGGTGGCCGAGCGCACGCTGGCGCTGGCCAACCGCACTGCGGCGCTGGAGGCGGCACAGGCTGGCCTGCTGCGGGCCGAAAAAATGGCCGCTGTGGGCCAGCTCACCGCCAGCATCGCGCACGAGGTGAACAACCCGATTGCGGTGATCCAGGGCAATCTGGACCTGGTGCGCGAGTTGCTGGGCCCGGACGCCCAGCGCATCGCGCCCGAGCTGGCGCTGGCCGACCAGCAGATCGAACGCATGCGCCTGATCGTCACCCAGCTGCTGCAGTTTGCGCGGCCCAATGAGTTTGCCGGCTATGTCGAGCCGGTGGCACCAGGCCAGGCGCTCGAGGACTGCCTGGTGCTGACCGGCCACCTGCTGGCGCACACCGGTATCCAGGTGCTGCGCGATTTCCGCAGCCAGCGCTGTGCCGGCATCAACCGGTCCGAGTTGCAGCAGGTGCTGGTCAATCTGCTGGTCAATGCCATCCATGCCATGCCCGACGGCGGCACGCTGACCCTGGCGACTGCCGACTGGACATCTGCCGGCGGTCAGCCTGGCCTGAGCCTGAGCGTGACCGACACCGGCCCCGGCTTGGGCGACGACCTGCTGCGAGAGCTGTTCCAGCCCTTTGTCACCCGCAAACATGACGGCACCGGCCTGGGCCTGTGGATCAGCCGCGGCATCGTCGAGCGTTACGGCGGCGACATCCGGGCCGGCAACCGGCCGCCAGCTGACGGACCCGGCGCCTGCATGACCGTGCTGCTGCTGTGCGAGCCGGCGTTGTCCGCCGCTGCCTAGGTCGGACAAACCCTAGCTTTGGGGCGCGCGGGCCTGCCGCGACAACCTGTCGCCCCGACCGCCGCTAGACTTGTGCGGCAATGCAACAGCGTCCCAACATCCCGGTGGCCGTGGTCATCGAACGCCGCAAAAACCCCAACGCCTGGGAGGCCTGGGGTTTTCGCATCGTCGAGGTGGTGATCGACGAAGGTGGCTTTGGCAACCTGCCCCGCACGCTGCGCGACGACGGTCGGGTGGCGCAGGTGCTGCACCCCGGCTTGACCGTCACGCTGCACCGCGATGAAGGCGAGGGTTACTACCTCAACCTGACCTCGGGCGCGCCGGTCTGGTTTGTGATGTGGCGCATCGACGATGACGACCCGTCCCGCGCCTGGCCCGAGTGGGTCACGCTGTCCTACAACGAGGCCGGCCGCCAGCTCGATGCGCAAGAGCGGGTGGACAACGTGCCGCTGGCCGACGAGGTTGCGGCGCTGCTGCAGGCTTTTGTCGACGACCACTACCGGCCCGAGGTCAAGCAACGCAGACGGCCGGTGTCGTTCAAACCGCCGGGGCAGCGCTGATGGCCGGGCACTCACCGACGCAGCCACCCGGCGGTGGCCGCAACACCGATGGCCCCGCTGCCAGCACTGACGCTGCCAGTATTGACGCTGGCGGTGAAGGCACGGGCGGATTTCTGTCGCGCTGGTCGCGTCGCAAGGTGCAAGTGCGGCAGGGCGGGGCGCCGGCCGACCCGGTCGTGGCGCCGCTGCCGGGCCGGGTGGTGTCAGCGCCGGCGGCTCAGCCTGCTGCGCACGCAGCGCCGGTGCTCACAGCCCCGCTGCCGCGGTCACAACACCTGCAACAGCCACAGCAGTTACAGCAGCCACAGCAGCCACCGCCACCGCCGGCCCCCACCCTGGCCGACGTTGCCCTGCTCGACCGCGAGTCCGACTACGCGCGCTTCGTGGTGCCCGGTGTCGATGCCGGCGTGCGCAATGCGGCGCTCAAGAAGCTTTTCACCGACCCGCATTTCAACCT
This sequence comes from Betaproteobacteria bacterium, assembly GCA_031394235.1. Taxonomy (GTDB): domain Bacteria; phylum Pseudomonadota; class Gammaproteobacteria; order Burkholderiales; family Burkholderiaceae_C; genus Pseudaquabacterium. The sequence goes on from JANMXG010000440.1 coordinate 17,937, forward strand.
GATGGACGGGCTGGACACCTACATCGACGACTACGGCAAGCCCGACCCGCTGCCCGCCGGCATGTTGCGGCAGATGGCGCAATCCCATGCACTGGGCTTGTTCGATGACGAGCAGCCGCCCGACGCACCAACCGTTCGGCCGCACGCCGGCGCCGACCCGGGCGCCGAGCCTGCCGCCCATCCAGAAGCCGCCAACAGCCCCGACATCAGCCCCGGCATCAGCCCCGACTACAGCCCCGACAACAGCCCCGGCGTCAGCCCCGTCTCCCGCCCCGATCCCACGCCAGCCCTGGCCCACGAACCTGACCGCACCCCCGATGAAGACGCTGATCTGCGATTGCAACCGCACCCTGCCGCTGGACCGGCCGGCCCTGATTCAGGCGCTGTCCCGGACGCCGGGCGCCAGCACTGACGGCCTGGCCGACGCGCACAGCCTGCTCTGCCGGCGCGAGGCGCCCGCCTTCCAGCGCGCGGCGCTGGCCACTGGCGCCCTGGCCGAGCCGTTGTTGGTGGCCTGCACCCAGGAGTCCCGGCTGTTCCTCGACCTGAACAGCCAGACCGAAGGTGCTGCGTCCACCGACGTGCGGCCGATCCACTTTTTCAACCTGCGCGAGACCGGCGGCTGGTCGCGCGATGCAGCCCAGGCCACCCCCAAGCTGGCCGCGCTGATTGCCGCCGCCCAACTGCCCGATGCCGACCCGGTGGGCACGGTCAGCTACCGCTCGGCCGGGCGCTGCCTGGTGATCGGCGGCGCCGATGCGGCAGGGCAGGCCGCTGCGCTGTTGGCCGACAAGCTCGACGTCAGCCTGCTTGTCGACCGGCCGGGCGGCGCGCTGGCCCAGGCGCATGAGCTGGCGGTTTTCAGTGGCCAGGTCACCCAGCTTGCCGGCTGGCTGGGCGCGTTTGAGGTGCAGTGGACCCAGTCCAATCCGATCGACCTGGACCTGTGCACCCGCTGCAATGCCTGCATCGACGCCTGCCCCGAGGGCGCGATCGACTTCAGCTACCAGATCGATCTGTCCGCCTGCAAGAGCCACCGCGACTGCGTCCGGGTCTGCGAAGCCGCCGGCGCGATCGACTTCTTGCGCGAGCCCCTGGTGGTGGACGAGCGGTTCGATCTGGTGCTGGACCTGCGGGCCACACCGGCGTTCGGCCGGCACCAGCTGCCGCAGGGCTACTTCCATGTCGCCAAACCTTCGGGCGCCGCTGACGCCGACCTCATCAAGGCCGTGCTGGCCCTGCGCGAGCTGACCGGAGAGTTCGAGAAGCCGCGATTCTTCAGCTACCGACAAAACCTGTGCGCACACAGCCGCAACCAGCAGATCGGCTGCACCGCCTGTATCGACGTCTGCTCGGCCGGCGCGATCCGCAGCGACGCCTCGCTCAAGGGCAAGCTCACCGGCAAGAGCCGCGGCGCGGTGCCCGGCCAGCCGGCGCCCGGCGCGCCGGTGGGGCAGGGCGGCGGGGTAGTTGTTGAGCCGCACCTGTGCGTGGGCTGCGGCGCTTGCAGCACGGTTTGCCCCAGCGGCGCGATGAGCTTTGCCTACCCTGGCCCGGTGGACCAGGGCAAGCGCCTGCGCACCTTGCTGGTGGCCTATGCCAAAGCGGGTGGTCAGGATGCTGCGCTGCTGCTGCACAGCCAGGGTGCCGGCAGCCGCTTGATCGATGCACTGGGCCGCGCTGCGCGGGCAGACCGCCGCGGCGGCGCGCTCAACGGCGTGCCGGCCCGGGTGCTGCCGGTCGCGGTGTGGCACACCGCCAGTGTCGGCATCGACCTGTGGCTGGCGGCCATCGCGCAGGGCGCCAACCAGGTCTGGCTGCTGCTGACCGACGAAGAAGCGCCCGAGTACCGCCAGGCGCTGACTGAGCAGATGGCCGTCGCGCAAGCCATCCTGCATGGCCTGGGCTACGGCGACGGCCATTTCAAGCTGATCACGGCCCGGGATGCGCGGGACCTGGCGTCGTTGGATGCCGCCTTGCGCACACCCGCTGCCCGCGGCGTGGCGCGGCCGGCCCCATTTGCCGCGCAGGCTGACAAGCGCGGCACGCTGGAACTGGCACTCGACCATTTGCTGGCCCACGCGCCGCGCAAAGCCGAGGCCCAGGCTGAGGCGATTGCACTGCCGGCGGCCGGCGCGCCGTTCGGCAGCCTGCTGATCGACACCGGCAAGTGCACCATGTGCCTGAGCTGTGTGGGCGCCTGCCCCGAGAGCGCGCTGCTCGACAACCCCGACCGGCCGCAGTTGCGCTTCATCGAGAAAAATTGCGTGCAGTGCGGGTTGTGTGCCACCACCTGCCCCGAATCGGCGATCACGCTGTCGCCCCGGCTGTGGCTGGCCGACGAGGGCAAGGCGCGCAAGGCGGCGCGGGTGCTGCACGAGGTGTCGCCCTACGCCTGCATCCGCTGCGCCAAGCCGTTTGGCACCTTGCAGGCGATCGAGGCGATGATCGGCAAGCTGGCCGGCCACTCGGCCTTCCAGGGTGCGGCGGCCGACCGGCTGAAGATGTGCGGTGACTGCCGCGTCATCGACCTGCACACCAACCCCAACGAGCTCCGCATCACCGACCTGTGACCGGCGCTTCAACGGCGCGGGCAGCACTGACCGCGTCGCCCTGACTGCATCGCCATGACCGAATCACCCTGACCGAGTCACCATGACCGACCATCCCGCACAGCCGATACGTTTTTCTGGAGCGCCAGTCGACGACAGCGAGGAGCTGGCGCGTGCCGAGCTGTACGGCCTGCTGGCCGGGCTGTGGCTGGCGCCGCCAGACGCCGCGCTGTTGCAGCAGTTCCGGGTGGCAGTGACCGAGGCGCCGCAGCGGGGTGGTCACCTGGAGGCGCCCTGGAGCGAGCTGGTGGCGGCCATGCGCGCCAGCACCACAGAGACCGCGGCGGCAGAGCATGAAGCGCTGTTCCACGGTGTGGGCCGGTCCGAGGTGATGGCCTACGCCTCTTTTTACCTGAGCGGGTTTCTCAACGAGAAGCCGCTGGCCGTGCTGCGCGACGACCTGGCCGCGCTGGGCCTGACGCGTGACGCCAACAGCCTGGAGACCGAGGACCACATCGCGTTTGTGCTGGAGGTGATGCGCTGGCTGATCGCCGGGGATGACCTCGCGGTCTGCAACCTGGAGCAGCAGCGGCGGTTTTTCCGCACCCATCTGCAGCCCTGGGTCGGTCAGCTGTGCGACGCCGTGGCCGCGCAGCCCCGGGCCGTTGTCTGGCGCGCCGTGGCGGCGATGACGCAGGCGTTTGTCCAGGTCGAGGCCCAGGGTTTTGACCTGCTGGAGACCTGAGATGCATGAAATTACGCCCGATGACATCACCGGCCTGGTGCTTGCCGGCGGCCGCGGCAGCCGCATGGGGGGCGTGGACAAGGGCCTGCAAAACCACCTCGGGATGCCGTTGGCGCTGCATGCGCTGATGCGCCTGACGCCCCAGGTGGGGCATTTGATGATCAACGCCAACCGCAACCTGGGCGCGTACGACTCGATGGGCGTACCCGTCTGGCCGGATGCGGGCGCTGCTGCGGGCGGGTCGGACTATCCCGGTCCGCTGGCCGGATTTCTGGCCGGGCTGGAGCACTGCGAGACGCCGTACCTGGTGACGGTGCCCTGCGACACGCCCAACTTTCCGGTCGACCTGGTCGCCCGGCTGGCCGCCGCGCTGGTGGCCGAGGACGCCGAGATCGCCATCGCCGCCACGCTGGAGCACGGCCAGGTGCAGCCGCAGCCTGTGTTTTGCCTGATGGCCGCCACGCTGATCGAGAGCCTCGTCGTGTTCACCCAGTCGGGTCAGCGCAAGATCGACCGCTGGACCGGCGCGCACCGCTGCGCCACGGTGGTGTTTGATGACATCGCGGCGTTTGCCAACGCCAACACGCCCGACGAATTGCAGCGCTTGCAGGGCGTTTGACGCGGGCGCCCTGGCGGCGTCAGGCAGGGCGGCAGGTGGGCCGCTCGAAGTCGCGGCCGACCATGGCGCGGGCAAACAGGTAGTTGCTCAACCCGCTGGGGGTCAGGCTGTTCAGGTCGATGTGACCATGGGCGTCGCAGGGGAAGGCCACTGATCGGCCCTCCGCAAACAACGACTGAAAGCAGAGCAGGTGCGTGATGGCCGCGCTCACAGCTGCGTGGGCGTGTGTGTGGCCGGCCGGGGGCGGCGCCGCGGTAAGCGCTTGGGCGTTCGACATGGGCTTTCCTGCGCAATCCGCGGACTCGACGACACCGAACATCGGTGGAAGGCGTCAAAGCGCGCCGCTTGCGTACAACCCAAGCATCGGTCAGCGTCGCACCGGCCACCATCGGACAGCAGCGCGAGGGACACGCGGTCGGCCTGCCTTGCCGCTGTAGTCGGCGTCCTGCAATCCAGAGCGCGGAGCAAGCCCGTCATCGGCATGGCCAGACGCCCAAACCCCCCGTGGTCAGCGCCCCACGAACTGCGGCGCCCGTCGCGCCGTCATGGCCGCCACACCCTCCTTGAAATCGGCGCTCAGGAACTGCTGGTTCTGCGCTTCGCTCTCGCGCGCCACGGCATTGCGCAATGCGTCCAACAGGCCGCGGCGCAGTGTGGCACGGGTAGATTGAACCGCCAGCGGGGCCGATCCGGCGATCTCCGAGGCCAGCGCGAGCGCTGCAGCGCGCACCTGGTCCTGCGCCACCAGCACATCAGCCAGGCCGATGGCCAGCGCCTGCTCGCCGCCGATGCGCCGGCCGGTGTAGAACATCAGCGCCGCCTGCTGCTGCCCGACCAGCCGTGGCAGCGTCACCGACAAACCGAAGCCCGGGTGAAAGCCGAGCCGGTTGAAGTTGGCCGAAAATCGCGCCTCGGCGCAGCTGACGCGGAAGTCGGCCACCAGCGCCAGGCCCAACCCGCCGCCAATCGCCGGGCCGTGCACCGCGGCCACCACCGGCTTGGCGCAGGCAAAGATGCGCAGCGCCTCAAAATAGAGCGGATTCACGCGGCGCGGGCTGTCGGCGCCGGTCGGGTCGTCACGCTGGCCAAAGTTGGCGCCGGCGCAAAACGCCGTGCCCTGGGCGCACAGCACGGTGCTGCGCAGGTCGGGGTCGGCGTCGATCGCCTCGAAGGCAAACGCCAGGTCGCGGATCAGCGCCTGGTCGAAGAAGTTGTGCGGCGGCCGGCAGATCTCGACGATCGCCACATGCTGCTGGCGGCTGACCTGCACGTCGGCGGTGGGGGTGCTCATGGGGCGGTGTCCTGGTTGGCGTCGTTGGGGTCAGCCGGTCAGGCCGTTGAAATGGCGATCGGTCACGCCCGGCCAGAAGCCGGCAGCGCCGGCCTGGATCGCCGCTGCACCCAGCCTGCCTGCCCACCAGGCGTCTGCGCCATAGGCTTCGCGCCAGGCCCACAGCCTGCGGGTTGCAAAGTTCAGCCCGTGCTCTTGGGTGAAGCCGATCGCGCCGTGCACCTGGTGCGCAATCGACGTGGCCCGGGTGGCGGCCTCGCCGCCCCGGATCTTGGCCACCGCGGCGCTGAACACCGTGGCCGGGCTGGCCGCGGTGCCCAGTGACGGTGCATCGTCACAGGCCACGATCGCTGCCACGCGGGCCGCGGCCACCTCGCCTGCCAGCAGCGCCAGTTGCTGCTGGATGGCCTGGTTTTTGCCGATCGGCCGGCCAAACTGCACCCGGTCGCTGGCGTACTGCACCGACTGTTCGAGCAGGTACTCGATCGCGCCGACCATCATCACGCTGTAGGCGATGGCACCCAGCGTGCGCACCGGCCGGTCCAGGCCGTGCAGCGGGTTGGCCGCCAGCGCCAGGCACGGGGCGTTTTGCAGCACGGTCTCGCAGACCGGCTCGCCGGCGGGGTTCGGGCGGCTGGTGATGGCTACGCTGGCGGTGTCGTGCAGGTCGATCAGCGCGATCTGGCCGCAGGCCGGCCGGGCAGCGTCTGCTGCGCCGCCGTGTTTGCCGGCATCCACCAGCGACACCACTGCCCAGCGGCAGGCACTGGCCCAGGGCACCCGCAGAACCCGGCCGCTCAAGGCGGGATGTGCCGCGTCGCCGCTGAGTAGCAGCACGCCGTCCGGGCCCGCTGGTGACGACTCGACCAGCGCAATCGCGCCGTCGGGCACGTCAATGCCCGCAGCCGACAGCAGCAGCGCGGCGATCATGGTCTCGGCCAGCGGCAGCGGCACCTGCCAGTAGCCCAGGCCGCGCAGGATCGGGTAGGCCTCGCGCCAGCTGGCCTGGATACCGCCAGCGGCCTCGGCTGCCAGCGCCAGGGGCAGGCCCTGGTCGGCCACCGATTGCCACAGGGCGGTGGGCGGCTGCCCAGCCTCGAAGGCCAACAACAATTGGCGGTTGACCGCGCCGGCAAACAGCCGCTCGGTGCTTTGCTCGATCATCGACTCGCTCATCGCAGCCCCAGTCCTTTTGCAATGATGCCGCGCAAAATTTCGCGGGTGCCGCCGCGCAGTGAAAACGACGGCACAGCACGCGCGGTGTACGACATCACCTGCGCCAGCGTGGACCCCGGCGCGGCCAGCCCGCCAAACAGGTCGTGCGCGATGTCGGGCATGGCTTGCTCGACCAGCGCGCCCTGGTCCTTGACCAGCGCCGCCGCCACTGCCGGGTTCTCGCCACGTGCCAGCATGCCCGACACCCCCAGCGACATCTGGCGCAGCGCCGCGTAGCTGGCCACGATGCGGCCCAGCGCCACCGCCTGCCTGGCATCGGTCGGGTCGGCCTCGGCCAGCATCTCCAACAGCAGTTGGCTGCTGCTGAGGTAGCGCTCGGGCCCGCTGCGCTCAAACGCCAGCTCTCCCGAAACTTGGGCCCAGCCCTCGCCCTCGGCGCCGATCAGGTGCTCATGCGGCACCAGCACGTCATCAAACGTCACCTCGTTGAAGTCGTGCTCGCCCAGCTGGTTGATGATCGGCCGCACCGTCAGGCCGGGGGTGGTCATGTCCACCAGCAGCTGCGACAAGCCGGCCTGTCGCAACTCGCCTTGGGTGCCGGTGCGCACCAGCGCAATCATCCAGTGGGTGCGGTGGGCGTTGGAGGTCCAGACCTTGCGGCCGTTGACCACCCAGCCCGCATCGGTTTTGTGCGCCCGGGTGCGGATCGACGCCAGGTCCGAGCCCGAATCGGGCTCGCTCATGCCGATGCAGAAGTAGGTCTCGCCGCGGGCAATGCCGGGCACGATGCGCGGTGCCAGCAGCTCGGGCGACAGCCGCATCAGCAGCAGCGCGCTCTGGCGCTCGGCCACCCAGTGCGCGCCCACTGGCGCACCGGCCGACAGCAACTCCTCCAGCACGACGTAGCGTTCCAGCGGCGAGCGGTCTTGCCCGCCGTAGCGCTTGGGCCAGGTCATGCCGATCCAGCCTCGTGCGCCCAGCTGTGCACTGAAGGCCGGGCTGTTGCCGGACCAGTTGCGCACCCGTTTCTCGGCCGGGAAATCTGCCAGCGTTTCGGCCAGAAAGGTCCGCACCTGCTGGCGCAAGTCCTCGCAGGCCGGCGGCAGGGTGCAGGGTTCAATGCGCAAGGCTTGCATCGGCAACCTCGGTTGGGGTGGGACGGGCTGCGCAGGGCTGGCGCAGCAGGGTGTGACTAGGCGGTGAACATGATGGTCCGCCAACAAATCATTCTGCGCGACATTTGTTTGTCAAGCAACAAACATCATGGTAGCCTGTCCGACATTCCGGACTTTCATGTCACGAGCTTGACTCGGACATCACCCACGCCGCTGTCGCCGATGCACGCTCCGTCGCAAGACCCGCAACATCCACCGGCCTCGGCCTCGGCGCCGGCACCGGCACCGGCGTTATCCCTCCCGCGCGCCACCGGACCACTGCACGGCGTGCGGGTGCTGGACCTGACCTCGGTGGTGCTGGGCCCGATCGCGACCCAGATCCTGGGTGACTACGGCGCCGACGTGGTCAAGGTCGAAAGCCTGGAGGGCGACCTGATGCGCTCCAACGGCGTTTCGCTGCACCGCGGCATGAGCTCGATCTTTCTGGCGGTCAACCGCAACAAGCGCTCCGTGGCGGTCAATTTGAAAACCGACGCCGGGCGGGCGGCAGTGCAGGCCCTGATCGCGGGCGCGGACGTGCTGGTGCACAACATGCGCGTGGCGGCAATCGAGCGCCTGGGCCTGGGCTACGCCGCAGTGCAGGCGATCAATCCCAAGATCGTCTACTGCATGGCCACCGGCTTTGGCCAGGACGGGCCGGACGCGCACCGCCCGGCGTTTGATGATGTGATCCAGGCCGCTTGCGGGCTGGCTGCGCTGACCGGCCACGACCGTGAGCAGCCCGGCTATGTGCCGTCGCTGATCGCCGACAAGACCACCGGCCTGGCAGTGGTTAACGCGGTCTTGGCCGCACTGTTCCACCGTGAGCGCACCGGCCAGGGCCAGCAGGTCGAGGTGCCGATGTTCGAGACCATGGTGGCCTTCACGCTGGCCGAGCACCTGGGCGGGCTGACTTTTGATCCCGCCCCGGCCAAGGCCGGTTATGCCCGGCTGCTGGCTGGCGGTCGCAAGCCCGCGCCCACCCGCGATGGTTTTGTGGCGCTGCTGCCGTACTCGGGCGAGCACTGGGTCGGCCTGTTCCAGGCCGCGGGCCGGCCGGACCTGATCGCCAAGTACCAGCTGCACGACCGCCAGGAGCGCAACGCCCGCATCACCGAGCTGTACGCCGACCTGGCCACCGTCACGCGCGCGATGGCCACCGCCGACCTGCTGGCCTTGTGCGATGCGCTGGACATGGCCGCCACCCGGCTCTACGGCATCGATGACCTGCCCGCCCATCCGCACCTGCAGTCGGTGGGTTTGTTCCAGCCGCTGGCCCATCCCAGCGAAGGCGATACCGTCACGGTGCGGCCGCCGACCCGGTTTGAGCGCACACCCGCCAGCGTGCGTTTTGGCGCACCGCTGCTGGGCCAGCACAGCTGCGAGCTGCTGGCCGAAGCGGGAGTGAGTGCCGACACTCTCGCGCGCTGGCTGGCCGACGGCGTGATCCACCAATCAACATGCCCGGGCTGACGGCCTGGGCATTTGCAAGCCGGTCGGCTGACGCAGCGGACCCCCACTTTCACGCCAGGAGCATGACATGACGACTCACCCTTCAGCCCGCCGTGCCGGTTTGATAGCGGGGCTGGCCCTGGCGCTGATGCCGTGCCTGACCCAAGCCCAGGCTGCCGCTTTCCCGTCCAAACCGATCCGCATCCTGGTGCCCTTCAACGCCGGCAGCGGCGCCGACACAAGTTCACGCTTTTATGGCGAGTTGCTGGGCCGGTTGTTTGGCCAGACCGTGGTGGTGGAAAACCGGCCCGGCGGCAGCGGCATCGTCGCGGTGCAGGGCGTCAAGAATCTGCCGGCCGACGGCTACACCCTCTTGATGGCGTCCAACTCGCCGATGACGGTCAATCCGGTGATGATGAAAAACCTGCCCTACGACCCGTCCAAGGATTTCCGGCCGGTGATCGGGGTCAGCAAGGGGCCGGTGGCGTTCATCGTGCGGGCCGAGTCACCGTACCTCACGGTCAAGGACTTGGTCGAGGGCACCAAAAAAAGTGGTGCGCCGCTGCCGGTGGGCAACTATTCGGCGGGTTACGAGCTGGTAGGCGCCTGGCTGGGCACAGTCACCGGCCTCAAGGTCACACCTATTCCCTACAAGGGTGGCGCGCTGATGATGACCGACATCATCGGCGGCCAGCTGGTCACCGGCGCGATCGACTTTGCCGGTGCCGCACCGCTGATCCGCGAGCGCCGGCTGCGCGCACTGGCCATCACCGGTGACAAGCGCGATCCTGGGTTCCCGGACGTGCCGACGATGAAGGAGAGCGGCTACCCGGAGTTCGAGACCTACGTCTGGGCCTCCTTTTTCGTGCGGGCCGAGACACCGGACGACGTGACCCAGAAATTGTATGAAGGCTTCCGCAAGGTGATGGCCAGCCCGGAGGCCCGTGCCTACCAGGCGGCCCAGCCATCGGCGCTGATGGACCTGGGGCCGGTGGAGATGCGGGCCTTCGTGGCGGCCGAGTTCGAGCGCTTCAAGCGGGTGGCGCAGCAAGCCGGCATCGAGCCGCGCTGAGACCATGGCGGACGCAGACCCGGAGCCTGCACCGGCCACCAAGCGCCGCACGCAGGGTCAGCGCCGCGAGGCGGCCGAGCGGGCGCTGCTCGAAGCCGCGCTGGCCACCGTGGCCGCCACCGGCACGGTGCGCCTGACGCTGGCAGCCGTGGGCGAGGCTGCTGGCTACAGCCGCGGCCTGGCTGCGCACCGCTTTGGCAGCAAGGCCGGCCTGCTGCGTGCGTTGGCCGCGCACATCACCACCCGCTTCGCCGACCAGTTGCAGGCCGCACCCCAGCGCCGGTCCGGGCTGGATGCGATCCGCGGCCATATCGAGGTTTATTTCGGCCGTACCGACCAGCAATGGACCAGCACCCGCGCCTTGTTGGTGATGATGACCGAAGGCCTGATGGACGACGCCGGCTTCCGGGACGACATGGCGGCCTACAACCGCCAGGCGCTGCGTTTTTTTGAGGTGCATTTGCAGGCCGGCATCGCCCGCGGCGAGATCGCGGCCAGCGTTGACGCCCAGGCCAGCGCAGTGCTGCTGCTGGGCGCGTTGCGCGGCGTGATGCTGCAGTGGCTGCTGGACCGCCAGATCGACTTGCCGCGGGTGCGTGATGCGGTGCTGGCGGTGGTCGATGGTTTGCACGCCAAAGACTTGCGATCGGGCGCTGGGAGCCGGTAATTTCTTCACCCGGTCCGTCCGCGGAATGAATGTTCAGCGGGTCCCAAGGGTGCTTTGACCGTTTTTGCGGCACATTGCCCAGTGTGGCCATCGGCAGTGCCTACCCCCCCGAAACGCGGGGCAGAACGCGGTGGCCCAGCGGCACTGTCTCCCTACAATGCCTTTTGGTATAAAAAGCCGACATCGGCGCACTCGGGAGCCCGTCATCATGAATTCAGACAACACACCGCACGCGCAGCCAGTCGATTTGTCGGTCACGTCGCAGCCGTCTGCGGGCGCATCACGCCGTCAATTGCTCAAGGGTGCCGGCGCTGCGTCGCCGGTGGTGTTGACGATGGTGAGTGCGCCAGTCCGTGCCGCCGACCTTTGTTTGAATCCTTCGGGATTCATTTCTCAAAATACTTTCAACAGCCGCCATCCGGGCGGAACGCCCGCGCCGTGTACGACGAACGGTCCGAGTTACTTCAATACTTTAGCCAGTGGCAGTTGGCCTTCAGGCGTCGACAAGGCCACTGCCACCTTCAACGCCATTTTCCCAGCGCCCGCGGTTTCCGGAAATCCGAAACTGACAGATGTGCTGACGGGCAGTGATTCATTTGCAAAGTACTGCGTCGCCGCTTATCTCAACACCAAATACTCGACGCCTCCTCCCGGATTTCCCATGACCAACGCTCAAGCCTTGGATTTGTGGCCGACCATTCGCGGTGGGTCTCCGACAACGCCGTTTCCGCCCACCTCGCTGGGTTGGGATGAAGCGAAGACACTGGCTTGGCTCGCCACTGTGATGTCGCCCTGATGTGGTAGTGCTGCGCAGGAATGGATTGCCTGTACACACTGTCACCGGGCGTGACCTGGCGATTGCTGGACGGTGAAGCGGTTGTTTACGTCGGAGAACGGTTCGAGACACACTTGCTCGACCCGGCCAGTACGTGGTTGATCGCAGCGCTTCAAGGCGCTGGTGAACCCTGCTTTCTCTCCGATATCTCTCGACAATTTTTTTCTGACGAGACGTTGGGACAGGGTCCAGCCCGTGATGCCGGCGCCGACGCCGATTTGTTGTCTCCCTTGCTGAACCAACTGGTGCAGCACGGCATACTCAGCAAATTACTTTGTTGACGCTGTCCGGACTTTCTGATCACGAACTGCGGCACCGCCTGTCCGGCGATGGGTTGCGTATTCGCACCGGGCCGGTCGGATTTTGTATCCGCTCGGTCGTGCCCGAAGTGGTTCGGGGCTTGACGGCGCTTTACGGCGATCAGACGGTCGAGGGCCCGGCGGAATTTGCCGACTTTCATATTTCGATCGAGCCTGCCAGTGGGTTGCGGCGTTGGGTTCGCCCGCAGCTTTACTTCCGCATCGATGGTGTCAGTCCGTTTGCGCCTTTGCCGGGCAACCAGGGCATGCCCATGCTGGAATGGGGCATGAACTGGTGTATCTCGGGCTCGTGCCACCAGTTTTTAGTTCTGCATGCGGCGGTGCTGGAGCGTAATGGTCTGGCTTTGGTCATGCCCGCGCCCTCCGGGTCGGGTAAAAGCACGTTGTGCGCAGCATTGTTGTTCAACGGCTGGCGATTGTTGTCCGACGAATTGGCGCTGATCGCAACCGACACCGGACATTTGGTGCCATTGCCCCGGCCCGTCAGCCTCAAAAACGAATCGATCAACGTCATTCAGCGTTTTGCGGGTGATGCGGTGCGGTTTGGATCGATCGTCCGGGATACCGTGAAAGGCACCGTCGGCCACTTTGCCCCGCCGACCGACGCGGTGTTGCGTGCTGGGGTGCGGGCGGCGCCCGGCTGGGTGATATTCCCGCGTTATGTCGCCAACGCATCGGCTGAATTTGCACCGTTGTCGCGAGGCCGCACGCTGATGCGCTTGATCGAGAATGCGTTCAATTACAACCTGCACCGCGACGCTGGGTTCCGGGTGCTGGCCGATTTGGTAGAGGGCAGCATCTGCCGGGAATTCAGCTACAGCAGCCTTGGCGAGGCGGTGCAACTGTTTGACCGCCTTGCGGACGGGCACCAGCCCGGTGAGGGCACGCCATGACCGACGCCGATGGCGACCTGGCTTGTTTGGCGCTGCGCGAGCCGCAACGGCTGATGTCTGGGACGCTGAGCCAATGGGAATCGGTGATTCGGCAAGCCGCACGGGCTGACGTGCTGGGCCGGCTCGCGGTGATGTTGGACAGTCTGGGTTTGACCGATGCCGTACCCCCGGCGCCTCGGCTGCATCTCGCCGTGGCGCGCCAGGTGGTGTTTGCGCAGCACCAAGAACTGCGACGCGAGATGGCGCTGATTCTGGCGGCGGTAAAAGACCTGGATATTCCCGTTGTATTTTTGAAGGGTGCAGCTTACGTTGCCGCTGATTTGCCGGCTGCGCGCGGCCGGCTGTGTTCGGACATTGACATTCTGGTGCCCAAATTGGCCCTGTCCGAGGTCGAAGGACGGTTGATGCTGCATGGCTGGATGAGCACGCACCATGATGCCTACGACCAGCGCTATTACCGCGAGTGGATGCACGAGTTGCCACCGATGCAACATGTTCGGCGTGGCACGGTGATTGACGTGCACCACGGTCTGCTGCCGGAAACCGTGCGCCGTCCGCCGAACGCCGCGCTGTTGCTGTCGGCAGCACGGGCAGTGCCGGGGCTGCCGGGCGCCCAGGTGCTGGACGCGCCCGGCATGGTGCTGCACAGCATGACCCACCTGTTTCACAACGAGGAGTTCAGCCACGGCCTGCGCGACCTGTCGGATGTTGACCTGCTGCTGCGGCACCATGGCGACGACGTCGATTTTTGGGCCAGTTTGCTGCGGCGTGCCAGCACACTGCATTTGCAACGCAACCTGTATTACGGTTTGTTTGCAGTTCGTGAGGCTTTCGGCACCCCTGTGCCCGCACAGGTTTGGGCCGAAGCAGCGTCTGCCGCACCCACGCCAGTGCTGCGAGCGCTGATGCAGGGGCTCTGGCGGCGGGGTCTTCGTGGCCCGCATGCCATGGCAGCGCTGCCCTGGACCAGCACCGCGACCTTGCTGCTTTATTTGCGGGCGCATTGGTTGCGAATGCCGCCGCTGCTGCTCGCACGACACCTCAGCATCAAGGCCTGGAAGCGCGCCACGGTAAAGCCGGTGGCGGTTTGACGACGGCTTCAACGGGCCGTCAACAGCGCCGCCAGCTCCGCCTCACTGAACCCCGCCGCACGCCGCGCGTCCCAATTGAACGGCGGCCGTAGCCGGGGTGCGGCATAGCGCGCCACCAGCGTCGGGTACAGGGCCAGCGGGTCCAGCCCGTCGCGGGCACACAGCCAGCCGTACCAGCGGTTGCCGATGGCCACATGGCCGATTTCGTCCCGCAGGATGATGTCCAGAATCGCCACCGCACGCGGGTCGCCCGCCTTTTTCAGCTTGGCTTGGATCGGCGGCGTGGCGTCAAGGCCACGCGCCTCCAGGGTACGCGGCACAAGGGCCATGCGGGCGGTCACGTCGTCTCGGGTGGCCTCGGTCATGCGCCACAGGCCGTCGTGGGCGTCGAAATCGCCGTAGTCATGGCCCAGCGTCTGCAAGTGCTCGCGCAGCAGCATGAAATGCAGGGCCTCCTCACCCGCCACCTGCAACCAGTCCCGGTAAAACTGTTCGGGCAGGCCGTCGAAGCGCCAAACCGCATCCAGCGCCAGATTGATCGCATTGAACTCGATGTGGCAGATCGCATGCAGCAGCGCGGCGCGGCCAACCAGCGTGAAGGGCGACCGGCGCGGCACCTGGTCGGCTGCCACCAGCCGGGGCAGGGCGGGGCGTCCGGGCAAAGCCACGGCGGACACGAGCCGGCTGTCCGGATCCAGCACACCGTGGCCGGCGTGCACGGCCGCCAGCAATGCGCGGGTCTGTTCAGCCTTGCTGGCCGGATCATTGAGGGCCAGTACCTCCAGGGCGCGGTGTCTGAGCTGCATCCCTAGAATCATAGGTTCCCCTGACCTGAGGACCCCGATGGCGATCTATCAACTCGACGACGTGACACCCGATGTGCACCCGTCCGCCTGGGTGGCCGAGAGCGCCCAGGTCATGGGCCGGGTCAGCCTGGCCGAAAACGCCAGCATCTGGTACGGCGCGGTGCTGCGGGGCGACAACGATTCGATCAGCGTCGGCCGCAACAGCAATGTGCAGGACGGCAGCGTGCTGCACACCGACCACGGCTCGCCGCTGGTGATTGGCGAGGATGTGACCATCGGCCACCAGGTGATGCTGCACGGCTGCACGGTGGGCGACTGCTCGCTGGTGGGCATCGGCAGCGTGGTGATGAACGGTGCCCGCATCGGCCGCCACTGCATCGTCGGCGCCGGTGCCCTGATCACCGAGGGCAAGCAGTTCCCGGATGGCGTGCTGATCGTCGGCTCGCCCGCCAAGGTGGTGCGCGAGCTGACTGCCGAGCAGATTGCCCGGCTGCAGGCCAGCGCGGCCCACTACGTGGCGCAGCAACAGCGCCACGCCCGCACCCTCAAGCGCATCGACTGACGATGGACCAGCTGCTCAAGTTTCTGTTCGAGGGCCTGCCGGTGCGCGGCATGCTGGTCCGGCTGGACTCGAGCTGGCGTGAGCTGCTGTCGCGCCGGGCCAGCGTCAGTGATGGTGGCCATGCGTTTGCACCGCCGGTGCGCGCCTTGCTGGGCGAAATGGCTGCCGCCGGTGTGCTGATGCAAGGCAACCTGAAGTTCAACGGCGCGCTGATCCTGCAGATGCAGGGCGACGGGCCGGTGCGGCTGGCGGTGGCCGAGACCCAGCCCGATCTCAGCTTCCGTGTCACTGCCAAGGTGGTCGGCAGCGTGGCGGACGATGCACAGCTGGAGGCGATGCTCAACGTGGGCGGGCAGGGCCGCTGCGCGATCACGCTGGACCCGCTGGACAGGCTGCCGGGCCAGACCCCGTACCAGGGCGTGGTGCCGCTGCATGGTGACCGGCGTGAGCCGCTGCAAAAGCTCAGCGAGGTACTGGAGCACTACATGCTGCAGTCCGAACAGCTCGACACCTGCTTGCTGCTGGCCGCCAACGACGAGGTGGCCGCCGGGCTGCTGATCCAGCGCCTGCCCGTCACCGGTGCGGCCAACCTGGCGGGCGACCTGCTGGTACTCGCCGACGAGGACCACATCGGCCGTAACGAGGATTACAGACGCATTGCGCTGCTGGCCGCCACTTTGACGGCGGACGAGTTGCTGACGCTGCAGCCAGCGCAGATCATGCACCGCCTGTTCTGGCAAGAGACGCTGCGGGTGTTCGAGCCGCTGACACCGCGTTTTGCCTGCCGCTGCTCGCGCGAGCGGGTGGCCGGCATGTTGCGCGGGCTGGGGGCCGATGAGGTCGGCTCGCTGATCGAAGAACGGGGCGAGGCCGAGGTGGGCTGCGATTTCTGCGGCGCGATGTACCGCTTCGATCCCGTGGATGTGGGTGAGCTGTTCACGCCGGGGCGCGAAGCGCCGCCGTCCTCGAGCCAAGTGCACTGAGACGCGGGGTCATTCAGGTAGCCTGGCGCCGTGGCACCGGGCTGTTTTTGCACTGAGCCACCGCCCGCCCAGACGGCGCGGCCGTAGCCTCAGGCGCGCAGCGAACTGCCGCGGTGTTGCGACTGGGTCAGTCCGCTGGCCGTGTAGACCTTGCTGTTCGGCACGGCGCCGGGCATCAGTACATCGATGGCACGGTCGAGCGCCGCAGTGGCGCGCGCCATGGCCTCGCGCTGGCGCGCCAGCTGGGCACTGGCATGCGCCAGGCGCAGCCGCATCGGCTCGGGCACGCCGCCGTGCCGGGCCCGGTGCATGAAGCTCTCGACCGCACTGGCCAAGGCCCGGTGCAGCTCATGGGCCTGCTGCTCGATGGCGGGGATGTCGCGCTCACGCAGCGAATCGGTCAGCGCGCCCAAGCGCTGCTCGACGTTGGCCACCAGCGGCTCCAGCTCGGTTTCGGCCAGGCCAGGGGTTCGGGAGGGATCGACGGGATGCAGCATGCCGGCGCCGGGTCGGTGTCAGCGCTTGGCAACGTTGCCCAGCAGTTCCTGGGCATTGGCGATCAGCTTGTCGGCAATCGCCTCCGGGTTGACCTGGAACTTGCCGTCGCGGATGGCGTCCGAGATGCGCTGCACTTTTTGCGTGTCGAACACGCCCTCGGTGCCGCCGGCCGAGAGCTGCGCCACGGTGGCCGACAGCTCCACCTTGGCGCTGGGCTCCACCGCTTTGCTGCCAGCACTGGCAGACGCGCCCGCGCCGGCTGGCGCCGCAGCGGCTGTACCTGGTTTGCGTTCGCCGACAACCGGCAAAACAGGCTTGTTTTCGAGATGACCGATCTTCATGATGGACTCCAGCAAGGTGGGTCAAATTGCCCGACCCTGAGACATGTTTGGGGTATCGGCCCCCCAGATCGGGACTTTAGGGTCTGGCTGCCAGATTTTCTTTGATCCCCGCATTCAGGGGGGTAAGCCATCCCAATCAGCCGCTTCAATTCGCTGGCCATCATAAAGCGACCTCGATCCGCCGCTCGCCGGCGGCGATGCCGCTGACGATGCGCCCACTCTCGGTGCGGACGCGTGCGCTTTGCCCCTCCAGGCCCGGCCCCATGGCCTGTCCCTCGCTGCTGATGGCGTAGCCCGGGCCAACGGCGACGATGCGGACCGTGTCGCCGGCGCTGAACCACAGCCGGGTTTTCAGATCGGTGCGGCGCAAGGCCTCGCCAGCCGCCAGGCCGCGCGCCAGGGTTCTGCCCAGGGCGGCCTCCGGCACGGCAATAGTCGGGTCTACCCGCTCCGCCAGGTCCACCTCGGCCGAGGTCAGGTGGCGGCGCTCCAGCACCGTGCCCGCCGGCAGCGCTGTGCTGGCCACCAGCGACGGTGCCCAGACCTTCACCGCGATGGGCAGACTGACGTTCCAGGCGGTGGGTCCACGTGCGCAGCGCAGGCCCATGCGGGTGTTGCCCAGCGGCCGGGTGCCGGCAGGCAAGTAGGGCAGGATCTGCTGGCAGGGGGCCAGCCTCAGGCGCGGGTCGAGGCGACCCAGCACCACCTCGACGCGCGGCGGCTTGGCCCCATCGCCCCAGACGATGACCGCCGCCTCGCGAGCCAAACGCTGCACTTCGGCTGCCAGGTTGTCGGGCAGGGCCGTGGCAGTGGTGGCAGGTGCGGCACTGGCCAAGGCCGCGCTGAGGGACAGTGAAGATATCGCTGCGGATGTCGCTGCGGATGCCGGTTCCGATGCCGGTGCGGACACCGCTCCAGACGCCTGCGCGGGCGTCTGAACCGGCAGTTTTGAAAGCGACGGCTCGGCGCCCGCCAGCCCGCAGGCCCAAAGGCCCAGCAGCGACAGCGCAGGCCGCATCAGCGCGGGCGGCAGGACAGAGCGGACGAACGGCAGGGTGTTCACGGGCCGGATCATGGCGTTGGTGTCGGCACCCTGGTGATTGGAACTGGCGGGCGATGGGCCTGTTGTTCGGGGGCATGTGCGTGCGCCCGCTGCCGACAATCGACACACATGCCCTATGTCTGGGCTGTGCCAGTGGAAAGGGGCCGCGTATGCAACGACTGACCGAAGCACTCGATTTCCAGTCGAATGCTCTGATGCTGCGGGCCGAGCGGCAGCGCCTGATCGCCAGCAACATCGCCAATGCCGACACGCCGGGTTACCAGGCCCGCGAGATGGATTTTGCCAATGCCTTGCGCCATGCCACCGGTACATCGCCTGCGGGCTGGGGCGGGCCGAACAGCGCGGCGGGCGGCGCCGGCCTGACCACCACCCATCCCTCGCATGACGCAGCCGCGGTGGGTTTTACCGACGAGCCCGGCCTGCTGTATGCCCACCACAGCCAGGACGCGATCGACCGCAACACCGTCGACCTTGACCGCGAGCGCGCCAGCTTCACCGAGAACACCGTCAAGTACGAGGCCACTTTGCGCTTCATCAACGGCGGTGTGCGGTCCCTGCTGGACGCCATGAAGAGCCCGAGCCAGGGCTGATGGCGACCCCCGTGCCTGAGCCGCAGCCGACCGCCAATCCCCCGACCGGAGCACCGCGATGAGCATGTTCAAGATCTTCGACGTCTCCGGCAGCGCGGCCAGTGCCCAGACGCAGCGCCTGAACGTGGTGGCCAGCAACGTGGCCAACGCCGACACATTGGAAGGCCCTAACGGCGAGCGCTACAAGGCGCGCCAGGTCGTGTTCCAGACGCTGATGATGGGCGAGGCCACCTCGGCGGGGGTGCAGGTCAGCCAGGTGGTCGAGGACGAAAGCGCTGGCCGCACGGTCCACAACCCCAACCACCCCAAGGCCAATGCCGAGGGCAATGTGATTTACAGCAACGTCAATGCGATCGAGGAGATGGTCAACATGATCTCGGCGTCGCGCTCGTACCAGAACAACGTTGAGGTGATGAACACCGCCAAAAGCCTGCTGTTGAAGACCTTGCAGATGGGCCAGTCATGATGAACTTGGGTCTTAGGAGATACCGATGAGCACCGTCACTTCAGCCACCAATCCTGCCATCGGCAACACCGCGGCCGCCGCCGGCGCCAGCGGCTCCGGGTCCGCCAAGGAGGCCAGCGAGCGGTTCTTGAAGCTGCTGGTCACGCAGCTGCAGAACCAGGACCCGCTCAACCCGGTGGACAACGCCCAGATGACCTCGCAGATGGCGCAGATCAGCACCGTCAGTGGCATCGAGAAGCTCAACACGACGGTCCAGGGGCTGAACGGCCAGTTCATGCAGATGCAGGCGCTGCAAGGGGCGTCGCTGGTGGGCCGGGACGTCCTGCTCAAGGGCGACAAGCTGTCGATGCCGGCGGGCGGCGTGCCGCGGGGCACGTTCGAGATCAATGCCGCAGCCGACCATGTCAAGGTCGAGATGCTGAGCCCGGCCGGCCTGGTGGTCGACACCCTCA
>JANMXG010000441.1:0-9791 GCA_031394235.1 Betaproteobacteria bacterium
AACGGCATCAACGTGGCCTACATGTACAACCAGCTTGCCAACCGACAGGACAGCCGGTTCGATGCGATCGTCAGCTACGGCCACGCCAACCTGATCCGCCGCCTGGTGGTGGGAATTTGCGAGCAATTGATCAGCCAGGAGACTGCATTTGCGCGGCGCGGCGACCAGGAGTGGGTGTACATGAGCCTGGCTGAGGCTTTCCAGGGCCTGGACCGGCAGCAGGACGGGTTGCGGCTGGCACCGCTGATCGACAGCGTGGCCTCGCCCTTTGGCAAACAGACCTATCTTGAACAAAAAGCCAGCCTGCAGCAGCTGCTCGACGACTTCCGCGCCCGGGTGCGCCCCGAAGACCTGGACCAGGCGCCGGCCCTGCGCGCCACGCTGCCAGCGGTCGGCGCGGTGGCTGACGCGGCAGCCCGCAATGCCAGCCCCGAACCGGCGCGCGCGGCGGACACGACCGGGTTGCGGCCGATCACGGTCGATGCCGACGTCGCCCCGGGTCGGACCGTCAAATCGATCGAGATCAACTGCAAGATCGAGTATTTCTAGAGCAGTTCCTCGGGCGCCAGCGGCGCCAGCAGTTCGAGCCAGAACTTGGTGGCAAAGCTGGCGTCGGGCTCATAGTCGAAGCTGACTTCGCCCTCGTCGTCGGCCGCCAGCCAGCGCAGGCTGCCATCGGGCGACAGCATCAGGCGGTACGACGCCTGCAGCTTGTCCAGGTCCATCAGCCGCAGCACCTCACGCGCCAATTGCGGGCTGTCGATGAACACGCCCATCTCGGTGTTGTGAATCTCCGACCGCGGGTCGAAGTTCATCGATCCGATGAAGATATGGCGCTTGTCCACCACCGCCGTCTTGGCATGCAGGCGACCCTGGCTGGTGGCAAACATGCCCAAGCGGCTGGCACGTTGCACCCGCACCGGGCTGAGCTCGTAGACATCGATGCCCAACTTGAGCATCTGCGTACGGTATTTGCGGTAGCCCACGTGCACCAGCGGCTCGTCGGTGGCGGCCAATGAGTTGGTCAGCACCTTGATCTTGACGCCGCGCTGGCGCTGCTCGGCAAACAGCGCCATGCCGCGCTCGCCCGGGATCAGGTAGGGCGAGGTGAGCACCACCTCATTGCGGGCGCTGCGGATCAGGTCCAGCACGTTGTAGCGCACCGACTCGACATCCACCAGCGGCACCAGGCCGTAGCTCGCGCCCATACCCTTGAGCCGGTTGGGCGGGTCGGCGTAGGCCGTGGCACTGGCCCAGATCAGGCCCATCCGGCCGGCGTCCAGCTCGTCGGTCAGCGGACCGTAGCCCAGCACATCGGTATTGGGCGGGGCTGCCGGCGGTGGTGTGGTCAGCGCGCCGGTAGCGCTGTCGAACCGGGCCTGCAGCACGCTGGTGGCTGCGGTGGGCGACACGATCGAATGCAGGTCAAACACGATCGGGCTGTTCCAGTAGTCGTCGAACAGGACTTGCATCTTGGGCACCAGGGCGCCGGTGATGAACGCATCCAGGTCGACAAAATTGGCCTGGGCGTGGCGCATGAAGTACTCGTTGGCAATGTTGCGACCGCCTGCCACCGCCATCACGCCATCCACCAACAGCAGCTTGTTGTGCATGCGACGGTTGACCCGGACAAAGTCCTGCGCCGAGTACAAAAAACGCGTCAGCTGGTAATCACGCCAACCCGGAAACGGGTTGAACAGCCGGATCTCCATATTGGCGTGCGCGGCCAGCCCGAGCAACAGCTCGTCGCTGCCGGCGGTGTACAAATCGTCCACCAGCAGCCGCACCCGCACCCCGCGCAGAGCCGCATCGCGCAAGGCGCGCAGCAGGAAGCGTCCGGTCTCGTCGTCGGCAATGTGGTAGTACTGCACATCGATGCTGCGCTCGGCGCGCTTGATCAGCGCCAGTCGGGTGTCGATCGCAAACGGGCCTATCGGCAGCAGCCGGAAGCCCGACAGCGATTCGTCGGGCGAGGAATCGGCAGCGATCCGGCCCAACGTGCTGGTGGCGGACGCCGGAATCGCCTTGACATGCGGCCGGGTGGCCTGCGGCGGCAGCCCGGCGCAAGCGCCCAAGCTCAGCGCCAGCATCAGCATCAGTCCCCGACGCCAGCGATGCCCCCATGGCCCCAGTGGGATCCGGTTGCAGCCCGGCTGCGTATCATCTCTGCCCGCAGCATGCGGTCGCCCGGATCGGGAGGCCGATGCCGGTTTGAAGACTGCCCTGTCCGTGTTCATGGACCGAAGGATACGCAATGATGCTGTTGACCCTGCTGAACACCCTGCGCGCTGTCCGCCGCCCTAAGGCATGGCGCGTGGGCCTGGCGGCCCTGGCCCTGGCCACCGGCAGCGCGTCGGCGCTGGCTGCACTGGACGTTGGCGACAAGGCGCCGGCGTTCTCTATCGATGCCGCGCTGGCCGGCAAGGCGTTTAAGTTTTCACTCGCCGACAAACTCAAGAGCGGTCCGGTAGTGCTTTATTTCTTCCCGGCGGCATTTTCCAACGACTGCACCATCGAAGCGCACCAGTTTGCCGAGGCCACCGACCAGTACAACCAGCTCGGCGCTACGGTGATCGGGGTGTCGACCGACGACATCGACACGCTCAAACGCTTTTCAGCCACCGAATGCCGCAACAAGTTTGCGGTGGGGGCCGACGTGGACCAGGCGGTGATGAAGTCCTATGACGCGGTGCTGTTTTACAAGACAGACTACGCCAACCGCACGTCCTACGTCATCGCGCCCAACGGCACCATCGTCTACCAGTTCACCAGCCTGAACCCGACACGCCACGTGGCCAACACTCTGGGCGCGCTCAAGACCTGGATCGCCAAAAAACCATGACGCCTGGCGAGCGGCCGGCCTACCAGAAGTTCGACGTCGCGGTGCACAAGAGCGGCATCGACGGTTTTGGCGCCTTTGCCGCAGAAGCCATACCGGCGCACCGCAAGATCGGCGAGATCCGCGGCGAGGCGATCAGCGTGGCCGAGGCGCGCGCGCGTGCCAGCGGCCGCCAGCGCATCATGATCGTGGAAATTTCGGCCCGCAAAGCGATCGACGCGTCCCAGAGCAGCGACCCGATGCGCTTCACCAACCACGCCTGCAGCCCGAACGCACGCCTGACGATCCAGGGCGGGCGCATCGAGTTCTACGCCTTGCGGGCCATCGTGCCGGGCGAGGAAATCACGGTGAATTACGGCGAAACCCACCACGAAGGCACATTGGCGTGCCGCTGCGGCGCGGCCAACTGCACCGGTTGGCTGTGAGTCCGGCGGCGTGGCCAGGTGTTTCTGAGATCAGGCGCTCGAACAAGCACGCCCGCGAGTTCCTGACCACCCCCGCCCGCAACCACCGGCTTCTGGGCTGCAGCGGCGCCGATCGCTACAAAGCCCGGCTGGAGGCGTTCTGGGTAGGGCGGAGCACGGCCACGCAGGCCATGGCGCCGGCGGTGGCCTGGCCGGGCCGCTGCGCCCGCCTGCCGCGGCCCGCGATAATCGGGCGATGAATCCGCTGCTGGGCAAACTGCACCCCTACCCGTTCGAGCGCCTGCGCGCGCTGACCGAACACATCACCCCCAACCCGGCATTGCGGGCGATCAGTCTGGGCATCGGCGAGCCCCGCCATGCCACGCCCGCGCTGATCGAAAACGCGCTGGTGGCCGGCCTCAAGGGCCTGTCGGTCTACCCGCCCACCGCCGGCTCGCCCGCGCTGCGCGAGGCGTTCGCCGGCTGGCTGCAGCGGCGCTACGGCGTGCCGGTGAATGCCGCCACGCAGGTGCTGCCGGTCGGCGGATCACGCGAGGCGCTGTTTGCGATCGCCCAGACTGTGGTCGACGCCAGCCGGCCCGGTGCCACCGTCGTCTGCCCCAACCCCTTCTACCAGATCTACGAGGGCGCAGCGCTGCTGGCCGGGGCCGAGGTGGCGTTTGCCAACAGCGAACCGGCGCGCAACTTTGCGGCCGATTGGGGCCAGATCGACGCGGCCACCTGGGCCCGCACCCAGTTGCTCTATGTCTGCTCGCCCGGCAACCCGACCGGCGCGGTGATGCCGCTGTCGGAGTGGGCGACGCTGTTCGAATTGAGTGACCGCTTTGGTTTTGTCATCGCCAGCGACGAGTGTTATTCGGAGATCTACTTCCGTGACGAGCCGCCGCTCGGCGGGCTGGAGGCAGCCGCCAAGTTAGGCCGCAGCGACTTCAAGAACCTGATCTGCTTCACCTCGCTCAGCAAGCGCAGCAACGTGCCGGGCCTGCGCTCGGGCTTTGCGTGCGGCGATGCGCAGATCATCAAGAACTTTCTGCTCTACCGCACCTACCACGGCTCGGCGATGGGCCCGCTGGTGCAGGCCGCCAGCTTGGCGGCCTGGAACGACGAAGCCCATGTGGTGGCCAACCGGGCGCTGTACCGCACCAAGTTTGCCCAGGTCACCCCCGTGCTGGCCGAGGTGCTGGACGTGGCCCTGCCCGACGCCGGCTTCTACCTCTGGGCCGGCCTGCCGACCAAAGACGGGCAGCCCGCCGACGACATCGGCTTCGCGCTGCAACTGCTGGCTCAATACAATGTCGCGGTGTTGCCGGGTAGCCTGCTGGCCCGCGCGGCGGGTCGGGGTGCCAATGGTCACCAGCCTGGCCACAACCCCGGCAGCGGCCGGATCCGCATGGCCCTGGTGGCCGGCACCGACAAATGCCTGGAAGCCGCGCACCGCATCGCCGATTTCTGCCGCCGCCAGGCAGCCTGACCGCCCGACCGCCTGACCCCAGTTTTTCCCCAGCATCCACCTCAACGGCCTTGCGCTGACCCCATGACCGCACAACTTCAAACCACCATCGACCAGGCCTGGGACGACCGCGCCAGTCTCAGCCCCACCACCGACGCACCCGCCGTGCGCGCCGCCGTCGAGAGCGTGGTCACCGACCTCAATGCCGGCCGCCTGCGGGTGGCCGAGCGCCAGGGCGTGGGCCAGTGGACGGTCAACCAGTGGATCAAGAAGGCGGTGCTGTTGAGCTTCCGGCTCAACGACAACCAGCTGATGCAAGCCGGGGGTTTGAGCTTCTTTGACAAGGTGCAGACCAAGTTCTCGCACATGGACGAGGCCGCGTTGCGCGCCTCGGGTTTGCGTGTCGTGCCGCCGGCTGTGGCCCGCCGCGGCAGTTACCTGGCGCGTGGTGTGGTGTTGATGCCGAGTTACGTCAACATTGGCGCCTATGTGGACGAAAACACCATGGTCGACACCTGGGCTACGGTGGGTTCATGCGCACAGATCGGCAAAAACGTGCACCTGTCCGGCGGCGTGGGCATCGGTGGCGTGCTGGAGCCGCTGCAGGCCAACCCCACCATCATCGAGGACAACTGCTTCATCGGCGCCCGGTCCGAGGTGGTCGAGGGCGTGATCGTCGAGGAGAACTCGGTCATCAGCATGGGCGTGTACCTGGGCCAGAGCACCCCGATCTACGACCGCGAGACCGGCGAGACCAGCTACGGCCGCATCCCCGCCGGGTCGGTGGTGATCTCGGGCAGTCTGCCGCGCGACGGTGGCAAGTACAACCTGTACTGTGCGGTGATCGTCAAGAAGGTCGACGCCGGCACCCGCGCCAAGACCAGCATCAACGACCTGCTGCGGCCCTGATGCAGCTAGGCACAAGCGCCAGCATGCAACAGACTGAACAGGCCACCTGATGAGCGGCAGGATGGAAAAGGTCATGCGGCTGATGGCCGAGCGCCAGGCCTCGGACGTCTTCCTGTCGGCCAACATGCCGATCTTGATCAAGATCCACGGCCAGATGTTGCAGTTGTCGGACCAGATCCTGACGCCGATGCAGCCGCGCCAATTGCTGGCCGAGATCCTGACGCCGCAGCAGCTGGAGGAACTGGACGACACCGGCGAGTTGAACCTGGCCGTGCCGATCCAGGGCGTCGGCAGCTTTCGGCTGTCGGCGTTCAAGCAGCGGGGCACGGTGGCCGGCGTGGTGCGCCACATCCCGCACGTGATCCCGCCGCTGGCCTCGCTCAACGTGCCCGAGATCCTGGGCCAGCTGGTGCTGGAAAAGCGTGGCCTGATCCTGATGGTCGGCGCCACCGGCTCGGGCAAGAGCACCACGCTGGCGGCCATGCTGGAGCTGCGCAACCGCAGCCTGCCCGGCCACATCCTGACGATCGAAGAACCGATAGAGTTTTTGTTCCAGAGCAAAAAGTGTGTGGTCAACCAGCGCGAGATCGGCCGCGACACCGAATCGCTGCAGGTGGCGCTGCGCAACGCGCTGCGCCAGAGCCCCGACTGCATCATGATCGGTGAGATCCGCGACCGCGAGACCATGACCGCCGCACTCAGCTATGCGCTGTCAGGCCACCTGGTGCTGGCGTCCATGCATGCCAACAACAGCCACCATGCACTGGGCCGGATCCTGTCGTTCTACGCGCCTGAGTCGCGCCAGGTGCTGCTGGCCGACCTGGCCGCCGGCCTGCGCGCCATCGTCTCGCAGCGCCTGTTGCGGGCCGAGGCCGGTGGCCGCATCCCGGCCGTCGAGGTGCTGTTCAACAGCAACCTGGTGGCCGAGCTGATCATGAAGGGCGACTTCCACGCCGTGCACGAAGCGATGGAAAAGTCGCTGGCCGAAGGGTCGATCACGTTCGAGGAGGCGATCGCGCTGATGGTGCGCGATGGCATGGTCAGCCGCGACGAGGGCCTGTCCCATGCCGATTCGGTCACCAACCTGGTGTGGCGGCTGCAAAACGACGCCACGCCGGTTTCACGCGTCTCGGTCAAGCGGGAAGAGTCCGACCAGCCGGTGTTCACCGATTTCACGGTGGATGTGCTGCCCGAGGGCTTTGTCGAGCGCCGGCAGGCCACATCCACCTTCCCGCCCTTGAGCCGATGATGACGCCCACCCTCAACACCCTGCGCCTTTTAGAAGCCCTGATCGCCCGGCCGTCGGTCACTCCGGCTGATGCCGGCTGCCAGGCTCTGGTGGCCGAGCGGCTCGCGCCGCTGGGTTTTACCTGCGAAACCCTGAGTTTTGGCCCCGACACCGGCCGCGTCACCAACCTCTGGGCGCTGCACCGCGGCAGCCGCCCCGGCCCGACCGTGGTACTGGCCGGCCACACCGACGTCGTGCCCACCGGCCCCCTGTCCGCCTGGACCAGCGACCCGTTTGTGCCCAGCCACCGCGACGGCCGGCTCTACGGCCGGGGCGCGGCCGACATGAAGTCCTCGATCGCCGCCATGACGATCGCGGCGGACGAATTTGTGCGCCAGCATCCCGACCATGCCGGCAGCCTGGCCCTGCTGTTCACCAGCGACGAAGAAGGCCCGTCGGTCGATGGCACGGTGCGGGTGGTCGAGGCGCTGCAGGCCCGGGGCGAGCGGCTGGACTGCTGCATCGTCGGCGAGCCGACCTCGGTAGACCGGCTGGGCGACATGGTCAAAAACGGCCGTCGTGGATCACTCTCGGCCCGGCTCACCGTGTTGGGCGTGCAAGGCCACGTCGCCTACCCGCAGCTGGCACGCAACCCGATCCACCAGCTGGCGCCGGCGCTGGCCGAACTGGCGGCTTGTGTCTGGGACGCCGGCAATGCGCACTTTCCGCCCACCACCTGGCAGGTGTCCAACATCCACGGCGGCACCGGTGCCTTCAACGTGATCCCGGGCGAGGTGGTGGTGGATTTCAATTTCCGCTTCTCGACCGAATCCACGCCCGAGCAGCTCAAGGCCAGCGTCGCGGCACTTCTGGCACGCCATGGCATCGAGCACACGCTGGCCTGGACGCTGGGCGGCTCACCGTTCCTGACCGAGCCGGGCAGCTTGAGCGACGCACTGAGCGCCGCGATCCTGGCCGAGACCGGCGTCACGCCGGTGCTGTCGACCACCGGCGGCACCAGCGACGGCCGTTTTATCGCGCGCGTCTGCAAGCAGGTGGTGGAGTTCGGCCCGGTCAACGCCACCATCCACAAGATCGACGAAAACGTCATCGTCGCCGATGTCGAGCCGCTGAAAAACATCTACCGCCGCACGTTGGAGTTGCTGCTGACATGACGGTGATCGAGCTGATCGACCAGGCCAGCGCCCGCCTCGCCCAGGCGGGCGTTTCGTTTGGACACGGCACCGACAACGCCTTCGACGAAGCCGCCTGGCTGGTGCTGTGGCGCCTGGGCCATGCGCTGGACGCACTGGACGCGGTGGCCGACCTGCCGGTTGCCAGCGCGGCCGAAGCCACAGTCAACACCCTGATTGCGCAGCGCATCAGCAGCCGCCAGCCTGCCGCCTACCTGACCGGCGAAGCCTGGCTGCAGGGTGTGCCTTTCACGGTCGATGCGCGGGTGATCGTGCCACGTTCGCTGATCGCCGAGCCGCTGGCCGACGGCAGCATCGACACCTGGTTGGCGCCGCAGACGCTACGGGTGCTGGACCTGTGCACCGGCAACGGCAGCCTGGCGGTGCTGGCGGCGATGGCCTGGCCCGACGTGCTGGTGGACGCGGCCGACCTGAGTACCGACGCGTTGGCGGTAGCCCGGATCAACATCAATCGCCACGGCCTGACCGACCGCATCACGCTGCACGCCGGTGACGCCCTGGCCGCCGTGGCCGGCCGCCGCTACGACCTGATCCTGTGCAACCCACCGTATGTCAATGCCGAGTCGATGGCCGCGCTGCCGGCGGAGTTCAAAGCCGAGCCGGCGCTGGCGTTGGACGGCAACACGGCGGGCGGCATCGACGGCATGGACTTCATCCGATCGCTGTTGCGCTCCGCACCCGAACACCTCAGCCCCGACGGTGTTCTGGTGCTGGAGATCGGCCACGAGCGCGCACACTTCGAGGCCGCCTTCCCGGCGCTGGATGCGGTGTGGCTGCCCACCAGTGCCGGCTGCGACCAGGTGTTGCTGCTGAGCCGCAACGCCCTCGCCTCCCTATCCGCCACGGCAACCTGACGCCCCGTTGCGCAGCCGCCAACCCCCAAGCTCCCCATGATCCAGATCAAGAACCTGACGCTGCGCCGCGGCGTCAAGGTGGTGTTGAAAGATGCCTCCGTGACCCTGAACCCGGGTGAAAAAGTGGGCCTGGTCGGCCGCAACGGCGCCGGCAAGTCCAGCCTGTTTTCACTCATCGCCGGCCGGCTGCAGGCCGACGCCGGTGACTTCGACATGCCGACCAAGTGGCGCATCGGCCAGGTGGCCCAAGAGATGCCCGAGACCGACCAGCCAGCCACCGACTATGTGCTGGACGGCGACCTGCCGCTGCTCGAAGCCAAGGCAGTGCTCGCTGCCGCCGAGCAAAGCGAAGACGGCCACGCCATCGGCGACGCCTACGTGGGGCTG
Organism: Betaproteobacteria bacterium; assembly: GCA_031394235.1. Lineage (GTDB taxonomy): Bacteria > Pseudomonadota > Gammaproteobacteria > Burkholderiales > Burkholderiaceae_C > Pseudaquabacterium. The sequence continues at coordinate 9,307 of JANMXG010000441.1, forward strand.
GAACATGCCGGTGCGTTCGACGCCCCGGCGCGCGCCCAGGCGCTGCTGCTCGGCCTGGGATTCCGCAACGACCAGCTCGACTCACCCGTCAACAGCTTTTCGGGCGGCTGGCGCATGCGGCTGCAACTGGCCCGGGCGCTGATGTGCCCGGCCGACCTGATGCTGCTCGACGAGCCGACCAACCACCTGGACCTGGACGCGCTGGTCTGGCTGGAAAACTGGCTGAAGCGCTATGAGGGGCTGATGATCGTGATCAGCCACGACCGCGAGTTTCTCGACGCGATCACCAAGGTTACGGTGCACCTGGACGCCGCAGCACTCACCCGTTACGGCGGCAACTACTCCAGCTTCGAGGCGATGCGCGCCGAGCGCATGGAGCAGCAGCAGGCCGCGTTTGGCAAGCAGCAGGAAAAGATCGCCCACCTGCAAAAGTTCATCGACCGCTTCAAGGCCAAGGCCAGCAAGGCCAAGCAGGCGCAGAGCCG
>JANMXG010000442.1:0-8366 GCA_031394235.1 Betaproteobacteria bacterium
CCGGGCTTGCAGGTCGGCCTGCAGGCTGCGCTGGGCCAGCAGGCCGGTCTCGGTGCCCAGCACCACGAGGTAGTTGCCCAGGCCGGCGCGGTAGCGCTGGGTGGCCAGGTCGTGGGCGCTTTCGCTGATCGCCAGGGCCTGGGCCTGCTCGGCCTGTTGGCGGTCCAGCGCGCGCCAGCTGGCAGCGGCGTCCGCCACCTCGCGCGCCGCGTCCAGCACCGCGCCGTTGTAGGCCGCCACGGCGGCGTCGGCGTCGGCGGCACGGCCCCGCAGGTTGGCGCGCAACCGGCCGCCGTCAAACAGCGGCAGCCGCATCGCCGGCCCGGCGCCGAGGTTGCGGCTGCCGGTGGACCACAGCCGGTCCAGACCCAACGCGTTCAGGCCGATGAAGCCGACCAGGTTGATATCGGGATAAAACTGGGTGCGGGCCAGCGCCACGTCCTGCACCGCTGCCTCGACCCGCCAGCGGGCAGCCACCACGTCAGCGCGGCGACCCAGCAGGTCGGCGCTGATGCGCTCTGGGGGGTGCGGCGCGCGCAGCGGCGCAATGCCGGACACCAGCGCCAGCACCAGACCGTCCAGCGCCTCAGGCGCCTGGCCGCTGAGCACCGCCAGCTGGTGGCGCGCCAACACCATCTGGCCGTCAATGGCCTGGATCTGCGCCCGCGCATCCGGCAGGCCGGCTTCGGCCTGGCGCTGCTCGACCCGCGTGTCCAGGCCGGCCTGCACCCGGCTGAGGGTCAGGTCCAGCATGGCCTGGCGCTGCGCCAGCGTGCGCTCGGCGATCTGCCGCAGGCTGGCCAGCCGGGCCAGTGCCACGTAGCTGCGCGCCACATTGGCGGCCAGCAGCACCCGTGCGGCCTGCAGATCAGCGCGGGCCGCCTGCTGCTGGCCCAGCGCGGCCTGCAAGGCGGCGTCGTGCCGGCCAAAAAAGTCCAGCTCCAGGCTGGCACTGGCCTGCAGATTGCCGCTGTTGTGGACGCCGCCGGCCAGCACGGGCGGGTACAGGCCGGTTTCGGTGTAGCGCTGGCGCGTCAGGTCCAGACCCAGGCCGACCTGCGGACCCTGCGCTGCCCGCGTGCCATCGGCGGCCGCCGCAGCGCGGGCCAGCCGTGCGGCAGCTGCGGCCAGGCTGGGCTGGTCGGCCAGCGCACGCTCGACCAGCACATCCAGCGCAGGGTCGCCCAGCTCACGCCACCACTGCGCACTGGGGAACACGGTTTGCGACTCGGCGGCTGGGCCTGCGTCCAGCCCCACCGACACCGCCGGGCGCAGCGCCAGCGGCTCGGGCAGGGTGCCGGGCGACGCGCAGCCGCCCAGCATCAGCACCACGGCAGCGGACACCACCGCCAACGCGGCGGTGGCCGGGGTGGCCAGGCCGGACAAACGGGACCATTGGCGCACGGTTGCCCCGGGGCTCAACCGCAGCCGCGACAAGCCCGACCGGGCCCGGCTGAAGCAGATCATTCAGCCTCCTTGCCAAGGTCACGCAGCGCGTCACCATTGGCCACCATGCGCTGCAGCAGGCCCACCAGCACCTGCCATTCGCTCTCGGTAAAACCGGCCAGGTGGGCATTCAACACCTCAGCCAGCACGGCCGGCACCAGCAGGGACACCGCCCGGCCGGCCTCGGTCAGCGCCAGCTTGACCACCCGGCGGTCCTGCACCGACCGCTCGCGCCGGACCAGACCCTTGGCCTCCAGCCGGTCGAGTGCACGCGTCATGGCGCCGGGGTCCAGCGCCTGGTCGCGTGCCAGCGCGGCCATGGTGTCGCACCCGCCGCGCGACAACCGGAACAGCGGCAGCCATTGGGCGTGGGTCAGGTCATGCGCCGCCAGCCGGCGGTCAACCTGCAGCAGCACCGACTGCATCACCCGCTTGTTCAGCCAGCCCACGCTGGTTTGGGGGCTCAGGCTGTCAGCGGTGTAGAAATCAACGGGCGGAGGGATGTCGGCAACCATGGCCTCAATGTATTTGCTTATGCAATTATTGTGCAGGCATCATTTGCATAGCCTAGCAATAACCAGGGCTATCCCGATGCCCCCTCTACACTGCCGCCATGGCCTCACCCACTGACCGTCCCGCCTCTGCCTCACCCCGATCGCTGTCGGGCCTGGGGCCGTTTTTGCGGCCCTACCGGGTTGGCATTGCACTGGCGCTGCTGTTCCTGGTGTTGGCCGCGGTCAGCACGCTGTTGTTCCCGATCGCGCTGAAGTCGCTGATCGACCAGGGCGTGATCGCCGCCGACCCGAGCGAGCGCCTGATGGCGCTGCGTGGCCATTTTTTGGCGCTGTTTGGCGTGGGCGCCGCGCTCGGCCTGTTCTCGGCGCTGCGGTTTTACACCGTCAGCTGGCTGGGCGAGCGGGTGACGGCCGACCTGCGCAACGCGGTATATGCCCATGTGGTGCGGCAAAGCCCCGAATTCTTCGAGACCACCGCCTCAGGCGAGGTGCTGAGCCGCCTGACCACCGACACCACGCTGGTGCAGACGGTCGTCGGCTCGTCGCTCAGCATGGGCCTGCGCAATGCGGTGATGGGCATCGGCGCGATGCTGATGCTGATCATCACCAACCCCTATGTGATGACCCAGGTGCTGGGCATGCTGGTGCTGGTGGTGCTGCCCAGCCTGTACTTTGGCCGCCGGGTGCGCAAGCTGAGCCGCGCCAGCCAGGACCGGGTGGCCGACTCCGCCGCGATTGCCGCCGAGGTGCTCAACGCCATCCCGGTGGTGCAGAGCTACGGCCAGGAGACCCGCGAGGCGCGCCGGTTTGATGCCGCCACCGAGGCCGCGTTTGATGTCGCGATCAAGCGCACCCGGGTGCGTTCGGTGCTGGTGGGGTTCATCATCACCGCCACCTTCGGCGCGCTGCTCTGGGGCCTGTACCAGGGCACGCAGGCGGTGGCGGCCGGGCGCATCAGTGCCGGCCACCTGGGCCAGACGGTTGTCTTCGTGATCATCCTGGTCAGCAGCGTGGCGGTGCTGTCCGAGGTTTCTGGCGACCTGTTGCGTGCCGCCGGCGCCACCGAGCGCTTGATGGAGTTGCTGTCGGCCCAGTCGCCGGTCGAGGACGCCGTCCGCCCGCGGGCGCTGCCCGCCACCGCCGCCGGCTCGGCGCTCAGCCTTGAGCATGTCAGCTTCCACTACCCGTCGCGCCCCACGCTGCCGTCGCTGCGCGACTTCAGCCTGACCGTCGGGCCCGGCGAGACCGTGGCCATCGTCGGCCCCAGCGGCGCGGGCAAGAGCACAGTGTTCCAGCTGCTGCTGCGCTTCTACGATGCCAGCGCCGGCACGGTGTTGATCGACGGCGTGCCGGTGCGCGAGACCTCGCTGGCCGCGTTGCGCGGGCGGGTGGGCATCGTGCCGCAGGACAGCACGATTTTTTCGACCTCGGCACTGGAGAACATCCGCTACGGCCGGCCCGACGCCGCCGATGCCGAGGTGGTAGCCGCCGCCCGGGCCGCGTTTGCGCACGACTTCATCAGCGCGCTGCCCGAGGGCTACCAAACCTTTCTCGGCGAGCGGGGTGTGCGGCTGTCGGGCGGCCAGCGCCAGCGCATCAGCATTGCACGGGCGATGCTCAAGAACCCGCCGCTGCTGCTGCTGGACGAGGCCACCAGCGCCCTGGACGCCGAGAGCGAGCGCATGGTGCAGGCGGCCCTCGAATCGGCCATGAGCGGCCGCACCACGCTGGTGATTGCGCACCGGCTGGCCACCGTCAAGCGCGCCGACCGCATCGTGGTGATGGACGGCGGCCGCATCGTCGACATCGGCAAGCACGACGAACTGGTGGCGCGCGGCGGTCTGTACGCCCGGCTGGCGGCGATGCAGTTTGGCCTGGCGGACGAGGACGGCGTGATCGCCTAAGGCCAAACGTTGGACAAGGCATGCGGCCAGACCTGTTGCACGCCGCGCATAATTCGTGCGCATGAATTTTGTGGAGGTCGCCCATGCAGCGCAAGCCGGATGCTGTCAAACGCCCCGTCAATCTGAGCCTGAACGTCAAAGTGCTTGACGTCGCCCGTGAGCTGGGCATGAACCTGTCGGCCACCGTCGATGCCTTGCTGACGGACGAGGTGCGGCGGCGCTACTGGGCACAATGGACCGCCGAAAACAAAGATGCCATCGCCCACTACAACGCCCGCATTGCGCGTGAGGGCTTGCCCTTGGCCCGCTACCGCAGCTTTTTGCGGGATGACGGCGCCGGTGTCGAAGCTGATGGCCCGGTTTGACGTTTTTGCCAACCCTGATGTGTCTGAGCAAGCGTACACGCCCTTTTTTCTGGATGTCCAGAATGACTACATCGACGCACTTGACAGCCGCGTGGTGATTCCGCTGCGCAATGCCGAAGGATTTGGTCCCCGGGCCAGACAGCTGAACCCCGTACTGACGGTGGCGGGCGTGGCAGTGGTGCTCGATTGCGCCACCCTCGGCGCCGTACCCTTGAGTGCACTTCGCCACGTGGTCACGCGCCTGGTTGAAGGCCGCGACGAGGTGCAAGCCGCGCTGGACGGACTTTTTGGACCGTACTGACATGCCAACTGACGCGCCAACCGACGCGCTTACCCGCCCTATACGCACCCAATACGAAGACTTCATGCGCCTGGTGTTTGACCAGGGCGTGGCCAAGGGCGATCGCACCGGCACCGGCACCCGCAGCGTGTTCGGCCACCAGATGCGTTTCGACCTGAACGAGGGCTTTCCGCTGGTCACCACCAAAAAGGTGTTCCTGCGGGCGGTGATCGTCGAGTTGCTCTGGTTCTTGCGGGGCGACCGCAACGTCAAGTGGCTGCAGGACAACGGCTGCACGATCTGGGACGAATGGGCCCGGCCAGACGGCGACCTGGGGCCGGTGTACGGTGTGCAGTGGCGCAGCTGGCCCACGGCTGCCGGCAGCCACATCGACCAGATCGCCCAGGTGGTACAGCAGCTCAAGGCCAACCCGGACAGCCGCCGCATCATCGTCAGCGCCTGGAACGTCGCCGACTTAGACCAGATGGCGTTGATGCCCTGCCACGCGTTTTTCCAGTTCTACGTGGCGCCTGGCGCGCTGCCGGGCGGCCGGGGCCGGCTGAGCTGCCAGCTCTACCAGCGCAGCGCCGACATCTTTCTGGGTGTGCCCTTCAACATCGCCAGCTACGCGCTGCTGACGCACATGCTGGCGCAGCAGTGCGATCTGGACGTGGGCGACTTCATCTGGACCGGCGGCGATTGCCACATCTTCGACAACCATGTGGACCAGGTGCAGACGCAGCTCGCGCGCTCACCCTACCCGTACCCGACGCTCCAGATCCAGCGCCGGCCGGCGTCGATCAACGACTACCTGTTCGAGGATTTCCAGGTGCTCGACTACCAGCACCACCCGGCGATCAAGGCGCCGGTGGCGGTATGAGCGGTACGCTGGCCGGGGCCGACATCCCGCTGGTGCTGATCGCCTCGGTGGCCCGCAACGGCAGCATCGGGCTGGGCAGCGAGCTGGTCTGGCGCGAGCCCGAGGACCAGCGCTGGTTCCGCCGCCAGACGATGGGCTGCCCGGTGGTGATGGGCCGCAAGACCTGGGATTCACTGCCCGCACGGTTCCGGCCGCTGCCGGGGCGTGACAACACCGTGGTCACGCGCCAAACAGGCTGGTCGGCCGCCGGCGCACGGGTGGAGCACACGCTGGCCGATGCACTGTCGCTGGCCCGCAACGCGGCCCGCAGCACTGGTGCGCCGCGCATCTTTGTGATCGGCGGCGCCGCGTTGTTCGACGAGGCCCTGCCGCTGGCCGACGAGTTGCTGCTGACCGAGATCGATGCCGACCTGCCCGGCGACACCTTCTTTCCGGCCTGGATCCCGCATCAGTTTGTTGAAGCTGCCCGCGAAATCCGCCACAGCGACGGCCCGCCGTCCTGCGCCTACGCCTTTGTCACCTACCAGCGCCAGCGCTGAACCCACCCGGAGAACCCTCAGCATGTCAGACCACGGCTTTCATGTGCACGGCCCGCACGACCACGAGCTGGAGCACGCCAGCCAGCACGGTGCCAAAGACAGCTTCACCGGCCGCTTTGCGGTGATGACGGCGATCCTGGCCACCATCGGCGCGCTGTTCTCCTACCAGGGCGGCGCCACCCAAGCCAACGCCGGGCTGTTCAAGAACAATGCGGCGATCAAGAAGACCGAAGCCAGCAACCAGTGGAACTTCTACCAGTCCAAGAGCAGCAAGCAAAACATGGCCGAGCTGGCTGGCGTTCTGGTGGCCGAGGACAGGAAGCCGCAATACCAGCAAGAGGTAGAGCGCTACAAGAAGGAAAAGGCCGAAATCAAGCTTGCCGCTGAAAAACTGGAGGCCGACGCCACGGCCTGGGACAAGCAGTCCGACGCGCAACTGCATTTGCACCACCGCTGGGCCCAGGCCACCACGGCGCTGCAGATATCCATCGCGCTGGCCGCCATCGCGTTGCTGACCCGCCGCAACTGGCTGGGCTGGGGCGTGGCCGGCGTGGCTGGGCTGGGCATTGCACTGGGTGGCATGGCGATGGCCCACCTCTGAAGCGGGGGGCTGACTGGCCGACAGCGTGGTCCGCGCGCCGGCGCCTCCCCACCTAGGCGGCGTCTCGCAGCCCCGCAGCCGACAGGGCGTGACGCCCGCCCTTGATGGCGCGCGAGAACCGGCTGACCGCGCGCATATGGCGGCGCTGCGCCACATCGGCCTCGGCCAGCGCCAGCGTCGCGACGGGGTTGCGGCCGCTCAAAACAGCCAGCTGGTGCAGCATCCGGTGATAACCGGACCCGCGGTGGCTGCAAAAAAATGCAACCCGCCTGAACCGGCCGCGGTTGCGCCGCAAATAGCTGCGCACCGGGCTGGGCACCTGACCGGCCCAGACCGGCGAACCCACAATCACCGTGTCGTAGTTGCGTGGCGACCGCCGGTTGGGCTCGATCGGCGCACGGATGCGCAGCAGCGCTTCAAACAGCGACCGCAGGTAGCCCAACACACCGCGCCGGCCGACACTGTCGACAATCTCCTCGATGTCAGCACCGCACTGCGCAGCAATGTGTTCGGCCAGGCTGCGAGTGCGTCCGCTTCGGGAGTAGTACACCAGCAAGATCGCGTCCCGGCCGCGGTCCGGGCCCGACAGGCTGGACGGTGGGCGCGTTTTCTCCCACACCGGTTGCCTGCTGTCGTGCATCGGTACGGCCGTCATCCGCATCGGGTCCCTCTCGCATCGGTCTTTTCAGTGAGCCCGCAAGGCAGGCGCAGCAGGTGGCTGCCGCCCACACAACGCCCAGTAAGCCAGTGTGGCAAACCGCGGCGTGTCCGGCAACTCAGGCCGCCGCGCGACTGGCCATGCCGTCGCCAACATTGGCTAGGCTGCCGTCGGCCCCACCGTTGTCGTCGGTCTTGCGGCGGGTGTTGCGCGCCAGCGCCTTCAGCCCTTCCATGTCCAGAATTTCGACCTCGCGGTTGCTGACACCCAGCACATCCCAGCGTGCCAGGGCCTGGAAGGAGCGGCTCACGGTCTCGTGCGCCACCCCCAGGTGGCTGGCGATTTCGCGCCGGCCCATGCGCAGGTAAAAGCGCCGCGGCGATTGCCCGCACTCCAACATCCGTTCCGACAACTGCAGGATGAAGCGCGCCAGGCGCACCTCGGCAGCCACCGCCGCCATCACGTCGGCCAGGTCAACCTGCTGTTTGAGTGCCCGGCTGACCGCCAGCGTCAACACCCGGTCCAGCGTCGGTATGCGGCGACCATTGCCCAGGATGTCGCTCACCAGCACCGCGTAAACGCTTGAATCCTCCAGCGCGATACAGCCCGTCGGGTGCTGGCCTAGGCAAATCGCGTCGAAGCCCAGCACCTCTGCCCGGCTCGAAAAACCCAGCACCTGCTCGTACCCGTCCTCCGCGGATCGGAAGGTCTTGAACGTGCCAGCGCGCACCAGATGGATGACGTCGGCGCGGCCGCCTTGGTTGAACAAGGTCTCGCCACTGCGCAAGCGGCGCAGCGGCACCGGCAAGTCTGGCACGGATTCGGCATCTGTCGGTCCGCCACCCATCAGGCGCAGCAGGTCTGAAAGCCGGCCACTGTCGGCAACGCTGTCTGCCACCAGCCTCGGCCCGCTGCCCGCGGCCAGTCCTGCGCTACTCAATCCCCCTGAATCGATCATGTGTGTCCTTGAACCCAACCCGACGTTGCGCGGATGGTGTGCGCCTCCTATCAAGTGTCACGCAATTGCCCGGGTGCGGATGTAGGCAGCGCAGTGGATTTCAGTTAAGCCCACTCCGAGATAGATACACATTAGTCCTATCAATATATAAGATTAGTCTGAATACCGCCTGAATGGGCCGCGTTGCGCGCCCGCACAACAGCGCGCCTGGAAAGTCTGC
>JANMXG010000443.1:0-5904 GCA_031394235.1 Betaproteobacteria bacterium
GGCGGTGCTGCGCTTCAGCGCACAAGCGGCGCCCTGGATCAGCCAGGAGGAGTGGCACCCCGAGCAGCAGGGCCGGCTCCTGCCGGATGGCAGCTGGTCGCTGACCCTGCCGTACGTTGATGAGACCGAGTTGGTGATGGACATCCTGCGCCAGGGTGAGCAGGTGCAGGTGTTGGCGCCTGACAGCCTGGTTGCTGCAGTGCAGCGGCGGCTGGCGGCGGCGCTGGCGGTTTACGGCTGACCCGGTTGCGACAACGGCGTGGCATCGGCCCTGCCTAGACTGTCAGGCCTGAAATGATGCGCCCCGCGGCACCGTACACCTGCCACGCCCCAAGGAGAACCGCATGACGCCACTGGTGCTGCGCGAGGACCACGACGGTCTCGCCACCCTGACCTTGAACCGGCCGGACAAGCTCAACGCGCTGACCGTGGCGATGTTCCAGCAGTTGCAAGAACACGTGCTGCAGATTGCCAGCGAGACCGAGCGGGTCGGCTTGGTGCTGCTGCGGGGCGCCGGCACCTGTTTTTCGGCCGGCCATGACCTGGCGGACATCTCGCACGGCGAGCGCCCACCCCAGCCCAGCTTCCAGGCCGACACCATCGAGCTGCTGGCCGAGCTGCCGCAGCCGGTGATCGCCGCCGTGCACGGCCACTGCTACACAGGCGCGCTGGAGCTGGCGCTGGCCGGTGACCTGATCGTTGCGGCCGAGTCGGCCAAATTCGCCGACACCCACGCCCGCTGGGCATTGACGCCGGTGTGGGGCATGAGCCAGCGGCTGCCGCGCCGCGTCGGCATTGCCCGTGCGCAGGAGATGACCTACACCGCCCGCAGTTACAGCGCCCAGGCCGCGCTGGCCATGGGCCTGGTGAACTGGTGCGTACCCGACGCAGCGTTTGAGGCCGAGCTGGCCGCATTTACCCAGGCGATCCTGGCCAATTCCTGGTTCAGCCTGCGCGCCAACAAGCGGCTTTACCGCGAGACCGAGGGCCTGCCGCTGCGCGCCGGGCTGTCGCACGAGATCCACCGCAGTCAGGGCCGTGGCCCGGACATGGACGCCCGCATTGCCAGCTTCTTGAACAAGCGCAGCAAACTGGCCTGAACCCGGCCCGGCGGCCGGCTGCACCGTTGCCAAATGCGGCCTGCTGGCCACCGGAATTTGCCGCCTGACCGCGACCCACCTCAACCCCAACCTGGGTGCCAACACCATGCCGCTGCACGATCCTGCCCACGCTTTTGTGCCGTATCCCGATGTGCCAGTGCCGCGCGCCGGCAGTGGTCTGTTGTCCGGCCTGAGCTTTGGCGTCAAGGACTTGTTCGACGTTGCCGGCTACCCCACCGGCGGCGGCTCGCCCACCGTGCTGGCGATGTCGGGCATCAAGGCCGCCCACGCACCCACCGTGGCCCGGTTGCTGGCCGCCGGTGCCGCATTTGTCGGCAAGACGGTCACCGACGAGCTGGCCTTCTCGATGAACGGCAACAACGCCCACTTCGGCGCGCCGATCAACGGCGCCGCACCGGACCGCATCAGCGGTGGCTCGTCGTCCGGCTCGGCCTCGGCGGTGTCGAACCGGCTGTGCGACTTTGCGATCGGCACCGACACCGGCGGCTCGGTGCGCGCGCCGGCCAGCCACTGCGGTCTGCTCGGCCTGCGGCCCACACACGGCCGGATCAGCCTGGCCGGTGCGCTCGACCTGGCACCGAGTTTCGACACCTGCGGCTTCTTTGCGCGCGACACCCCCACCTTCGCCCGCGTCGCCGACGTGCTGCTGGGCCCCGACCCGCAGCCCTTGCCGGCCGTGCCGAGGCTGCTCTGGCCGACCGAGGTTTGGGCGCTGCTGGCGCCCGAGGTGGCCGAGGCCGCGTTGACGGTGGCCGCGCAGGTGCAGGCGGTGCTGGGGCCAGCCGCGCCGGTCGCGGTGGTGCGGGACAGCTGGGACGCGATGTACTGGCACTTCCGCCACCTGCAGGGCCGAGAGGCCTGGACCACCGACGGGCCGCTGATCGAGCGCCATGCCCCCACGCTCGGCCCCGGTGTGGCCGAGCGCTTCGCCTGGTCGCGCCAGGTCAGCGATGCGCAGGTCGCGGCGGGGCAGGGGTTCCGCACGGCGTACCGGGCGCAGCTCGATGCGCTGCTGGGTGATGACGGCGTGCTGCTGATGCCGACCATGCCCGACGTGGCCCCGCTGCGCAGTGCGCCCGTCAGCCTGCTGGACGACTACCGCAATCAGGCGATCCGGATGCTGTGCATCGCAGGCTTCACCGGCATGCCGCAGCTCAGCCTGCCGCTGCTGCAGCGGGGTGGCGCGCCGATGGGCCTGTCGCTGCTCGGGCCCAGGGGCAGCGACCGGGGGCTGGTGGCGCTGGCCGAACGGTTGGCAGCCGCTGGTGTCGGCGCCTGAGCGGTGTCTCGGCGACGTCTCGGCCGTATTGGGGTGGTATTTCAGTGGCACCCGCGAACCGGCCGCCGGTAGCCGCCGCACAGCGGATGGCCAGCGGTGCTGGCTGCAGTGCGGCATAGGCAGGGGCGGGCGCGGTACGCCATCGCACAGACAGCGGTGCAACAGCGGGTCAGTATTCACACCAAGGCGCCGCCGGGCGCAAGGCCATCGCCGTGATGACGAGCAGCACGCCACACCCGCCAATCCACCCAGCCGCAGCGCGCAACCGACAGCGCGGGTGCCTGAGCATCGCCCTGTGGCTGTTGCTCGGTGTGCCGATGGCGACCGCGGGTTCGTCGCCAGCACCGACGCCAACGCCAACGCCAACGCCAACACCAACACCTGAAGCCGCCCTGTCGGCGCCCGAACCGGCCCAGGCTGACACCCACGAACTCGCCGAATCTGCGCGCCGGTCAGTGCGATCGGCCACCGTGTGGCTGGCGCGTGGTGTTGACGGTTGGTTTGGCGACCAACCGTTTGAGGACGGTGGCGAGATCTCCAACGGCCAGATCAGCCTGTCCCTGCTGAAGCGGCGGGGCGAGTCGCCAGACACCGCGCTGCGCTTCAACGTGCACCTGCGCCTGCCCAACGTCGAAAAGTTTTCTTATGTATTTCTGGGCCGGGACGATCCGCGTGACGTGATCACCGACAAACCGACCGAATTTTCACGCCAGCAGCGGATCACGCGCGACCGCAGCGAACCGCCGTCGTTTGTGGCGGGCCTGGGGCTGAACCTGCCCAACTCGGTGGCGCTGCGCCTGGGCTTTCGGGGCGGCCTCAAGCCCTTTGCCCAGGCCCGCTACCTGCAGGCGTGGGTCTGGCCGTCGGGCACCTCGGCCGACTTTCGCGAAACGGTGTTCTGGGCGCCGGACGACCGCTTCGGCTCGACCTCGTCGATGTCGCTGGAACACCCCCTGTCGTCCTCTCTGGCCTTGCGCTGGCTGGCGTCTGCCACCATCACCCAGAAGTCGCCCAGGTTTGCGATGAACAGCAGCGTGGGTGCTTACCAGTCGTTCAGCGGCCAGCGGCTGCTGACCTGGGAGGTGCTGATGGACGGCACGCAGGGCGCGGGCGTCGGCCTGTCAGACTACGGCACGCAGGTCAAATGGCAGCAGCCGGTGTACCGTGAGTGGTTGTTGGTTGAAGTGCTGGGCGGTCACTTCTGGCCACGCCGGGACGCCGCCAGCCCGCGTACCCGTGCCTGGGCCTTTGGCAGCAGCCTGAAGATGCGGTTCTGAGAGCAGCCTGAAGATGCGGTTCTGAGCGGACCGGGGCTGACCGGCCGCGGGCGGGGTGTCGCAGCCAGGCTTTTGACAGGGGTCAGGGGGCCAGCCGCGGCGCCGATTGCAGCAGGTCTTGCAGGGACTGCTTGTAGAACTTGGCGAACGCGGTGGTGCCGTGCCCGCGGGTTTCAGCGCTGGCCGGAATCAGCAACAACTTGGCATTTTTTACCCGTGGCAACTCGCGCTCCAGGATGCCCAACTCCGGCGGATTGCGTTCATCGTCGGCTGAATTGATCGCCAGCACGCTGCCACCGATGCGCTCCAGTCCCGGCGCGGCGTTGTAGTCGCGCGACGATTCCCACTGGTAGAGATAGTCGTTGGCGTCGGCGGTGAAGGGTGCGGCCAGGCGGTCGTCAAACAGCTTGTCGGCCGCAGCACGGGTGGGCGCGGCCTTGTACAGCGCCTGGTTGCCACCGATCGTGCCCAGCCCGTAGAACAGGTTGCTGAACCTGACGCTGCGGGGCTGCACTGTGTAGTTACCACCCTGCCAGTCGGGGTCTTGGCGGATCGACTCGGTCAGCATGCGGCGCAGCAGCCAGTTGCGGCCGGCCATCTCGGTGGGCTGGCAGGCCATCGGCACCCAGATGTCAGCCATTTCGGGGTACTTCACCGCCCAAAGCCAGGTGTGCATGCCGCCCATGGAGTTGCCGATCACCAGGCGCAGATGCTTGAGCCCCAGCCCCTCGGTCACCAGCCGCATCTGGGCCTGCACCATATCGTCGTAGTTGTAGCGTGGAAACTGTGCGCGCTGGCCGTCCGAAGGTTTGGCGGATTGGCCCGCCCCGATGGCGTCGGGCAGGATGATGAAGTACCGGCTCGCGTCCAGCGGCTGGCCAGGGCCAAACAGCTCACCGGCAAACGCCGGGCTCAGCATGCCGGTGCCTGAGCCCGCGGTGCCGTGCAGGACCAGCACCGGCTCGCCGCCAGGCTTGCCCACGGTGGTGTAGTGGATGCGAAGCGCTGCTGCCACCTCACCCGTGTGGAAGCGGAAGTCGCGTGCCACCCAGTCGGCCTCTTTGGGCACCGGGTAGTCGGCAGCGAAAATCGGCAGTGACAGGCCCAGCAGCGCGGCAGCCAAGATCGCCAAAAGTCGTTTCATGCCAGTCTCCTCATCAGGGTGTGTTCGGGGGGTGGTCAGGGCACCTCATGCCCCGCGGCTGCCGTCCAGATCTGCCACCATTGCTGCGCGTCCAGCCGCAAGTCCAACGCGCCCATCGCTTCGCGGGCCAACTCGATACGGCGGGATCCCAGGATCGGCAGCGGCTGGCTGGGGTGGCGCAGCACCCAGGCAATGATCAGCGTGGTGACCGACACGCCCAGCTCGCCGGCCATCCGATCCAGCGTCTGGCGCACGCGGCGCTCGGGCTCACCGTCACCGGTGAAGATACGCCCGCCGGCCAGCGGCGACCAGATCATCGGCCGCAGCCCCAGGTCCTGGCACTGGTCGAGCACGCCGTCGTGCAGCGCGTCCAGGTGCAGCGGCGACAGCTCGACCTGGTGGGTCGCCAGGTTGATGCGACGGTGCAGCGGCGCCAGTTGGTGCGGCGCAAAGTTGCTGACGCCAAAACACCGTACCTTGCCCTCGCGCCGCAAAGCCTCGAAGGTCTCGGTCAGTTCGTCGAAATCGGTCAGCGCGTCGGGCCGGTGGATCAGCAGCAGGTCGAGGTGGTCGCTGCGCAGGGCTTGCAGCGAGTGCTCGACCGACGCCCGCACGTGCTCTGCTGCGGTGTTGTAGTGCTTGACCTGGGTCTGGGCACCAAAACCGGGGCGCGCCGGCGCCACCAGCTGGATACCGCATTTGCTGACCAGTTGCATCCGGCTGCGCAGCGCCGGACGCAAAGCCAGTGCCTCGCCAAACAGCGCCTCGACGCTGTAGCCGCCGTAGATGTCGGCATGGTCAAAGCTGGTCACGCCCAGATCCAGGTTGCCCTCGATCCAGGCCAGGCGTTGCTGTGCTGTCCAGCCCCACTCGGCCAGCCGCCAGGCACCGGCGATGATGGGTGACAAGCCGGCGGGGTTGTGCATCGCGGCCATCAGATTTGCCTCACGCCGCTGGCGCCTTGGCGGCCTTGGGCAAGCGCCCCATCAAGAAGAACTCGTCGTTCGGCCGCATACCGGTCAAGTTGGCCATGCGGTTGCTGAGGCCAAAAAACGCGGTGATCGCGCCGATGTCCCAGATGTC
>JANMXG010000444.1:0-10522 GCA_031394235.1 Betaproteobacteria bacterium
TCGGGCTTGAGGGTGTGGCCAAACTCGATGCGCCCGACCACCAGCCGGGCGAACGGGTTGCCGTCCAACGCAATGCCCGCCACGTGGGTGCCGTGTTCGTAGTTGCCGGTGAGGTTGATCTCCTCGATCACCGACTTGTACTGGTCGGGTGCCAGGCTGGAGAGTTGCTGCTTGACCTCGCTCGCCGCAGCGCTGTCAATGTTGGCCTGCAGGTCGGCAAATCCTTGGGTGCGGGCGATCATTTGCGGCAACTTGGCGCGCAAGTCAGCCGGGATAGCCTGCAACTCACCGCTGGCGGGCAGGCTGTACTTGTCAAAGGCCAGCAGCGCGGGCGCGCCGTCCGCAGCCCGCACCACCTGGCGGCCGAACAAGGCGGTGTCCACGCCGCTGTCCCACACGGCCAGGGTGACCGGGCTGAACTTGCCGTCCGCCGGCAGCACCACATCACGCGCCGCCCAGAGGTCGGGCTTGTTGACTTTGTGCTGGGCCAGGTAGGCGGCGTACACCTCGATCAGCGTGCGCTTGACCGGCAAGACCGCCAGCAATGCAAACCGTGCATTGACCAGGGCCGGCGCAAACTCGCTGCTCAGCCTGCCGGTGGCATCAGCCATCGGTTGCAGCACCTCCCGGACACGGCCCAGGATCAGCCCCTCGCCGATCAACTCAGCGCTGGCCTTGCTGCCCTTGATGTCGTTTTCGATCACCGGGTAGGGCAGTGGCGCGAGCTCACGCTCGATGGTGCTGGCCACGGCCTGGCGGTAGGCCTCGCTGCCAGGCGCATGCGTCTTGGCCGCAATGGCCAATGCCCGCAGGCGCAGGCCCGACAGCAGCTTGTCGGCGGGCTTGTCGTGCAGCGCCCGGATCATCTCGGCACGGGCCAGCGCCTGCTCGTAGCGGCCGTCCAGAAAGTCGAGCTGCATCAGCAGGCCCAGCAGGTCGCGCTCAGCGGCTTTGTCGGCGATCTGGTAGCCCGCCAGCACCGATTCGGTGTCGCGTCGCAGCGCACCGGCCAGTGCCGCAAAGCCCGAATCGGTGGGCGAGGGCGAGCGCACCAGGGTCTCCAGCTTGCCCGAGACCGGGTAGGCAAAGCGCGGCAAGTCGGCGGCTTTGGCGATGCGCGGCTTGGTGGCGACGGAGCCGGGGGCCGGGTTGGCGGCCTGGGCTTGGTTCTGGGTCGGCGGTTGCGCCGAGGACTGCGCCTGGGCAAGGCCGGGGAGCCCGGCCAGGCCCAAGACCAGGCCGGTCAGGACAGCCAGGTGGGCGGGGGTAGGGGCGTGCATGGACAGGTCCTCAGGCAGTTTGAAGGGCAAGGCGATCAGCGCTTGAGATCATCAAAAAAGGCCTTGGCATTGAAGTCGCGACCCAGAAAATCATGCACCAGCGCTTGCGGCGGGCGCTGGCTGCCGTTGGCCAGGATCAGGTCTCGGTAGCGTTTGCCCACCCTCGCATCGAGCTTGTCGGCGGCAAACGCGGTGCGCAAGTCCATCGCCACCACCAGGCTCCACAGGTAGCCGTAGTAGCCAGCGCTGTAGTTGGTGGCGATGTGGCTGAAGCGCGACGGGAACATCGTGCCCGTCACATGGCCCAGCGGCGTATCGCCCTCCATTTGCGCCCACAGCGCCAGCGGGTCCCGCAGCTCGGGGCCGTACAGCGCCAGGTCATAGCTGGCGTAAAGGTGCTGGCGTGAGGCGCGCACACCCTTGCCATAGTGGCTGGCTGCTACCGCCTGGTCCATCAGCGCGTCAGGGACCGGAGTGCAAGCCGGGCAGACCTCGGCAAACAGCTGGAGCACCCGCTTGTCGAGCACCCAGTCCTCCAGCATCTGCGATGGCGCCTCGACAAAGTCGCGTTTGACACTGGTGCCCGCCTGTAGCGCCCGGCGAGTCGCCGACAGGTTGTTGTGCACCGCATGGCCCAGCTCGTGCAGCAGCGTTTCCAACTCATCCAGCGTCAGGCCCTGACGGTTGAAGTTGACGACCAGCGCGGCTTGCGAGACCCGCTGCTGCGCCAGCGAGCCGGATCGCAGCCCCCAAACCGCCGCGTGGTTGTACTTGCCCTCACGCGGGTACAGGTCCACCCACAGTGTGCCCAGCGGCTTGCCACTGGCAGCGTCCGATACCGCGTAGGTCTGCACCTCCGGATGCCAGCGCGCGGGGTTGGCATCGTCCCCGATACGCTGGTAGCGCACCCCCATCAGCCGCTCGATCAGGCGCAGCGCAAACTGCAAGCTGGCCTGCGGCGGAAAATAGGCGCGGAACGCCTCCTGGTCCACCGCGTAACGCTCGCGCCGCACCCGCTCAGTGTAGAAGTTGACGTCCCAGCGTTCGACCTTGCTCGCCTCGATCGCCAGCTTGAGGTGCGTGGCCTTGGCCTGGCGCAGTTCCACCAGCTCGGCACGCTCACGCTGCTGGACGGCCGTCTTGACTTCATCGAGGAAGGCCATCGCCCGCGCCGGGGTCTCCGCCATGCGCCGGCGCAGCACAAATTCGTCCCAGCTGGCGGCACCCTGCAGGCTCGCATAGGCTTTGCGCTGCTGGGTGATCTCGGCCAACAGCTTGAGGTTGGCCTCACCGCCCTCGTTGGTCTTGGCGCGCCACATGCGCTCACGGGCTGCCGCCGATTCAGCAAACTGCACCACCGGCTCATAGCTCGGATTGTCGAGACCGAGCAACACCCTTCCTTCGGCATCCCGCTTGGCGCCCTGCCACACCGCCACCGGCACGCCTTGCAGCTCGGCCTCGGTGAAGGCCACCTTCTGGTTGGCATCGCGGATGTTTCGCTCGAAGGTCTGGCCCAGCGCGGCGATCTGGTCGATGAGCTGTTTGGCCCGGGCGCGCTGCGCAGGCGGCAGGCTGACGCCCGCGTCATCGAAGCCTTCGAGCAGCGTCTTTTGCAGCAGCCGGTCGGCCGCGCCACGCGGCTTGATGGCCCGCACCGCGCGGTAGACCTTCTCGTTCTGGCCGAGTGACGAGTTGAAGTCGTTCCAACGCAGCTCGCAGGCCTCCGAAGCGTCCCGTATGGCTTTGTCCGGGTGCACCGCAGACAAGAACAACATCGCGTTGGACATGTCCTCCAGATTGGCGCTGAACGCGTCGTAAGCCGCCAACCACTGGCCATCGGCGGCGCGCCGCTCGACTTGGCGCAGCTGCGTGGTGGCGCGCTGGAGGCTGCTGTCGCAGGCGGCTTTCAGCGCGTTGGCCGAGGCGAACTGGGGGAAGTCCGGTCCCGGCGCCCGAACAGGTGCGGCCCAGGATGACGGCATGACCGCGGCAGCGGCCAGGGCAAGGAAGGCCGCGCCCAGGCGGGCGCTGAGAGATTTGTGCATGGTAGGCAGAAGGGGGTGGCGTCGTCTCATGAACGGCGACACCGATTTTGCCCTCAGCCCAGTTCACCCCCTTCAAACGCCCGAGATGAGGTCCTTGATCTGCTGCAGCGCGGTGGGGTCTTCGATCGTTGTCAGGTCGCCCGGGTCACGCAACTCGCACACCGCCTGGATGGCCCGGCGCAGCAGCTTGCCCGACCGGGTCTTGGGCAGCACCGAGACAAACCGCACGCGGGCCGGCCGGGCCACCGCACCGAGCTGGTTGTCCACCAGCTTCATGATCTCGCCTTCGAGCTTGAGCGCCTCGGCGGCTGAGCCGGTGCGGGACCCATCCTTGAGCACCGCAAAGGCCATCGCCACCTGGCCCTTGAGCGGGTCCGCCACGCCCACCACCGCCACCTCGGCCACATTGGGGTGGCTGGAGATGCTCTCCTCGATCTCGCGGGTGCCCAGCCGGTGCCCGGCCACGTTGATCACGTCGTCGGTGCGGCCCAGGATGTAGAAGTAGCCGTCGGCATCCTTCACACCCCAGTCGAAGGTGTTGTACATCACCTTGTTGTGGATGCTCGACCAGTAGGTCTTGACATAGCGCTCGTCGTCGCGCCAGAGGGTTTGCAGGCAGCCCGGCGGCAGCGGGCCCTCGACCGCGATCACGCCCTTCTTGCCCGGCTCGGTGATCTCCTCGGCGGTGACCTCGTCGATCAACTTGACATCGAAGCCGTACACCGCCTTGCCGGGCGAGCCGAACTTGGTCGGCGCGGCCTCGACGCCATTGCAGATCGCCATGATCGGCCAACCGGTTTCGGTCTGCCAGTAGTTGTCGATGATGGGTTTGCCGATGGCGTCGGCGATCCAGGTGGCGGTGGGCTGGTCCAGCGGCTCGCCGGCCAGAAACAAGGCCTTCAGGCTGGACAGGTCGTACTTCGTCAGGAAGGCCGGGTCTTGTTTCTTGAGCACCCGGGCGGCGGTGGGGGCGCTGAACATCACGGACACACGGTACTTCTCGACCAGGCTCCACCAGATGCCGGCGTCGGGCCGGGTCGGCAGGCCTTCGTACATGATGGTGGCCATGCCGGCGATCAGCGGGCCGTAGACGATGTAGCTGTGGCCGACCACCCAGCCGATGTCGCTGGTGGAGAAATAAGTTTCGCCCGGCTCGCCCATGTAAATGTGCTTCATCGACGCCGCCAGCGCCACCGCGTAGCCGCCGGTGTCGCGCTGCACCCCCTTGGGCTTGCCGGTGGTACCGCTGGTATAGAGCGTATAGCTGGGCTCGTTCGACTCCAGCCAGACGCAGGGCACTTGTGCGGCCATGAACTGCTCGCGCAGCGCGGCGTAGTCGGCATCGCGATCAGCCACGCGCTCGAACGGGCTCAAGCCCCGGTCGATCATCAACACCTTGGCGGGTTTGTGCGCGGCCAGGGCGATTGCCGCGTCCAGCAGCGGCTTGTAGGGCACGACCTTGCCGCTGCGGCTGCCGGCATCGGTGCTGACGATCACCACCGGCTCGGCATCGTCGATGCGGGTGGCCAGGCTGTGGCTGGCAAAACCGCCAAACACCACCGAATGGATGGCACCGATGCGGGTGCAGGCCAGCATCGCAAAGGCCGCTTCGGCCGTCATCGGCATGTAGATCAGCACCCGGTCGCCCTGCTTGACGCCCAGCGACAGCAGCACAGCGGCCATGCGCATCACCTCGGCCTGCAACTGGCGAAAGCTGTAGACGATTTCCTGGTCGGTCTCGGTCGAGACCCAGATCAGCGCGGGCTGGTCGGGACGCGTGGCGACATGGCGGTCCACTGCGTTGTGGCACAGGTTGGTGCGGCCGCCGACAAACCATTTGGCAAACGGCGGCTGGCTGTAGTCGCAGATCTGGCTGGGCGGGGTTTCCCAGTCGACCAGCGCCGCCTGCTCGCGCCAGAAAGCATCGCGGTCCTCGATCGACCGGCGGTGGAATTCGCTGTACTTGCTCATGGACTTGTCTCCAGCAGGCGGGGGCCAACTGGGGCGGATTGCACGGCCTTGCACTGACAAGACACTGACTCTGCGGGCGCAGACCGCGCGCCGCGCTGGGGGGTAGCACTGGCGTTGCAAGCACGCCTGACGTTTGAACGCAAGGGCGTTTCCCCCGCCGGTCTGTAGGACGCACCCCCGAACCGAGGTGGTATCCTCGCGCCTTCATGTTTTTGACACACCGACCCACCCGACGTTTTTTCGCTGCGCTGTTGCTGGCGGCTTGTGGCGTTGCCAAAGCTGCGCCAGATCCGGCCGGCAACCCGGCAACCGCCACGGTGCCTGGCAATGCCAGCCTGGCCAGCGGTAGCCTGACCGACCCGATCATGAACCTGCTGGGCGAGCGTGGCCTGCTGCGTCCGCTGGGCTCGTCGGCGCTGGTCGAGTCGGTGCGCAACTCGGTGCGCGACACCGCGTCCGACCTGGTGATGCAGGCGATGAACTTTCTCGGCGTGCCCTACCGGCGCGGCGGCAACACCGAAGAGACCGGCTTCGATTGCAGTGGGTTCACCCGCCTGGTGTTCGAAAACAGCGTGGGCCTGGTGCTGCCGCGCCGGGCCGACGAGCAGGCCCATGCGGCGGGCCTGCTCAACATCAACCGGCAAGAGTTGAAACCGGGTGATCTGGTGTTCTTCAACACCATGAAGCGCACGTTCTCTCATGTCGGCATTTACGTGGGTGACGACAAGTTCATCCACTCGCCGCGCACCGGCAGCGCAGTGCGCATCGAGGACATGCGCGACAGCTACTGGTCGCGGCGCTTCACCGGCGCACGCCGGGCCGACCTCAGCGCGGCGACGCCGCAGTTGCAGACCAGCCGCTGAACCCGGCCCCCGGGCCGACCGGATTGGCCGGCTGCAAGACCGGGCCGACCGCTCACGGCACAATCAGCCCCATGGGCGACACCATCATCCCGCTGGCCGACTTGCGCTACGCCGCACCGGCGCCGACAATCCCCGCGCAAGCCATCCCCGCGACCGGTCTGCTGGCCGACCGGCTGGGCCGTCCGCTGCGTGATCTGCGCATCTCGGTCACCGACCGCTGCAACTTCCGCTGCAGCTACTGCATGCCCAAGGAGATCTTCGACCGGGACTATGTGTTCTTGCCGCAGACCTCGCTGTTGAGCTTCGAGGAGATCACCCGACTGGCGCGCCTTTTTGTGGGCCACGGCGTGCAAAAGATCCGCCTGACCGGCGGCGAGCCCTTGCTGCGCAAGGGGCTGGAGTCGCTGATCGCCAAGCAGGCCGAGTTGCGCACCCCCGACGGCGTTGCGCTGGACATCACGCTGACCACCAACGGCTCGGTACTCGCGCGCAAGGCCGCAGCGCTCAAGGCCGCGGGTCTGCAGCGCGTCACGGTCAGCCTGGACGGGCTGGACGATGCGGTCTTTCGGCGCATGAACGACGTCGATTTCCCGGTGGCCGACGTGCTGGCCGGGATAGCGTCGGCACATGCCGCTGGCCTGGGCCCAATCAAGGTCAACATGGTGGTGCAGCGCGGGGTCAATGCACAAGAAATCCTGCCGATGGCGCGCTACTTCCGCAACCACTTTGACGGCCGAATCGTTTTGCGCTTCATTGAGTACATGGACGTCGGGGCCAGCAACGGCTGGCGCATGGACCAGGTGCTGCCCTCGGCCGAGGTGCTGGCGCTGTTGCAGGCCGAATGGCCGCTGCAGCCGCTGGACGCCAGCGCGCCGGGCGAAACTGCCGAGCGCTGGCGTTACGCCGACGGTCGGGGCGAGATCGGCCTGATTTCCAGCGTCACACAGGCGTTTTGCCAAGACTGCAACCGGGCCCGGCTGTCGACCGAGGGCAAATTGTTTCTGTGCCTGTTTGCCACCCGCGGCCACGACCTGCGCAGTTTGCTGCGCAGCGGCGCCAGCGACACCGACATCACCAGCGCGCTGGCCGGCGTCTGGGGCGGGCGCGATGACCGCTACTCCGAACTGCGCGCCGCACTGCCCACGACCGCCGGACCGGCTACTGGTGAGCGCCGCGTCGAGATGCACTACATCGGCGGCTGACGGCACACTGCCCACCCCACTGACCTGAACCGAGCCCATGCCCAGCCTTGCCGACATTGCCGCCAGCATCCAAGGCTACGACCCCAACCTGCTGCCGGTGGCGCAAGCCCAGGACTTCATCCAACAATTGGTGCCGCGGGTGCAGGCGGTTGAAAGCCTGGCGCTGCGCAGTGCGCTGGGCCGGGTGCTGGCCAGCGATGTGGTCTCGCCGATTGCGGTGCCGGCGCATGACAACTCGGCGATGGACGGCTATGCGTTGCGCTCGGCCGACCTGCTGATCGGCGGCGATTCGTTGATCAGCGTGGTCGGCACCGCATTTGCGGGTGGCCGCTTCAGCGCTGAAGTACTTCCCGGCCAAGGGGTGCGCATCATGACCGGGGCGGTGATGCCGGCGGGCCTGGACACCGTCGTGCCGCAAGAGTTCACCCGTGGTGAGCCCGACGGCCGCATCCGCATCCCGGCGGGCACCGTGCGGGCGGGCGACAACCGTCGGCTGGCCGGCGAAGACCTGGCGCTGGGCGGCCCCGCGCTGCTGGCAGGCCGCATCCTGACGCCGGCCGACCTGGGTCTGCTGGCCTCACTGGGCCAGGCTGAAGTGCCGGTGTACCGGCGCCTGCGGGTGGCGTTTTTCTCGACCGGCGACGAACTGCGCTCGATCGGCGAACCGCTGGACACGGGCTGCGTTTACGACAGCAACCGCTACACAATCTGGGGCATGTTGACACGGCTGGGCGTCGAAGTGATCGACCTGGGCGTGGTGCGCGATGAGCCGGCTGCCCTGGCGCAAGCCTTCACCCAAGCTGCGGCCTGCGCTGATGCAGTGATCACCTCGGGCGGGGTCAGCGTGGGCGAAGCCGACCACACCAAACGCATCATGGCCGAGCTGGGCGAGGTGCTGTTCTGGAAGATCGCGATGCGGCCCGGCCGGCCGATGGCGATTGGGCGCATTGGGGGCGGGACGGGCGTCGGGCCTGGCGGCCCGCCCGCCATGCTGTTCGGCCTGCCCGGCAACCCGGTGGCCGTGATGGTGACGTTTTACGCCATGGTGCGCCAGGCGCTGCTGGCGATGAGCGGCGCCACGGCGCAGCCGCTGCCGCTGCTGCGCGCTGTCAGCGAGGCCGCGCTGCGCAAGAAGCCCGGCCGCACCGAGTACCAGCGCGGCATCGTCAGCTTGGGTGCCGACGGCCGCCAGACGGTGCGCATCACCGGCGCGCAAGGCTCGGGCATATTGCGAAGCATGAGCGAGGCCAACGGCATGGTGGTGCTGCACCACGGCCAGGGCGACGTGGCCGCGGGCGAAATGGTCGATGTGATTCCGTTTGACGGGTTGGTCTGACGGGTTGGTCTGCCGGACCGATCTGACGGGTTGGTCTGACGGACTGATCCTGCCAGGCAGCGCAACCCGACTCGGCCCGCGCGCCTGGCGCCCGCCAGCTAGACCTTGCCGCGCAGCGAATCCACCCCGCGGTTGGCCAGCGCATCGGCGCGCTCGTTGCCCGGATCGCCCGAATGCCCCTTGACCCAGTGCCAGGCCACGGTGTGCTCGGCCACCAGGGTGTCCAGCCGCTGCCACAGCTCGATGTTCTTGACCGGTTTGTTGTCAGCGGTGCGCCAGCCGCGTTTTTTCCAGCCGTGGATCCAGCTGGTGATGCCGTTCTTGACGTACTCGCTGTCGGTGTAAACCGCCACCGGCGTGCGGCGCTTGAGCAGCGCGAGCGACTCGATCACCGCCGTCAGTTCCATGCGGTTGTTGGTGGTCAGCGCTTCGCCACCGAACAGTTCTTTTTCGTGGTCGCCCCAGCGCATCCAGGCGCCCCAGCCGCCGGGGCCGGGGTTGCCCTTGCAGGCGCCATCGGTGTAGATCACCACTTGCTCGGTCATTGACAGATTCACTCCAGGGTTTCGACAGTTTCAGTTTGGGACGCCATTGCGGCAGTCATGGCGCGACCGATAACAGGCGCCCTGGCGGTCACAACGGCGGCCAGCGTCGTCCGGTGGGGCGCCAGCTGCGCTTCCGTACCGTTCGGGCTCAGGTCCAGACCAAGGCGGTTGGCCGCCACCGCGGGCGCGGCCTGCCGGGCGTGGCTGCTGCGGCGTGCCAGGCCCAGCAGCCGCATGCCACGCACCCGCTTGACCGCTTCGACCAGGTAGACCGCGCCCAGCACCGGCCAGGCCCGTGCGCCGGCGTCGTCCAGCCAGGCCATGCGCGCCAGTCCCCGTTCGGACCGCAACGGCGGCCGCCACAGCCCGAAGCGGCCCCGCTCGACCTCGAAGCCCAGCAGCCGTAGCCAGTCGCGCACCCGGCCGTAACCAATCAAATCACCGGCATCGGGCAGGTACAGAGGGGCGTTGCCGCCCAAGCGCTGGCGCAGCCGGCCCGCACTCTGGCGCAGGCCCCACAGGCTGGCCGGGTTGAAGCCGACGATCACCAGCCGGCCCTCGGGGCGAAGCACCCGCTCGACCTCGCGCAGGGTGTCGTGCGGATCGCGGGTCAGCTCCAGCGTGTGCGGCAGCAGCACCAGGTCCAGGCTCTGGCTGGGAAACGGCAGGGCATCAAAATCACACAGCAGGGCATGGCCGGGCAGCATCGGCTGCAGGGTCGACAGCGCTTCATCGACCGGCGGCAAGGGCAGGGGCTGAGCCTCTCGGAGCGAGTCACTCGCCACCCAGCGGTGCGGCATGCGGTTGGCGCGCAGGCCTTCGAGTTCACCCAGGCCAAGCTGCAAGGCATGAAAGCCGAACAGGTCGGCAACCGCGCGGTCAATCTGCGCCTGCTCCCAGGCCAGCAGGTAGCGGCCGGGCGGGCTTTGCAGCCAGCGGGCCAACTCTATAATCGAGGGATCGCGCACCATGAAACTTGTTGCCCTGCCCGCTTTCTCCGACAACTACATCTGGATGCTGCACGACGGCCGACAAGCCGTGGTGGTGGATCCGGGCGATGCGGCGCCCGTGTTGCAAGCGCTCGATGCCGAGGGTCTGGCGCTGGCGCATATTCTAGTGACGCACCACCATCCGGATCACGTCGGCGGTCTGGCTGCCCTGCGCCACCGGCTGCATGGCCAGGTGTACGGCCCGGCGCACGAGACCATCCCGGCACCGTTCGTGCCGCTGGAGGGCGGCACCACCGTGACCGTGCTGGGGCTGGACTTCACGGTGATCGA
>JANMXG010000445.1:0-1925 GCA_031394235.1 Betaproteobacteria bacterium
CCCATCAGCACTTCGTCGATGGCATCACCCGGAACGCCGGCCCGCTCGACCGCAGCCTTGATGGCGACGGCGCCCAGCTCCCAGGCGGCGAGCGACGAAAAATCACCCAGCAGGCCGCCGATGGGCGTGCGGGCGGCTGAAACGATGACGATGGCTTCGGGCATCGGAAGCTCCAAATTGGGGGTTGTGGGGGGCGGCGTTGGAGGCGGCGGGCGGTGAGGCGGTGCAGGACGGTGACGGGCAACCCGGCAATTGCCGGTTTTCAGGCCTCGGGCTGGGCGACGGAAAGCACCTCGACGCCTTGCTGTGCCTGCATCTGGCGGTAGCGCTGCTTGACCAGCGCCAGCGCGGTGTCGTAGGCCAGGCCGACCTGGTCGGCCGAGTCGACCGTCATGCGCAAGTCTTCGAGCAAGCCGTTGTGCAGGCCGTAGACCCAGCCGTGCACCACCACCGTCTGGCCGCGGTGCCAGGCGTCACTGACCACCGTGGTGCGGCAGACGTTGCGCGCCTGCTCCAGCACGTTCAGTTCAACCAGCGCATTGACCTGCAGAGTCTCGTGCAGCCCGGCCAAAAAGCCTTCATGCGCGTCCCGCACGTCTTGCACATGGCGCAGCCAGTTGTCGACCAGGCCGGCGCGCTGGTTGGTCATGGCCGCTCGCACGCCGCCGCAGTTGCTGTGGCCCACCACGATGATGTGGCTGACCTGCAGTGCGTCCACCGCGTACTGCACCACGCTCAGCGCGTTCAGGTCGCTGTGTACCAGCAGGTTGGCCACATTGCGGTGCACAAACAGCTCGCCCGGCAGCAGGCCAACCAGGTCATTGGCCGGCACCCGGCTGTCGGCGCAACCGATCCACAGGTATTGCGGCTTCTGCTGCTGCAGCAAGCGGGTGAAGAAGCCGGGCTCCCGGGCCTCGGTATCGGCGGCCCACTGGCGGTTGCTCTGGAACAACTCTTGCAGGTCAGTGCTCATCGGCGAAAGTCTCTCAGGCAAGGAGCACGGAGGTCATGCTGCAGTGCACAGTTTACGCAGCGCCCTTGGCGGGGGCTGACAGTGCAGGCGGGTCGGTGACACGGCCTCACATCGTCTCGGCAAACAGCTCCCGGCCGATCAGCATGCGGCGGATCTCACTGGTCCCGGCGCCAATCTCGTAAAGCTTGGCATCGCGCCAGAGCCGGCCCAGCGGATAGTCGTTGATGTAGCCGTTGCCGCCAAAGATCTGCACGCCCTCGCCGGCCATCCAGGTGGCTTTTTCCGCGCACCACAGGATGACCGAGGCGCAATCCTTGCGCACCTGGCGCACATGGTCGGTGCCCAGCTTGTCCAGGTTCTTGCCCACGGTGTAGCAAAACGCCCGGCCGGCCTGCAGCACGGTGTACATGTCGGCCACCTTGCCCTGGATCAGCTGAAATTCGCCGATGCTCTGGCCAAACTGCTTGCGGTCGTGGATGTAGGGCACGACGTTGTCCATCACGCTTTGCATGATGCCAATGGGGCCGGCGGCCAGCACCGCGCGCTCGTAATCCAGCCCGCTCATCAGCACCCGTGCGCCACCGCCCACCGAGCCCAGCACGTTTTGCACAGGCACCTCTACGTTGTTGAACACCAACTCGCCGGTGTGGCTGCCGCGCATGCCCAGTTTGTCGAGTTTTTGGGCACAAGAAAACCCGGGCATGGTCTTCTCGATGATGAACGCGGTGACACCGCGCGCCCCCAGCTCGGGTTCAGTCTTAGCGTAAACCACCAGGGTGTCGGCGTCCGGCCCGTTGGTGATCCACATCTTTGTGCCGTTGAGCAGGTAGTAGCCGCCCTTGTCCTCGGCCCTCAGCTTCATGCTGATGACATCCGATCCCGCGCCCGGCTCGCTCATGGCCAGCGCGCCGACATGCTCGCCCGAGATCAGCTTGGGCAGGTACTTGGCGCG
>JANMXG010000446.1:0-5001 GCA_031394235.1 Betaproteobacteria bacterium
GGCCAACCGTGTGGCCAACCGTGTGGCCAACCGTGTGGCCGACCGCATCGCCAGCCGCGGGACGGCGGGCTTGCGGCGGGGATGCCCGGTCAGGGCGCGGTGGTTGGGGCATGGTGCGCAGTCTGCCATCGACCAGCGACAGGCCAGCCGACGCAGAGCGGGGTCAGGCCGGGCCAGTCCGGGCGATCAGCGGCGCATGCAGCCCGACGCCGGGCTGAGCGCACGTCCACGATCGCTGTGATGCGATTGGAAACGCCGATCAAGCTCACCACACATCGACAAACCGTGCGCCGCTGGCGCTGCCACGCGCCGCACCGGCCGCGCTGTCCAGCCCGCGCACCAGCCAGGCCCGGGTCTCGGCCGGGTCGATCACCGCGTCGATCTCCAATGTCGTGGCCATGTTGATGGCCGAGCCGTTGGCATAGTGCTGGGCCACCAGCTGGGCGTACAGCGCCTCGCGCTCTGGCCCCACCGCTGCGGCAGACAGTTCCTTGCTGAAGCCCAGCTTGACGGCGCCCTCCAGCCCCATCGCCCCAAACTCGGCCGACGGCCAGGCCACCGTGAACACCGGCGCATCAAAACCGCCCACCGCCATCGCCTGCGCGCCCAGGCCGTAGCCCTTGCGCACCACCACCGTGAAACACGGCACCTGCAGGTGCGCAGCGACAACGAACAGGCGGCAGGCATGGCGCACCTGGGCTTGGCGCTCGACCTCGGGCCCGACCATGAAGCCGGGCGTGTCGCACAGGCTCAGCAGCGGAATGCCGTGCGCATTGCACAGCTGCATGAAACGCGCGGCCTTGTCGGCGCCGTCCGGGTCGATCGCGCCGCCCAGATGGTGCGGGTTGTTGGCAAAGATGCCGACCGGCCGGCCCTCGATGCGCGCCAACGCGGTGACCATGCCGTGGCCAAAACCGGCCCGCAGTTCCAGCACCGACCCGGTGTCGGCCAGACCGCTGACCACCGCGCGCATGTCGTAGACCCGCAGCCGGTTTTCGGGGACCAAGTGCCGCAGCGCCCGGGCGTCGCCCGCTGCCCAGTGGGGGTTGCGGCCCTGGAAGTAGCTGAGGTACTGGCGGGTGGTGGCCACGGCCGCCGCTTCATCGGCCACCAGCACATCGATCACGCCGTTGCGGTGCAGGTCAAACGCCGGGCCGATCTCCTCGGGCCGGAACAGCCCCAGTCCACCGCCTTCGATCATCGCCGGGCCTCCCAGGCCGATGTTGGCCGACTGGGTCGAGATGATCACGTCGGCGCAGCCCAGCAGCGCGGCATTGCCGGCAAAGCAGCGGCCATGCACCACGCCGACCACCGGCACCTTGCCCGACAGCGCAGCAAACTGGCTGAAGGTGTGGTTGTTCAGCCCGGCAACGATCGGCATGTCCACATCACCCGGCCGGCCGCCGCCGCCTTCGGCAAACAGAACGGTGGGCAGTTTCCACTGGTGCGCCAGCCCCAGCAGCCGGTCTTTTTTGTGGTGGTTGCGCCAGCCCTGGGTACCGGCCAGCACGGTGTAGTCGTAGGCCATCACCGCGCAGCGGCTGCGCTCGGGG
Source organism: Betaproteobacteria bacterium (assembly GCA_031394235.1). Taxonomy (GTDB): domain Bacteria; phylum Pseudomonadota; class Gammaproteobacteria; order Burkholderiales; family Burkholderiaceae_C; genus Pseudaquabacterium. The sequence goes on from JANMXG010000446.1 coordinate 1,554, forward strand.
CCGTACTCGGCACGGTTGACGGCGCCGATGCCGGTCACCATGCCGTCGGCCGGGGTGTTGCGCACCAGGTCGTCTTGGGTGCGGCGGCGGGACTGCGCGGCCACCGCGTAGCCGCCGTACTCGATGAAGCTGCCCGGGTCGCACAGGTCATCGACGTTTTCACGCGCAGTCCGCCCACCGGCCTTGTGGCGGCGCGCCACCGCCTCGGGCCGGGCCGCGTCGAGCAGCAGGACATCGCGGTCGCGCACCCGTTGCAGGTCGGGCCGGATGTGGTCGAGGTCGTGGGCCAGCGCGTCGGCGGCCACGGCGTGTGCATCGTCGATGGCTTCGAGCAGCAGCAGGCGCTGGCCCTCGTTGACAAAGTCGCCCGGCGCCACGCACAACGCAGCCACACGCACCGCACCGGGCGTGGCCAGGCCGTGCTGCATCTTCATGGCTTCGAGCACCAGCGCCTCGGCGCCGGCGGCCAGGGTGTCGCCCACCGCGGCGTTGAACTGCACCAGCCGGCCGGCCATCGGTGCGCACAGCGCCGTCTGGCCGTCGGGCAGTCGTGGCTCGGCCCCCAGCCCCGGCGTGCGGGCCAGCACCGGCAGCGGTGCCGCGTCGGTGTGGCTCGCCAGCCGGTCTTGCAGGCGCGGCCACGCCTCCTCCAGCCAGCGGGTGTGCACGGTGTTGTGGTGCAGCGCCGGCTCCGTCGCCAGCACCCGCAACAGCGGCAGGTTGGTGGCCACGCCGTCGATCCGGCATTCGGCCAGCGCCCGCTGCGAGCGCCTCAGCACGTCCTCAAAATGCCCGCTGCGGTGGCTGACGATCAGCTTGGCCAGCAGGCTGTCGTAGTGCGGTGACGGCGACAAATCGGCCCGCGCATGGCTGTCCACCCGCACGCCGGGGCCGCTGGGCAGCTCGCAGCGGGTGATCAGGCCACTGGCCGGGCGGGCCTGGCCTTGTGGGTCCAGGGTTTCGGCGTTGATCCGCCACTGCACCGCAAAGCCGCGCGCCACCGGCGGATTTGCCGGGTCCAGCCCGATGGCGGCCAACGAGGCGCCGGCGGCAATCGCGATCTGGGCCTGCACCAGGTCCACCCCAGTGACGGCCTCGGTCACGGTGTGCTCGACCTGCAGCCGCGGATTGGCCTCGATAAAGACAAACGGCTGGTTTGCCGACAGCTCATCGACCAGAAACTCGAAGGTGCCCAGGCTCTGGTAAGCGGTGCTGCGCGCCAGTGTCAAAGCGGCCCCCAGCAACTGCTCGCGCAGCGCAGGCGACAGGCTGGGGCTGGGCGCAATCTCCACCAGTTTTTGGAACCGCCGCTGCAGCGTGCATTCGCGCTCGCCCAGCGTCATGGCCTGGCGGCCGTCGCCGATCACCTGCACCTCCAGGTGTCGGGCGCGGTGGATCAGTTTTTCGGCGTAGACATCGCCCACGCCAAACGCCACCAGCGCCTCGGCCGCGCAGCGGGCGTAGGCCTCGGGCAGGAGGGCCGGGTCCAACACCGCACGCATGCCGCGCCCGCCGCCCCCTGCCACGGCCTTGAGCATCACGCCGCAGGCCGGGTCACGCTGGCGCTGGTCGACAAAAAAAGCCTGGATCTGCGCCAGCGAGGCCGCCGCGGTGCCGGGCAGCAGCGGCACACCATGCTCGGCCGCCAGTTGGCGGGCGCTGGCCTTGTCGCCAAACAGCGCCAACTGCGCCGGAGTCGGGCCGATGAACACCAGACCGGCGTCACCGCAAGCCTGGGCAAAGTCGGCCCGTTCGCTCAAAAAGCCGTAGCCCGGGTGCACGGCGTCGCAACCGTGCTGGCGCGCCACTTTGACCAATGCGCCAATGTCGAGGTAAGCGGCGGGGCCGGTGGCGTCCAGCGCAACAGCCCCGTCAGCCAGCGTGCTGTGCAGCGCGCCAGCGTCGTCGCGGGCGTAGACGCTGACGGCCTGGATGCCCAGGTCTTGCGCGGCGCGGATGATGCGAACGGCGATCTCGCCCCGGTTGGCAATCAGGATTTTCTTGAACATCTCAGGTCTCGTCTTTCAACAGGCGGCGTAGCGCAGTGACAGGATGTTTTGGGTCCATCCACAAACGCCGTGCGTCGCGCGGTGCCGAGCCTGGCCAGGCAAGTTTCAGCGACGGCAGCGGTCCGCAAAGAAATGCGAAGACTCTGCATTTGTCCATCGGGCCAGCATCATTGCAGCCGGTTGCGGGCCAGTATCCCGGTCAGCAGCTCGGCCAGGTCTTTCAGCGCCCGATGCAAGGCCTCGGCATCGCTGGCCAGCGCTGCTGCGGCGACCGGGCCACGGCAGGCGGCCTCAAACCGTTGTGCTTGCGCCTGCAGGCCCACCGCGCCAATGGCGCCGCAGGCATCTTGCAGCCCGTCGGCCGCCAGGCGCCAGACCGACAGGCGCTCGTCGCCGCCCGGGTGCAACAGCTCGGGCAGGCCGTCGGCATAGTGCTGGGCGAACACCTGCAGCACCCGGCGCAGCCCGCCGGCCATGCCGCCCGCAGAGCGCAGCACCAGGAAGGTGTCGAAGCCGGGCAAGGCCGCGAGTTGGTCAAGCAACGTCGCCGCCGGCCCGGCGTCCATGCCCACAGACCGGGCACCGGGCAACCAGCGCAGCAGGGTGGCGTAGAGCTGCTCCGGGTTGACCGGCTTGGCCACATGGTCGTTCATGCCGGCGGCCAGGCAGGCGGCACGGTCTTCGCCAAAGGCGTTGGCCGTCATCGCGATGATCGGAACAGGCACACCCAGCCTGCGCAGCTCACGGGTGGCTGCCAAGCCGTCCATGCCCGGCATTTGCATGTCCATCAGCACCAGGCTGTACGGTTGGCGTCGTGCCAGCTCAACCGCCTGCGCGCCGTCTTCGGCCAGATCGATCTCCAGCCCGACGAGTTGCAGCAGGGCCAGGCCGACCTCCTGGTTGACCGGGTTGTCCTCGGCCAGCAGCACCCGCACGCCGCTGTGCCGGTCGCGCAGCACCTGCTCGGCGACGCCGGAGGCACGGTCGTCAGGGGTCGATGCCGACTCGCGGTTCAGCACCCGCAGCAGGGTGTCGTGCAAGGCCGATGCGGTGATCGGCTTGACCAGCACCGCATCGAAGCGCTCGATCTGGGCGTCACGGCGCATCGTGTCGTCGTCGTGGGCAGTGATCAGCACCGCCGGCGGCAGGCCGTCGCCCAGCAGGGCACGCAGCCGGCCCAGCGTGACGATGCCGTCCATCGGCGCCATGCGCCAATCGATCATCATGGCGTCGTAGCTTTCGCCCGCCCGAATGGCGCGTTCGGCCAGCGCCAGCGCCTGCGGGCCAGAGCCCACCGCATCGACCCGCATGCCGAACATGCGCAAGCGGTCGCCCAGCGCGGTCAGCGCTTCGGGCAGGTCATCGACCAGCAGCACCCGGCGGCCGTTGAGCCTGGGCAAGCTGTCCAGCGGCGCCGCACCCTGGGCCAGCCAGGCGGT
>JANMXG010000447.1:0-6965 GCA_031394235.1 Betaproteobacteria bacterium
GTCGGGGTTGTCGCTCAGGATGGCCGCCACGTTGAGGTTGTTGGTGATCACCCGCAGGCCGCGGTGGGCCAGCAAGGCGCGCGCCACCGCCTCGGTGGTGGTGCCGATGTTGAGGATCAGGCTGCAGCCCTCGGGCACCCGGGCCGCCACCGCCTGGGCGATTTGCCGCTTGGCCTGGTCGTTGAGTGCCTGGCGCGCCCGGTAGGCGATGTTCTCGGTGGTGCTGGCCGGCAGCCGCACGCCACCGTGAAAGCGCGCCAGCAGCCCGGCCTCGGCCAGCAGCTTGACGTCGCGCCGCACCGTCTGCAGCGTCACGCCAAAGCGCTCGGCCAACGCCTCCACCGTGACCGACCCCTGCTCACGCACGGTGCTCAGCACGCCGGCCTGGCGCGGGTTGGGGATCAGGTCGGTCACGGCGCTAGGCAGGGTCGGTTTGGGCGCCAGCGTACGCGATCCGCTGTGGCCGTCGCTCAGGGATATCCGGCTTGTGGATCGAACAAGAATGGGCTACAAACGAACTCAATCGAACAAAAGCGAAATTGAAATCGCCGCCTCGAACCGGCCTCCATGTCGCTGTCTCCGCCACACTCCACGCCGCTCTCAGTGCCGCAGCCCGTGCCGCAGCCCGTGCCGCAACCCGTCCCGCTTGCGGCGCCGCCGCTGTCCTGCGACGTGCTGGTGGTGGGTGGCGGCATCAATGGCGCCGGCATCGCCCGCGATCTGGCCGGCCGGGGCTTCTCGGTGATCTTGTGCGAGCAGGACGACCTGGCGCGCCACACCTCGTCGTCGTCCACCAAGCTGATCCACGGCGGCCTGCGCTACCTGGAGTACTACCAGTTCAGCCTGGTGCGCAAGGCCCTGGCCGAGCGCGAGCGCTTGCTCAAGAGCGCGCCGCACATCATGTGGCCGCTGCGCTTTGTGATGCCGCACGATCCGTCGATGCGGCCGGTGTGGATGGTGCGCGCCGGGTTGTTCCTGTATGACCACCTGGCCAGGCGCGAATGGCTGCCCGCCAGCACCACCGTCAACCTGCGCCGCCACGCCGTGGGCGCCCCGCTCAAGGCCCACTACACCAAAGGCTTTGTCTACAGCGACGGCTGGGTCGATGACGCCCGGCTGGTGGTGCTGAACGCGCTGGACGCCGCCGCCCGGGGTGCCAGCATCCTCACCCGCACCCGCTGCGAGCAGGCCCAGCGCAACGCCCAGGGCTGGCGCGCCAGGCTGCAGCCGGCGGGCGGCGCGGCCCTGGAGGTGCAGGCACGGGCGCTGGTCAACGCCGCCGGCCCCTGGACGGGCGAGTTCCTGCGTGACCGGGCCCAGGTGCAGAGCGCGCGCTCGCTGCGCCTGGTCAAGGGCAGCCACATCGTGGTCAGGAAGCTGTTCGAGCATGACCACGCCTACATCTTCCAGAACCCCGACAAGCGCATCATCTTTGCGATCCCCTACGAGGGCGATTTCACGTTGATCGGCACCACCGATGTCGAGATAGCCGGTGCGCCCGACAGTGCCCGCATCGATGCCGACGAGACCGCCTACCTGTGCGAGCAGGCCAGCCGCTACTTTGCCAAGCCGGTGCTGGCCGGCGATGTGGTGTGGTCGTATTCCGGCGTGCGGCCCTTGCTCGACGATGAGTCGGGCGCTGCCTCGGCGGTGACGCGGGACTACCTGCTGGCGTTTGATGACGCGCCGCCCGCCGCCGGGCCGCCCCAAGGCGGGCACTCCCCCTCGGGGGGGCGGCGCGCAGCACCTTGGGGGCCAAACGCGGCGCCGCTGTTGTCGGTCTGGGGCGGCAAGATCACCACCTTTCGCAAGCTGGCCGAAGAGGCCGCCGATGCGCTGGTGCAGCGCCTGGGTGAGCGGCGCCCGGCCTGGACCGCATCGGCGCTGCTGCCGGGCGGTGATTTGTCGGCCTGGATTGGCCCGCCCACGCGGCCGGATGCCGACATCGCGCGCTTCATCGCCAAGCTGGCGCAGCGCCACCCCAGATTGCCGCCGCCCTTGCTGGCGCGCTGGGCCCGGGCCTACGGCAGCCGCGTCGATCAGCTGTTGGGCGGGTTGAGCGGGTTCGGCGGGTTGAGCGCGTCGAGCGGCCAGGCCCTGGGGGTCGAAGTGGCGCCGGGGCTGTGGGAGGTGGAGCTGCACTACCTGCACCAGCAAGAGTGGGCCCGCAGCGCCGACGAAGTGCTGTGGCGCCGCAGCAAGCTGGGCCTGCACTACAACGCCGCGCAACGCCAGCAAGTGGCCCAATGGTGGGCCAGCCACTGCCCTGAAACCCCCTGCCAGCCCGTCACGACCACCCCATGCAACTGACCCTGGACCGCCTTGCACACCGGGTGGGGGCGGCCACCCACCTCTACCCCTTGAGCCTGGCCCTGCGGCCCGGCACGGTGACGGTGCTGCTGGGCGCCACCCAGGCCGGCAAGACCACCCTGATGCGGTTGATGGCCGGCCTGGACGTGCCAAGCCATGGCCGGGTGACGGTGGACGGCCAGGACGTGACCGGCCTGCCGGTGCGCCAACGCAACGTGGCGATGGTCTACCAGCAGTTCATCAACTACCCGTCGATGACCGTGTTTGACAACATCGCGTCGCCGCTCAAGCTGCGCGGCGCCATGGACAAAGTGGCCATCGCGCAGCGGGTGCAGGCACTTGCCGAAAAGCTGCACATCGAGCCGTTCTTGAAGCGACTGCCGGCCGAGCTGTCGGGCGGCCAGCAACAGCGCGTGGCGTTGGCGCGCGCACTGGCCAAGGACGCGCCGCTGATGCTGCTGGACGAGCCGCTGGTCAACCTGGACTACAAGCTGCGCGAGGAGTTGCGCGACGAGTTGTCGGCGCTGTTTGCTGCAGGCAGCTCCACCGTGGTCTATGCCACCACCGAGCCGACCGAGGCCCTGTTGCTGGGCGGCTGGACAGCGGTGATGGACGCCGGTGAGGTGCTGCAGTACGGCCCCACTGCCAACGTGTTCCACCACCCGGCGTCGATCCGGGTGGCGCGGGCCTTCAGCGATCCACCGATGAACCTGCTGGACGGCGGTGCGCCTCGTCTGGGCCTGCCCGGCACGGCGGCCCGGCCCGACACCACGGTGGGCCTGCGCGCCAGCGCGTTGCGGGTGGTGGGCCGACCGGGCGACATCGCGCTGCCCGGCACGGTGGAGTTGGCCGAGATTGCCGGGTCCGACACCTTCGTGCACGTGGCCACGGCGGCCGGTGAACTGGTGGCACAGCTGACCGGCGTTCACTATTTTGATTTGGGCGCCGCGCTGACGCTCTACCTCGACCCGACGCAGATCTACCTGTTTGGTGCCGATGGCCTGCTGTTGCAGGCCCCCAGGCGCCCCGGCGCAGCGGGAGCCCACTGACATGGCCCGCATCGACCTGGACCTGGCGCACAGCTACAAGCCCAACCCGCAGCAAGACAGCGACTACGCGCTGCTGCCGCTGAAGATGCGCTTCGAGGACGGCGGCGCCTATGCGCTGCTCGGCCCCTCGGGCTGCGGCAAGACCAGCCTGCTCAACATCATTTCGGGCCTGGTCACGCCGTCGCAAGGCAGTGTCACCTTCGACGGCGTGCCGATGAACAGCAAGACACCGCAACAGCGCAACATCGCCCAGGTGTTCCAGTTTCCGGTGATCTACGACACCATGACGGTGGCCGAGAACCTGGCCTTTCCGCTGCGCAACCGCGGTGTGGCGGCCGACAAGATCGCCCAGCGGGTCGGCAAGATTGCCGAGATGCTGGAGCTCAGCGGCCAGCTCGACGTGCGCGCTGCGGGGCTCGCGGCTGACGCCAAGCAAAAGATCTCGCTGGGCCGCGGCCTGGTGCGTGAGGATGTGTCGGCCGTGCTGTTTGATGAGCCGCTGACGGTGATCGACCCGCACCTCAAATGGCAACTGCGCCGCAAGCTCAAGCAGATCCACCATGAGCTCAAGCTCACGCTGGTCTACGTCACCCATGACCAGGTCGAGGCGCTGACCTTTGCCGACCAGGTGGTGGTGATGACCCGGGGCCGGGCGGTGCAGATCGGCAGCGCGTCTGATTTGTTCGAGCGGCCGCAGCACACCTTTGTCGGCCACTTCATCGGCTCACCCGGCATGAACTTTCTCCCGGCCGAGCGCAGTGGTGACGGGCTGACGGTGGCGGGCTGCGCGGTGGCTGCAGACCGGGTCGTGCCGCCGGCGCCGGGCCGGCTGGTGCTGGGCATCCGGCCCGAGTACGTCACGCTGGCCGGGCCCCACGCCCCAGGCGCCGTGCCCGCCACGGTGGTGCAGGCGCAGGACATCGGCACCTACTGGTTGGTCACGGCCCAGGTCGGCCCCGGTATTGAAGGTGCGGTCGGTGCGGCCGGTTCTACCGCTGCGGCCGGCCCCACCACCGTGCGCGCCCGGCTCAGCCCCGACGCCAACATCCCCGCCGCCGGCGCCGCCGTGTGGCTGGCCGTGCTGGGCCCACACACCTGTTTTTATGCCGACGATGTGCTGATCGGCGAAGCCCCGGAACCGCAAAAGGTGAGCGCATGAGACCGCACGGCCGTTCCGAAGGGCGAACCACCGCAATGCGCAGCCTGGAGGTTTGCTGATGAAACCCGTCAACCAGAAGGCCTGGTTCCTGATCCTGCCGGTGGTGCTGTGCGTGGCCTTTTCGGCCATCCTGCCGCTGATGACGGTGGTCAACTACTCGGTGCAGGACATCATCTCGCCAGAACGCCGGGTGTTTGTCGGCACCGAATGGTTCAAGGCGGTGATGCGCGACGACGACCTGCAAGGCGCCTTGCTGCGCCAGATCACGTTTTCGCTCTCGGTGCTGGCGGTCGAGATTCCGCTGGGCATCCTGCTGGCGCTGTCCATGCCGGCCAAGGGCTGGCAGTCGAGCGCGGTGCTGGTGACGGTGGCGATCTCGCTGCTGATCCCCTGGAACGTGGTGGGCACGATCTGGCAGATCTTCGGCCGGTCCGACATCGGGCTGATGGGTGCATCGTTGGCAGCGCTGGGTATCGAGTACAGCTACACCGGCAACGCCACCCACGCCTGGCTCACCGTGCTGCTGATGGACGTCTGGCACTGGACACCGCTGGTCGCCCTGCTGTGTTTTGCCGGCCTGCGCGCCATCCCCGATGCGTATTACCAGGCCGCCAGCATCGATGGCGCCAGCAAGTTTGCGGTGTTCCGCTACATCCAGCTGCCCAAACTGCGCGGTGTGCTGATGATCGCGGTGCTGCTGCGCTTCATGGACAGCTTCATGATCTACACCGAGCCCTTTGTGCTGACCGGCGGCGGGCCGGGCAATGCCACCACCTTCCTGAGCCAGTACCTGACGCAGAAGGCGGTGGGCCAGTTCGACCTGGGCCCGGCAGCGGCGTTTTCGCTGATCTACTTTCTGATCATCCTGCTGCTGTGCTTCATCCTCTACAACTGGATGCAGCGGGTGGGTACGGCGGACAAGTCGGAGGTCGGCCATGAATGAACCCGGCTTCAAGAAGCGCACGCTGTTCCTGGTTGCCTATCTCGTGTTTGCCATCCTGCCGGTGTACTGGATGGTCAACATGTCGTTCAAGACCAACGAAGAGATCCTGTCGGCCTTCAGCCTGTGGCCCAAGCACTTCACCACCGACCACTACCGCACCATCTTCACCGACGTGTCCTGGTACTCGGGCTACATCAACTCGATCATCTATGTGGCGATCAACACGGTGATCTCGCTGGTGGTGGCACTGCCGGCGGCCTATGCGTTTTCACGCTACCGCTTTCTGGGCGACAAGCATGTGTTCTTCTGGCTGTTGACCAACCGCATGACGCCGCCCGCGGTGTTCTTGCTGCCGTTTTTCCAGCTCTACACCACGCTGGGTTTGATGGACACCCACATCGCTGTGGCGCTGGCGCACCTGCTGTTCAACGTGCCGCTGGCGGTGTGGATTCTGGAAGGCTTCATGAGCGGCATCCCGCGCGAGATTGATGAAACCGCGTACATCGACGGCTATACCTTTCCGCGCTTTTTTGTGATGATCTTCATCCCGCTGATCAAGGCCGGGGTGGGCGTGGCGGCGTTTTTCTGCTTCATGTTCAGCTGGGTCGAGTTGCTGATGGCGCGCACCCTGACCAGCGTCAACGCCAAGCCCATCGTCGCGGTGATGACGCGCACCGTCAGCGCCTCGGGCATGGACTGGGGTGTGCTGGCGGCGGCAGGGGTGCTGACCATCGTGCCGGGTGCGATCGTGATCTGGTTTGTGCGGCACTACATCGCCAAGGGCTTCGCGATGGGCCGGGTTTAAGGAGCGCGTGATGTTTGAGTGGATGGCCTGGACGCTGCCGGTGGCAGTATTTTTCATCTGCATCGTGCTGATGCTGGCCGGCATGACAGTGTGGGAAATCAAACGGCCCACGCTCGAGCGCAAAGGCTTTTTGCCGCTGATCACCACCCGCGGTGACCGGCTGTTCATCGGCCTGCTCAGTGCGGCCTATGTGAACCTGGCGTTTGTGGCCGTCAGCGAAAGGATGATCACCTGGTTTGGCCTGGTGCAAGAGCCATCGATCTGGTTTGGCTTCGTTGCGTCGATGTTGCTGTTGGGTGTTGTGATGGCCAAGGGCTAGCGCGTCGCCCCCGGGTTTCAAGCGCACGCCGGCCCCACCTTCCCAGCCGGTGTGTCATCAATTCAACGGGAAGTTTTGAGGAGACTGACATGTTGTTGCGCATGAAAACTGTGGCCCTTGCGGCCGCCGCGCTGGCCCTGGGGCAAGGCGCCTGGGCCGGTGAGGCCGAGGCCAAGAAATGGATCGACGCCGAGTTCCAGCCCTCGACGCTGAGCAAAGAGCAGCAGATGACCGAGATGAAATGGTTCATCGAGGCCGCCAAGAAATTGCAGGCCAAGGGCGTGAAAGAGATTTCGGTGGTGTCCGAGACCCTGACCACGCACGAGTACGAATCCAAGACCCTGGCCAAGGCGTTTGAAGAAATCACCGGCATCAAGGTC
>JANMXG010000448.1:0-3985 GCA_031394235.1 Betaproteobacteria bacterium
GGCATCGACCACCCGCTGCACCAGCAGATCGACCTTGCCGCCAAAGTAGCCGCTGACAATGCCCACCGCGGCCGAGATGAACGTGGCCAGTGCGGCGGCGGTGCAGCCGATGATGACCGACAGCTGCGCGCCGTACAGGCAGCGCGACAGCACGTCGCGGCCCAGGTTGTCGGTGCCGAACCAGTGCGCAGCGTTGGGTGCCTGCAGCCGGTCGAGCGGCGCAATCTCGTTGAAGTCGTAGGGGCTGATGACATCGGCCAGCAGGCCGCAGGCCACAAAAAACAGCAGCATCACGCCACCTGCAGCGCCCAGCGGCTTGTCGCGGAACAAGCGGGTGAAAAAGCCGTTGCCACGCGGCTTGGACGCGGCAAGCGTGACGGGAATTGCAGCGCTCATAGGGGCTTGCTCGATTGCCATCGCGAGCGCGCCGAGGTCAGGTCGAGGAGCGGAGCCGTGCTCCCGGACGGCGAGCACCGCAGGCCTGAGATCGGCGTGCGCAGCAGGAAAGCGGGCAGGCCCATCAGCGCATCCTCACCTTCGGGTCCAGAAACCCGTAGCTGAGATCGACCAGCAGGTTGATCAGCATCACCGCCACACCCACGATCAAGAACACGCCGGTGATGATCGGGTAGTCGCGCTGCTGCACGGCTTCGAGCAGCAGCAGCCCCATGCCGGGGATCACGAAGATCTGCTCGATGATCACCGCGCCGCCGATCAGCAGCGGCGCCTGCAGACCCACCAGCGTGATCACCGGGATCATCGCGTTGCGCAGCGCATGGCGCACGATCACCAGCCGCTCGTTCAGGCCCTTGGCCCAGGCGGTGCGGATGTAGTCTTGCCGCAGCACCTCCAGCATCATGGTGCGGGTCATGCGCATGGTCACGGCCGACAGCGCGGCACCCAGCACGATGCCGGGCAGCAGCATCTGCGACAGGTTGGCGCCGGGGTTCTCAAAAAAACCGACGTAATCGACCGACGGCGACCAGCCCCACCAGATCGACGGGAACACCACCACCATCGTGCCCAGCCAAAAGCTCGGCACCGCCAGCAGCAGGATCGAGAAACTGCGCGCCAGGTAGTCGCCGGCGGTGTCTTGCCGCACGGCGGAATAAATGCCGATCGGCAGCGCGATCAGCAGGCCGACCAGCATCGCAATTGCGCCCAGCTCAAAGGTGACCGGCAAACGCGCCAGCAGGTGCTCGGTCACCGGCGTGCCCTGCCACAGCGATTTGCCGAGGTCGCCGTGCAGCACGATGGCCGAGACCCAGCGCAGGTACTGCTGCCACATCGGGCGGTCAAAACCGAGCGCGGCGATCACGTCGTCGCGGCTTTTTTTGTCGGCCGAGACGTCGTTCTGGCTCAGCATCAGGTCGATCACGTCGCCCGGTATCAGCCGCACCGTCACAAACACGATGATGCTGGCCAGCACCAGCGTGGGCAGCAAGGCCATCAGCCGGCGCAGGATGTACGCGCGCATCAGGCGGCAGATCGATGTCGCACGCGCCGGTCATCGGTGCCGGGCAGTGGCTGCTGGAGGGCGTCAATCGGGCGCATGGGTCTCCTGTCGGGCCGCGATGCAGGGCTCGCGGCCAGCATTGATGATGCGCTGAAATAGAAGGTCTGGTACGTTGTCGTTTTCCCTAGCGACATGCCGGTGGTGTCGCCTGCGCGCCAGGTTTTAGAAAACAGGGTTTGTACTATCGATGCGTCGCCTGCGGCGCTGGCGCGCTGTGCCTGTACCCTTGCCAACGGACACCACCATGGCCACCACCGCCGTTCAGAACCCCACCCAGCGCATTGCCCAGGTGCCCTCCGGCAGTGTGGCGTCCGGCGTTTCGCAAGACGCCACGCCTGAGCTGGCCGCTTTCCGCGAGGAAACCCGCGCCTGGTTGATCGAGCATTGTCCGGCCGAAATGCGCCGGCCCATGACCAGCGAGGACGACGCCTGCTGGGGCGGTCGAAACGTCAAGTTCAGCTGCCCCGCGCAGCAGCAGTGGCTGCACACCATGGCGGCACGCGGCTGGACTGTGCCCACCTGGCCCACCGCCTACGGTGGCGGCGGCTTGAGCGGCGAGCAGGCCAAGATCCTGGCGCAGGAGATGCGCTCGCTGCAGTGCCGCGCGCCGCTGCAGAGTTTTGGCATCTGGATGCTGGGCCCGGCGCTGTTGAAATTTGGCAGCGAGGCGCAAAAGCTGGAGCATCTGCCAAAAATAGCCCGAGGCGAAATCCGCTGGTGCCAAGGCTACAGCGAGCCCAACGCCGGGTCCGACCTGGCGTCGCTGGCGACCCGGGCCGAGGACATGGGCGACCACTTCATCGTCAACGGCCAGAAGATCTGGACCTCGTATGCCGACTTGGCCGACTGGATCTTCTGCCTGGTGCGCACCGACAGCGCGAAGAAGCACACCGGCATCAGCTTTGTGCTGTTCGACATGGCCTCATCCGGCGTCAGCACCCGGCCGATTTTGCTGATTTCGGGCAAGAGCCCGTTCTGCGAGACTTTTTTCGACAACGTGCGGGTGGACAAAGCCAACCTGATCGGCCAACCCGGCGCCGGCTGGGACGTGGCCAAGCACCTGCTGGCGCACGAGCGCGAGATGATCGGCAGCATCGGCGACCGGTCTGCCGCCAAGCCGCTGGGCCAGCAGGCGGCCGCCGCCATCGGGCTGGACGCCAGCGGCCGGCTGGCGGACCCGATGCTGCGCGCCCAGATCGCCGAGTTTGAGACCGACGAAGCGGCTTTCCGGCTGGCGATGGAGCGGGCCGGCGACCTGGGCCGTGCGCGCCAGGGCCATCCTGCGATGTCGTCGATGCTCAAGTACTACGGCGCCGAGCTCAACAAGCGCCGCTGGGAGCTGATGATGGCGGTGGGCGGTGCCCATGCGCTGGAATGGGAGAGCGATCGCTCGCGTGACGGCGCCGTGGCCCGCACCTGGCTGCGCACCAAGGCCAACTCGATCGAGGGCGGCACCAGCGAGGTGCAGCTCAACATCATCGCCAAGCGCATCTTGGAACTGCCGAGCTGACCCACCCCGATGCGCCTGCGGCGCCTATCCTGCGGCGTTTGCTTGACGCCGCAGCACCCCGGTCCATCCGACATCGCTACGAGACGCCCGCCATGCCCCTGATCCTGAGCGAAGAACAAACCATGCTGCGCGACAGCGCGCGCAGCTTTTTGAGTGATCAATCGCCGGTGTCGGCCTTGCGCCAATTGCGCGACAGCGCCGACGCCACCGGCTTTTCGCGCAGCTTGTGGGGCAAATTCGCCGAGATGGGTTTTACCGGCGTGATGGTGCCCGAGTCGCTGGGCGGGCTGGGTCTGGGCCCCGTCGAGGCGGGTGTGGTGATGGCGCAAATCGGCCACCAGTTGTGTGCGTCGCCGCTGCTGGCGTCCAGCCTGGTGGCAGTCACCGCGCTGCGCCAGGCCGGCACGGCAGCGCAGCAGCAAGAGTGGCTGCCCCGGCTGGCCAGTGGCCAGGCCATTGCCACGCTGGCAGTGGACGAGGTGGCCAAGCACCGGGCAACCGGTTTTGCCACCACCGCCCGGATTGACGTTGACAGCGGCGGGCACGGTTGGGTCATCGACGGCGCCAAGACCCTGGTGCTGGACGGCCATATGGCCGATCTGCTGATCATTGCGGCCACGCTGCCGGACGGCGGGGTGGGCCTGTTCGGGGTCACGCCGCAACTGGCCGGGTTGCAGATCGAGCGCACCGCCATGGTCGATGCCCACAACGCCGCCCGCATCACGCTGCAAGGCGTCAGGGTGGGCGCGGACGCCCGGCTGGGCGGGCCGGATGCCGGCAACTCGGCGGCAGCTCTCAGCGCCGCGCTGGATGTGGGGCGGGCCGGCGCGGCGGCCGAGCTGCTGGGTCTGGCCGACGAGGTGTTCGACCGCACCGTGCAGTACCTCAAGGACCGGCGCCAGTTTGGCAAAGCCATCGGCGAGTTCCAGGCGCTGCAGCACCGCGCCGCCCATCTCTAT
>JANMXG010000449.1:0-2202 GCA_031394235.1 Betaproteobacteria bacterium
GCGCTGCAAGCGGCCTGAAGATTCCGATTCATCACCGTTCAGGGGGTCCGCAGAGCAGGGCTACGGGGACCGGCTGCGCGCGAGGGTTTTCGTGACCGATGGATGTGGCGCAGCGCCAAGGGCTAACCCGTAGATGACGCCAGGAAAGACGCTTTTCGACCGGGCTGTCCACGCCCAACAGACTTCGCCCTGCATCCAAAGGCAGGTTCAAGCGCTTCGGGCGCTCTATCCCACCGTTGTTCTGCCGTTGTTCTGCCGCGTTCGGGGTGCAGGCGGGAAGGAAAAAGGGCGTTTTAAAAGCCTATCCTCCAACCAGCGGCACAGCGGACCCGAGCGGGGCACCAAGCGCCGCCGGCTCCATTGCCCGCACCACAATGACCAAGGGCGACACCGGGTGGCGTCGCCCTCATCTCTCGTGCCCCCTCGATCAGGGGCGGTCGTCAGCTGGGCTCAGCGCTGGAAGCGATGGTCGCAGCTCACGCAGCGCGTGGCGACCTCGAGGGTCCAGTAGACATGGGTCACGTTGCGCGAACCGTCGCCGTTCTCGCGCTCGTAGTGCGAACTGCGACCGTTGGCCGACTGGCGCACCAGTTGGCCCCAGCTCTGCGGATCGTCGCTGATGTCGCGGCCGGCGGCAGCCGCGCCCTGACTGAAGGCGGCTACTTGGGCGGCGATCATCGCCACCGTCGACGTGCTGTCGAGGTGCGCGTAGATGAGATTCAGCTGGGCGAAGTCATGTGCGTTCGGCTTCGTGCTGAGTGTGCTGGTCGCATTCGCGCCGGTGTTCGAGAAGTAGTCCATGCAGCTGTTTTGCGAGCTGCCGTCGGTGGACTGGTGGTCAAGACCAAAAGTGTGGGCCACTTCCTGGCACACCACATGCAACCTCTCGTTGGGGTTGTTGTACGTGGACGTGTTGAAGTAGGTGTCGTTCATCTTCGCCGACCCCTGCGTGATGTGGGTGCCGCCGCTGATGTTGATCGACGCCAGTCCGAGCCAGCCGTTGCTGCCGTAAGTGCCGTTGCAAACCTGCGTCGTGCCGGCGACCATCGAGCAGCGCTTGCCGGCCGTTCCGGCGACGATCGCGGTCAGGACGGCGCTGTTGCCGCTGTTCCAATCCGACGACGTCTGCGTCAAATGGGCCCGCCAGTCAGCTGTGGTCATGTTGTTACCCAGCTTCAGCGTGAACTGAGGTGTCGTCCGGGCCCAGTGATACCCGCTCCAGGAGTGGGTGGCATGCGCAACCGTGGTCACGGCCACCGCAGCGACGCCGAGGGACAGGGCGGCCATCAGGCGTCGAAGAGTTTGCTGGGTCATCTGGTTCTCCTTGCGGGGTTCAGGGGCGATCTGCACTTGCCAGCCGCCACACGCGGGCTGTTCGCCCGGATTGCTGACCAGGGCCGGGACACACCATGCGGCCGACAAGAAACACCCCAATGCTGACGCGGCTGCGGGAATTCTACAAGTGGTCCCTCTGCAAGGACCTCCCCCCGTGTCAAGTGTTTGTTTTAATTTGTTTTCTGATTCGCATTGCCCGGAGCTCAGGACGTGCGGGACGAAGGTTCGGTGCGACAGAGAGCAGACTGCACATCTGCAATCGGCCTTGTTGCAGCTGCCGGTGCGGACCCTGATACGAACTGCTCAGTCGGGCGCCATTCGCTCGACGGGTTGGGCGCGATGGCCGCCACGCAGGCTTGGTCGAGTTCACCGGCTGCCGGTCTGACCTGTCAATGCCTCTTCGAGCGCACGCCTTCGGGAGGGATGTTCAGGTGTCGCTGGGGTCTGTGAGGTATTCGGTGGCTGGTTTGCTCAGGCCGCGCAGCTTGGCGCGACTTGCCTGGGCGCCGGCCCAATATCCTGCAGGCCATTCGCGCGCACCGCGTTGAAGACCTGATGGCCGCCGCCGAAAGCGCGGGCCAGCATTTTCTGTATGCCAACCTCACCGAGGCGCAGACCGATGGTTCCCTGGACCTGTGGGTGCAGACCGACGCACCAGCGGCCGACAGGCTGAGCAACTGGCTGCCCGTCAAGGCCGCTGCGCCCTTTTTGCTGAATGGCCCGCCTCTACTGGCCCAAGCCAGCGGCCCTGAGTGGCACCTGGGCATGCCTGGCGTCGAGCGGTTCGACTGACAGCGCCTACTCCTACCATCGCGTCCAGCTCCAGGTCGCGGACAAATACGTCGAAGCGCGCCAGGTGATGACCGA
>JANMXG010000450.1:0-3906 GCA_031394235.1 Betaproteobacteria bacterium
CGCGCCGGCCACAGGCGGAATGTCAGCCGGGTGAACAATTCGTCCAGGTACAGGCCGGCGAACAGCGTGGGGTAGAGCCAGCGTGCCAATGCCCCTTGCGGCCAGACCCGCACGGCGCCTTGCACCCCGAACAGCAGGCCAAAGCTGGCCAGTACCCAGACCACCAGCGCCAGGCTGGCCATGCCGACGGCAGTGCCGCCGTGCACACCGAGCCAGCCGTCGAACAGCGCGTGCAGCCCAAAGTAGGCCAGCGCAACCCCCGATGCGCCGGCCAGGCCAGCCAGAGCGCCCAGCATGCCGGCCCGCAGCAGTGGCCCGGTGAGCAGCGGCGCCAGCGCCAGCGCCAGGATGCCGCCCATCGCCCAGAGTGCGGGCCCGGCAGCCGGCCGGATGCCCCAGGCCAGCGCGGCGGCAGCCACCACGGCCAGGCCTGCCAGCGCACCGCCGACCCAGGTAACCGCGCTCAGCGGCGGCGTGGGGGGTGTCATCTGCCGCAAGCGGTTTTGCTCTACCGCGCCCCCAGCGGCGAGGAAGGCATGGGCCTTGTACAGCGAGTGCGCCACCAGGTGCAACAGCGCCAGTGCATGCAGGCCCAGGCCACATTGCATCAGCATGAAGCCCATCTGCGCGCAGGTGGACCAGGCCAGCGAGACCTTGATGCTGACGCGGGTCATCATCACCAGCGCTGCGACCACCGCCGTCATGCTGCCCACCACCACCAGCAGGGCCTGCGCGGCCGGCACGTCGGCCACCAGCGGCCCGACACGGATCAGCAAGAAGCCGCCCAGATTGACCACGCCGGCATGCAGCAGCGCGGACACCGGCGTTGGCGCCTCCATCACCTGGATCAGCCAGCCGTGCACCGGCAGTTGCGCGCATTTGAGCAACGCGCTGACCGCCAGCAGGATGGCCGCAGCCTGCAGGCTGGCAGGCATGGAGGGATAGGCGCGTGCGGCAGCGATGGCGCGGTCGATCTCCAGCGTGCCGAGCTGCAGGCCGATCAGCGTCACACCGCCCAGCAGGCACAGGTCGGCCACCCGGCTGGCCAGAAACTTCTTGTGCGCTGCGATCAGCGCCTGCGGCCGGCCCTCAAAAAAGGTCAGCAGCCCGTGCAGCGCCAGGCTGGTGGCAATCCAGGCCAGCGCCAGCACGGCCAGGTTGTTGGTGAGCACCAGCAGCGACACGGCGGCCAGCGTCAGCATCAGGCCGCGGATGTAGCGCGGCTGGCCCGGCGCACCGCCCAGGTAAGGCTGCGAGAAGCCGGTGATCACCCAGCCGATGAAGCTCACCAGCACCAGCATCGTGCCGCCCAGCGCGTCGCTGCGCAGGCTGAAGTGCAGGGCACCCGCATCCCCCAGCACCAGCAGCGCCGGCCCGCGCAGCAGCGCCGCGCCACCCGCCAGCAGCCCACCCAGCGACAACAGTGCCGCGCACAGCGCCAGCGCCGCGCACCCGCGGGCGACACGCCAGCTGGCGGCGGGCCGCTGACCCAGCGCCGCGGCGGCAGCAGCGGCCGCCAGGTACGCCAGCGGCACCAGTGCCAGCCCTGCGCCACGCCAGGGTGAAAAGTCCATCAGGTTCGTATCCATGGTGCAGGTCTCGCAGGCTTCGGTTGACCGCCACTGTGCCGATTTCAATCAGATCCGTAAAATTCATTGTTTCTGACAAAACGTTCGATAAAACAGATAATTTAGGTCATGTCACGCTTGAACTTTCACCACCTGCACTACTTCTGGGCCGTGGCCAAGGAGGGCAACCTGACGCGCGCAGCCGCCCGGTTGCATGTGTCGCAGTCGGTGCTGTCCACGCAGATCAAGCAGTTGGAGGCGCAACTCGGTCATGCCCTGTTCAACCGGGTCGGCCGTGGCTTGCAGATCACCGAGGCCGGCCGCATGACGCTGACCTACGCCGAGTCGATATTTACCTCGGGCAACGAGTTGCTGGCGATGCTGCGCGACGGCGCCGTGCAGACCCGCCAGGTGCTGCGCATCGGCTCGGTGGCGACGCTGTCACGCAATTTTCAAGAGAACTTCGTCAAGCCGTTGCTGACCCGCTCCGATGTTGAACTGGTGCTGCAGTCCGGCAGCCTGGCCGAGTTGCTGCAGCGGCTGCGGGTGCACACGCTGGACGTGGTGCTGTCGAACCGCCGGGTGCATGCCGACGCCGACCACCCGTGGCGCTGCCGCAGCATCGCGCGCCAGCCGGTCAGTCTGGTGGGCCGGCCGCGACCCGGCGGCCAGGCCTTCCGGTTCCCACAGGAATTGGCCGAGGTGCCCTTGCTGCTGCCCGGTCGCGACAGCGACATCCGCGCCGCCTTTGATCTGATGTGCGAGCAGCATGGCCTGCGCTGCCGGGTGCTGGCCGAGGTGGACGACATGGCCTTGCTGCGCCTGCTGGCCCGCGATTCGGGTGCGGTGGCGCTGCTGCCGTCAGTGGTGGTGCGGGACGAGTTGGCCAGCGGCCAGCTCGTTGAATACTGCGTCGTGCCCGACCTGATCGAGACCTTTTACGCCATCACCGTTAAGCGCCACTTCGAGCCGCCCTTGCTCAAGGACTTGCTGCGCCGTGACGAGCTTGACGTGCTGGGCATTTCGGCACCCCCGGCTCAGACGATCCGCTCTTCGGGTTTGCTGATCTTGCGCAGCGGCTCGTAGCGCGACAGGGCGGAGAGCAGCGGTTGCGCGGTGGCGCTGCCGTCCCACACCGGGTCTGCAATGCCCTCGAACACCTCACGCAGGCGCTGACCCCAGGTGCTGTGGATCATCTGGAAGTAGGGGTTCTGGTCATCGATGCAGACGATCTGGTCGCTCTGGAACGTGCCCTCTCGGTACACCAGCAGGTCCAGCGGCAGGCCCACGCTCAAATTGGACTTGAGGGTGGAATCCATCGACACCAGTGCGCACTTGGCCGCTTCGTCCAGGGGCGTGGTGGGTGTGAGCACCCGGTCGAGGATCGGCTTGCCGTACTTGCTCTCGCCCACCTGAAAGAAGCAGGTCTCGCGGGTGGCCTCGATGAAGTTGCCCGCCGAATAAACCATGAACATGCGCATCGCCTCGCCCTTGATCTGGCCGCCAAAGATCATCGACGCATTGAAGTCGATGCCGGCGGCCTTCAGGCTGGGGCCGTCTTGCTGGTAGACCCGGCGCACCGCGCTGCCCAGCACCCGCACCGCCTCGAACATGCTTTCGGCGTTCCAGATGGTGAGCGCCGGCTGGTCGGGGCCGCGGTCGATCTTTTCGAGCTGCAGGATTTCCCTGACGCTTTGGCTGATGCTCAGGTTGCCGGCCGACAGCAGCACCATGAAGCGGTCGTCAGCGCGCTCGTAGACGATCATCTTGCGGAAGGTGCTGATCTGGTCGATGCCGGCGTTGGTGCGCGAATCGGACAAAAAAACGAGGCCGTCGTTGAGGCGGATACCGATGCAGTAGGTCATGGCGGGATTGTGGCGCTTGAAAGTGGCAAGCCGCTGGGTTCAACGGTTTTTGAGCGCAGCCAGATGCGACGGCCAGGAGGCTGTCGGGCTTGACCGCAGGTTTGAAGGCATGGGTGCGGGCGGTCTGGGCCTCGGCGCTGGCGGCAGCCAGCATGATCTGGTCGTGTGCCATGTGGCCGCCCAGGTGGTGCAGAGCGGTGGCCACGGCGTTGGCGGTCTCCTTGCTCATGCGCACCGCGTGGGCCGGCATCGTCAGCACCTGCTCGGCCACCTGGCGGGCGCGGGACAGCGCCTGGCCGCTGGGCGCGGTGTAGTCGACCAGGCCCATGGCCAGCGCATCGGCCGCAGCCACACGCTCGCACAGGATGGTCAGGCGCTTGGCCCGGGCCGGGCCCACCAGCGCCACCAGCCGCGGGATCGCGCCCCAGGTGAGTGGAATGCCCAGCGCGATCTCGGGCAGCGATACAAAGGCA